>CALAUL010000081.1 GCA_937892255.1 uncultured Bacteroidales bacterium | reverse complement strand
CTGGCGGGCATATTCCTTTCCGATTAGGTCGAAAATAACGTTGTCTTTATTCATTATTATTTTGTTGTTATAAAATTTTCTGCCCAAAATTAGTGCTTTTTATTGGTATGAAGGCAATTTTCAATCCTTTTTTTATTAGCTATTTGCATTCTTTAACCCTATTCTTGATAATCATTTACAACGCTTTTATTGACAATGACGGATTTATTGCTACTTTTGAGGGTATATCGAAAGCATTTATTGTCGTTTAGAAACTCTGATATGATACTCGTTTACCGAAGCCATCTCTGCTTCCGCAAATAAAATTATACAATTTAAAGGTCGTTCGCGACGTTCTGAGTTTTGGTGGACTCAATTACTGGTTTATGCTTTATCTTTTGTATTCTCGCCTTTTGTCGGTTTTGTTCTTGACTTGTTGATGATACCTTTGGCTTTTCGCAGATTGCATGACATAGGACGTAGTGGTTGGTGGTGGGTTTTAGGCATAGTTCTAAAAACGTCTTTTTTCTTTTACTTCTTCTATAATCTGATTATCATCAACCATGAAGGCTCCTTTGACTCTGATAGCGATTTGATAATGTCGCTTATATCAAAGTGTTTGACTTTTTTATTTGTTGTTGCCGGTTATCAGATTATAATGATTGTCTTGTGTTGCTTCGATAGTTACACGACGACAAACGAATATGGTGACTCGCCCAAATACATCAAAACAGACAACAAAGCATAAAAAATAGGTGCGCACCATTATCTATCTTTCAAACGCTCTTCAAACGCATTTCAAACGTCATTTCAACAACGTTACAACATCATTACGCCTTTCTCTCTTTTTGATAAAACAGAGGTTGCTTTCCGACATATTCTTGGTCTAAAGAATGCTACTCTTCTCCGCTCTATCCTCGTACAAGGGCTGTTGTCGCTTCTGCCAGCCATGCTTGCTCTTCCGGATAATGTTCCAAATATGGCATTATGACAGTTCTTACTTTCTCATGATAACTATTTAGCCATGCCAACTCTTTATCTGTGAGCATCTCCACGACGATAGGCTTCGTATCTATCGGACAGAGTGTCACACTTCTGAATTTCAAGAATTTACCAAAGTAACTCTCCTCTGCCTTTTCACACATCATAAGGTTTTCTATCCTTATTCCATAACGTCCTGCTCTATATATGCCCGGTTCATTAGAGGTCAACATTCCTTCTTCAAAGGCATTGCCGTTGTCTACTTTGGCTATTCTCTGCGGTCCTTCATGTACGCTCAGGAAGTATCCTACGCCATGTCCTGTGCCATGTCCGTAGTCTATTCCCTCCTGCCACATCGCCATTCGTGCCAATGTGTCAAGTTGTACGCCTCGTGTCCCTTCCGGAAATTGCTGTGTGGCAAGTGCTATATGCCCCTTCAACACCAAGGTATAATCTCTGCATTGCTGTTCGGTCAAATCTCCCATGGCGATGGTTCGTGTCAGGTCTGTCGTTCCGTCTACATATTGTCCTCCGGAATCCAACAATAAGAAGCCTTTTGGTTCTACAATTTTGTTGGTCTCTATCGTTGGCGAATAGTGCACTATGGCGGCATTTGAACCGTAGGCCGATATTGTTCCGAATGACTCTCCCATGAAATATGGCTGGTCTTTCCTGAATGAGAGCAATTCTTCGGCAATGTCCATCTCTGTAAGACGTGTATTCAATTCCATGGCTCTCGTCAGCCAATAGAGGAATCTGACCATCGCTACTCCATCTCGCTCATGCGCCGAGTGTATATGCTTTATTTCTACTGCCGATTTGCAACCTTTCAACTTGCCTATCAAGCTGTTTCCGCCTATCTTTTTGACGTTATCCGGAAGTGCGTAGATGTTTCTAACCGATGCTCGCTGATTGTCATAATAGACAACGGAACCTTCGGACAAATTACCTAAGTTCTTTTCAAAATGGTCGTACAACGACACTTTTATTCCGTCTTCGTCTAATCGTCGACTTATTGTTGATGTCAACTTATGTGGATTGATGTAGAGATGTTCTTCATCGTGAGTTATTATCATGTAGGCGTAAAACACCGGATTGTACTCTACGTCTGTTCCTCTGAGGTTGGTCAGCCATGCTATATCGTCCAATGCACTCACTATGTAATGTGTCACATTGTTCTTTATCATCAGGTCTCTCACTTGTGCCACTTTCTCAAGTCGCGTAAGTCCTGCCACATCTGGCAACATTTCCGTCACTTCGTCTGTGGGAAGTGCTTCTCTTGGAACAAAGACATCTTCATGTATATCTACTTTGAATTTTATCCTTATATCAAACGGGTCAAGTGCTTTGCGCATCTCTTTGTATTTGCTATATGACAGGGTAAAACCATCTACTCCCACTACACTGCCCGATGGTAATACGTATGTGAGATACGATACATAATCCGGGACTCCGGGCGTGCCTTGTTTAAATAATTCTATGCTCGTCCCTCTCAGTTGTTTCTCTGCTTGCAAATAGTAGCGAGAATCGGTCCACAACCCAACATGCTGCTTTGTGATTAGCAATACTCCGGCAGAACCATTAAACCCCGACAAGAATTCTCTGAATTTCCAATATGTTGCGGGATATTCACTGCCATGTGGGTCTTCTGTCAACACCAAAAAAGCATCAAGTCCGCGTCTCTCCATCATGTCGCGAACTCTCATTATTCTTTCATTTACTGTATCCATAATGATTCTCGTTTTTGTTCTCTCGTAAAATTATCTTTTATCTTTTACATTTCCAAGATTGTTCCGATGACATATCCCATAACCATCACCAACGTTCCCATGGATACCACTTTCAACTGCCCATCTAACAATCTACTCTCCTTATTACGCCATACCTCCACAAGGTGTTTCGCAAATATCGGAATTGCTATCATGTATCCATATTGATATACACTACCTTGAAAGCAGACGTATATTCCCATCAACACAAATGCTCCTATGACAAGCACTGTTTGGTACTTCTTGCCCCACTCTATGCCATGTCGAACTATGATTGTCTTTTTCCCCGAACGATTATCACTCTCCATGTCTCGCATGTTGTTCATGTTCAGCACCGCCATTGATAGCAGGCCTACACTCGACGCCGGCAATAATACCCACAACGACAATTCGCCTCCATACAACACATAACTACCCTCTACTCCTACCAATCCGAAGAATACAAAGACGAATACATCTCCCATGCCCATGTATCCGTATGGTTTCTTTCCTACGGTATAACATATCGCTGCCATGATACTCGCTACACCAAGCAGAAACATCTTCAACACTCCGTTCCAACCCAAGACGGCTTTGCATTGCATGAGCAACATTACTCCGCTGACTAACGACAGTATGACAAAGACATATATGGCTCGTTTCATCTCCTGACGGCTTATGGCTCCGCTCTGTACTTGCCTTGCCGGTCCTACTCTGCCGGCATAGTCGGCTCCACTCACGGCATCGCCATAGTCGTTGGCGATATTGGACAATATCTGCAGAAAGAGTGTCGTCAGCAATGCCATGACAAAGGTCTCTGTGTTAAAATCTCCCTCACAATAGGCTATTGTCGAACCCATTATTATGAGGGAAAAGGACAACAACAATGTCCTTAACCTAAATGCTTCTATCCAATGTTTTATTTTCATTTGTTATTCTATCCTCTCTTTCTTGCTACTACAACCCTTCATACACTTTTATCGTCGATTGGCCTCTTTGCGTTGTTATATTCAACAGATATACGCCTTTTTGTACCGACGATATGTCAACGATGATTTGTCCAGCTTCTTTGTTTATCTTTTGCAAGTTTATCTTTCGTCCCATGACATCGTAGATACTCACAGTCTTCAAGTCCGTTCCGATAATATGAAGTTTATTTCCCTTTCGTTGTACCATGATGTCATTTACAACATCTTTATTTACAAGAGTTTCTTCTCCGCCGTTTGTTACTACGCCTTTATATCCAATGTACAAGTCACATTTTAATCCGTCAACGCCTACCATATCGCAATATCGCTCCCATGTGCCATTGTTTTTAAAACGTGCTCCATCTTTTTGGTTCGCAAAGGTGTAATAGAGGGATATTGTGTCAGATGTTGTCATTCCATAGTCAAATTCAATACCTATATGGAAAGCGTTCTCTGTTGTCAATGGTTCATCGAAGGGTATATAATTGAGTTTCTTTTGTTTGAGTGTGGCATTTGACAAGTCGTTTTTTTCATACAATACTTCGTCGGGCATTCCGTCCTTATCCGACCAAACTTTGATGTTAAAGGTTTGTCCGTTGAACGACATTGCTTTACGTGGTGCGAGATATATTCCGCATATTTCCACGCACTTTTCTTCTGTGTTGTATCCTTCGGCTATGGCTGTTGTCTTGACTCCGTTATGACCTGCTATATAACCTTTAAAATCGACGTTATTGTCGGCTGTCACGGGGTCTGATATTTCTATATTGAAGACTTGTTCCAACTTCTTTGTTTCGTAGTGATATGCGCCTTCACAGCGTGTCGCATTGGTTCCTTTGGGGTCCAATACGCTCTTTATTGTCGTCGTTGAACCCTCTATTTCCCAGCTGTTCTCCAATCTCCAGAAATAGTCGTTGTATGGACGATGACATGTTGCTGACCCTCCGGAGAGAAAACCGATGAGATACATATCTTTATTGAACAAGCCCGAACCCGAAGAGCCTCCTTCGGTCGTCCCCACTGTCCATTCACCTACAAGCCAATGATTATTCTTTGCAAAAGAGAGGTTGTTGTTTGTCCTGTCTGAATCATAACTTGCCGTTCTGGCTCCTTTGCCTTGAGAGGCTTTTCTGACATCGCCCATAGGGTGATGTATGCAGTGTACAATACCATCGTGCGACTTACTCAAGTCCCAACCTGCCCAATATGGCATTATATCTTCCGATGGTTTTTTACCAAGTTTCAATATTGCGACATCGTGTATTTCGGAGTAAACAACCAACTCTGCTTCGTCTTCTATTCGTTCTCCATCGCTATTGGAGATGTATTCCTTACATAGAGGTCGTTCGAAGTTGAAATCTGCTATACACGTCTTTATCTTACTATTTAACAACACATGCGCGGCTGTTGCAACATAAGGTGTGCCATCGTTAGATGTGTTGTTTATCAACACGCCTGTTCCGAAACTGGCTCCGTCTATTATCAATCTGCATACCGACTGTTTCACATCCTTGTATTCCTCATTGCACGTGGCATCTACTTCGCACGATGACGAATCGCCGATGTTTCCCACTTTATTAGCTCTCTCTTCTCCTTGTTCTCTGTCGATATTCATGAAGCCGCAGTTGACACGTGTTATCTTCAGCTGTGGCTCGCTATCTACTCTGCCCCAATGCTCTACGATGATAGAGTCGCCTTTCACTATCTGACTTTGCACTATGCCGTTGGTTGCGAGGTTCATTATCGTCACTATCTGTGCTTCATAGGGTCTTGACGGTGCATATATCTTTATCCGCTCCTCCGGCAACAATACGACATCTTCCAATATGACATTCATATTCGCGGCACTCTCTGAGGCTATGCCTACTCTCCACAATGCCATTCCATCTGCCAACGACTCATAATAGCCACTGTTTCGGGGCGATATATCCGTCTGATGCGGATTGGCAAAATACGTCGGTCTTCCCTTGACGTCACACTGCTCTGCTCCGGCTTGGGGAAATATGAGCCAATCGGACTCCTCTGCTCGCAAATATGAAGTTACTAAAAGGGCAAAGAGGGCAGATAAACAATACTTTATCATTCTACGTCTTTTTCGTTTTCCAATATATTTGCCGACAATCCGTCTGCCGCTTGTATAAGTGCACACAACGGACATTTTTCTTTCGCTGTATTCAGACTGTTCTTCATCTCCGCACTTTGGAATGCCAAATCCCACGCTGTCATGTGCCAACGTATAGCCATTATCTCATCGTCGGTGAGCGCAAATCCCATTCTCAATATCACTATCACCGATTTCTCGCCATGACCGAGAGGGAAGTTACTATAATCGACGTCCCAACCCGGCACATCGACAATGACGCCTAAATCGTTCTTTTTCTTCTTTACTACGGGCTTGTAGATATCGGCTTTACATACGTCATGCAACAGACTTGCTATTATGACACTATCTTTCGGGAACATCGGCTCCATCTCGGGCTTCATCTGTATCATCTGTTCGCGCAACATCAATGCCACCTTGCAGACGTTAAGCGAATGTTCGCATAGTCCGCCTTCGTAGCAGAGATGAAATCGTGTCGATGCAGGTGCTTCAAAGAATCCCATATCCGAAAGGTCTTCTATCACATATTCTATATCTTCACGCCCTGTAGAACGAAGCAGTTCGCAAAACTCTTTCTTCTGCGACTCTTGATTTAGCTTTTCTATATTTGCCATATTCCTCGTGTTTTCTGTTGTATCAAAATAACGGGCATGGAGTTTTGTATTCTCCACACCCGATGTTCGTTGCTTCTACTTAAGACCTCTGTTTTCGAGCAAGTATTCAATATTTGGCTCTTGTCCTCTAAACTTGACGTACTGACCCATTTGGTCATATTCGCCTATCTCCGACAGACAATGTTTTCTAAACTTGCCTGCCAAGTCCTGATTGTATAGGTCGCCCGTCTCTTTGTATGCGTTGAATGCGTCACAATCCAATAGTTCAGCCCACATGTAGACGTAATATCCGGCCGAATATCCGCCATCGAAGATGTGTGCGAAATATGTTGAACGATAGCGCGGCACTATCTCCTCCATGAGGCCTATGGCTTTCATTGCGTCTGCTTCAAACTTATTGACATTTGCTACCGTCGTATCAGCCGACAACGTATGCCACTTGAGGTCCAAGAGCGATGCCGCAAGATACTCCACCGTAGCAAAACCTTGATTAAATGTGCCTGCCGACTTCAGTTTCTCTATCAATGCGTCTGGTATCGTGTCGCCACTCTTATAGTGACGACCATACATCTTCATTACCTCCGGTTCTGCCGCCCAATGTTCCATTATCTGCGATGGCAACTCCACGTAATCTCGCGGAACCACTCCTGCTGTCTTGCGATATTTGCCACTTGAGAACAATGCATGCAAGCCATGTCCGAACTCATGGAACATTGTCTGCACTTCGTCAAATGTCAACAATGCCGGGGTGTCGGCTGTCGGCGTCGTGAAATTGCATACGATAGATACTTGAGCCGGTGTGCGTGTGCCGTCGAAGTTATCGAGAGCATCACGGAATCCTGTACACCATGCACCTCCGCCCTTCGATGCTCGAGGGTGAAAGTCAAAGTATATCAGTCCTATATATTCGCCGTTGGCTTCACTGACTTCATATACTACATTGTTGGGGTTGTACAATGGTATTTCTTCTATCTTCTTGAATGTCACTCCATAGAGTTTTGTTGCGACTTCAAACATTCCTTTCTGTACGTTTTCCAATACGAAGTACTCCGACAACATCTGCTCATCGACATCATATTTCGCCTTGCGCAACTTCTCTGCCCAGTAGAACCAGTCGCACGCCTCTATCTTCGTTGTGCGGTCGTATCGGTAGGCGAAGTTTTTCATCTCGCGCAACTCTGCATTTGCTTTCTTCAATGCCGGTGTCCACAGGTTCATCAAAAAGGTCTCTACGGCTTGTGGTGTCTTAGCCATATTCTCGGCTATGACGTATTCGGCATGATTGGCATATCCTAAAAGAGCGGCTCTCTTCGCTCTTATCGTTGCCATCTTTGCCAATATTTCTTTATTGTCGTACTTGTTGCCGTTGTTGCCTCTCATGCAATAGCCGTCATAAAGGGCCTTGCGAAGGTCTTGACGCTCCGAATATGTGAGGAATGGTATCATGCTTGCCTTGCTGAGCGTGAAGAGCCATTTGCCATCTTCGCCTGCCTCCTTTGCTCGCTCTGCGGCTGAGGCTACGACTCCCTCGGGCAATCCGGCAAGGTCTGGCACACTGTCTATCAATAGGCGAAAACTGCTATTCGTCTCCTCCAAGAGGTTGTTGCCAAAGTTGAGTTGTAGCAACGACAACTCCTGATTATATCCTCGCAGTGTCTCTTGGTCTTTGTCCGAAAGCAACGCTCCATTGCGTACAAAGTCATCGTAATACTTCTCCACAACACGTATCTGCGAACTGTCAAGACCTGCCTCTTTGCGTGTGTCGTAGACTCTCTTTATTCGTTCAAAGAGCGGTTTATTCATCACCACGTCATCGCTGTACGATGTCAACATCGGTAGCACAACCTCAGCTATTGCCGACAACGAATCGCAGTTTTCCGTCTCTCTAAGTCCGAACAATATGTTTGTGAGGGTACTTAGATGTATCTCGCGACGGTCAAAGGGTATGATGGTATTTTCAAATGTGGCTTCGTTACGATTGCTCACTATGAGTTCTACCGTCTCATTACACGACTTTAAGGCAGCTTCGAAAGCCGGCACATAGTCCGAATATTTTATCTGCTCGAAGGGAGGCACTCCGTATGGTGTCTCAAACTCTTCATTCATCAACACATTGTCTTGCTTCATGTCACACGATGCCATAATTGTCGTTAGTGTCATTAATGTTATTATCTTTGTCTTCATACTCCGTATGTTTTTAATCTCTCATGCGTTTTGTGATGTCTCCATAGCTGTCTATGCGCCTGTCTCTGAAGAATGGCCATATTCGTCGGACATCTTCCGAACGTTTGATGTCTATCTCTACTATGGTATTCTCTTCGTTCTTATTTGACCCTCTGAAGAGCATCTCCCCCTGCGGACCGGCAACAAAGCTGTTACCCCAGAACTCTATGCCTCCCGTCACTCCCGAAGGGTCGGCTTCATATCCTATTCTGTTGACCGTTATGACGTTCATGCCATTTGCCACGGCATGACCTCTCTGTACTGTCTCCCATGCACAACGTTGACGCTCTTTCTCTTCGGGGGTATCTGTACTCTCCCAGCCTATGGCTGTGGGATAGATGAGCATTTCGGCTCCTTTCATTGCCATCAGACGTGCTGCCTCGGGATACCATTGGTCCCAACACACCAAGACGCCCAACTTGCCTATGCTTGTCTCTATCGGCTCAAAGCCTATATCGCCCGGCGTGAAATAAAACTTCTCGTAATATGCAGGGTCGTCGGGAATATGCATCTTCCGATATTTTCCTGCTATCGTTCCGTCTTTGTCAAAGACAACGGCAGTATTGTGATACAACCCTGCCATTCTGCGTTCGAAGAGCGATGTTACAAGCACTATGCCCAACTCTTTGGCTATTGCTCCGTAGTAGTCTGTCGACGGTCCGGGTATTGGCTCCGCATATTCAAACATCTCCGTGTCTTCCGTCTGACAGAAATAGGGTGTGTTGTGCAACTCCTGCAATACCACAAGTTCTGCGCCACGACCGGCTACATCTTCTATATTCTTTTTCAGTTTCGCCATGTTCTGCTCCACCGGCAGACTGACGCTCTGCTGTATCAATCCTACTTTTATCTTTCTTGTCATCTCGTTATAATTTTACGCTCTTTGGAAACTGCATCGTCACACAGTGCAACGACCCATGCTGTCTTATCAATACCGAACAGTCGACTGTCTCTATCTTTCTGTCGGGGAATGTCGCTCTGAATATCTCCACCGCCGTTGTATCTTCCGGCACATTGTACGTCGGAACTATTACTGCCCCGTTGACATATAGGAAATTGGCATATGTAGCCGGCAATCGTTCTCCATTTTCCGGGTCATACACGGCACTGCACATCGGCAATGCAACAAGGTTGAACGGCTCGTCATCTTTGGTGCGCATGGCTTTCAACTCGTCCTCCATGGCTTTCAACGCTTCGTAATGCTCGTCTGTTTCATCGTCACATTTGACATAGAGTACTGTGTTGTCGGGTGCAAGACGTGCCAATGTGTCTATATGACTGTCGGTATCGTCTCCGGCAAGGTATCCACTGCCAAGCCACCGTATTGACTCCAATTCAAAGAATGCGTCCAACGACTCCGATATGTCGCTCTGTGTCATATCTCCGTTTCGGTTCGGCGAACTGAGACACTCCTCCGTCGTAAGGAGCATTCCCTCTCCGTTGCTCTCTATCGAGCCACCTTCTAATGTAAAACCCAAATGATTTTCATATCTGTAACCTCTTTCTTCAAACAACGCCTTGTAGAGGTAACGGTTTATCATGTTGTCCTTGTCCGAAGCAAATTTCAATCCCCAACCATTAAATTGAAAATCGAGCAACACGGGTACGCCATCTTCTTCGACTGTTATGAAGCCGTGGTCACGAGCCCATGTGTCATTTATCGGAGCCTCTACTATCGTCACACGTCCGAGTTGTTCTTTTGTCAGATGTCGCTCTACTTCTCCTCTGTCTCGCGCCACGATGACCATTGGTTCGTATTTTGTTATTGTGGCAACGATATTCTTGTAACACTCTATGGCTTCATCGAGCACATCGCTCCAATCTGTATCTTCGTTTGGCCATGTTATCTGTACAAACGACTGCTCTTCCCACTCCGCCGGCAGACGTCGTACTACATCGCAGTCTATGTCATTTGCATATTCCATCACAAACGGCTGTCCTTCCCACTCCAACGACAGACTTCGATCCTTATCATCATCTATGTCATTCATTAAATATTCCATCTCTTCTTTATCTCTTTTGATGTTTATATTACCAATAGCCTTCTGATTCTCTTCTCGCTTTGCCCCAAAGATACAATAAAATAACGTGACTTTGACATTTTATTTAAGAAGCATTTAATTTTTTATTACAGACCATTTATCCGACACTGTCCTAATATTCGATGCGCTCCGTTCTGTGCAAATCAGATTGTACATTTCAAGTCGCACATCGTTACTCTTGCGTATGTCAATAGCAATAAAAAAAGCCCCATCAGAACGACGAGGCTTTGATATAATGAGATAGGTGCTATCTTTACGAATTCATTGTCAGAAGGAACTCTTCGTTGTTCACCGTCTTGCTTATGCGGTCAACGAGGAATGACATCGCCTCCGTCGGGTTCATATCTGACAAACCCTTGTTGCGGAGAATCCACATCTTGTTGAGTGTGTCTTGCTTATGCAACAAGTCATCGCGACGAGTACTTGACATGTTGACATCGACAGCCGGGAATACTCGTTTATTGGCAATCTTACGGTCAAGCTGAAGCTCCATGTTGCCCGTTCCCTTAAACTCCTCGAAGATTACATCGTCCATCTTAGAACCTGTATCAGTGAGAGCTGTTGCGATGATGGTGAGCGAACCTCCATCTTCGATATTACGAGCCGCACCGAAGAATCTCTTTGGCTTGTGAAGAGCGTTGGCGTCAACACCACCCGAGAGGACTTTTCCCGATGCCGGAGATACGGTATTGTAAGCACGGGCCAAGCGTGTTATCGAGTCAAGAAGTATCACCACATCATGACCACACTCCACCATTCTCTTCGCCTTGTCCAATACGATATTTGCCACTTTAACATGACGCTCTGCCGGCTCATCGAATGTAGATGAAATAACCTCAGCATTTACCGAGCGTGCCATATCTGTCACCTCTTCCGGACGTTCGTCGATGAGCAATATTATCATATATACTTCAGGGTGATTTTCGGCTATGACATTTGCTATATCCTTGAGGAGAACAGTCTTACCTGTCTTAGGCTGTGCTACTATCAGACCGCGCTGCCCTTTTCCTATCGGCGAAAACAAGTCGACAATGCGTGTCGAAACGTTGGCACGTCGTCCTTGCGATAGTTTAAATTTCTCCGTAGGGAATATAGGTGTAAGATGTTCAAACTGTACTCTGTCACGAACCTCTTCCGGTGTCTTGCCGTTAATCTTGTCTACTCTGACGAGTGGGAAAAACTTCTCTCCTTCACGCGGCGGACGTATAGTTCCCTGAACGGTGTCACCGCTTCTCAAACCGTAAGATTTGATTTGTGCCTGCGACACGTATATGTCATCTGGCGAATTGAGATAGTTGTAGTCCGACGAGCGCAAGAAACCATATCCGTCAGACATTAGTTCCAAGACTCCTGTTGCCGATATAAGGCTTTCAAAGTTATATACATCGCGCTGGTTGTATCTGTTGTAGTTATTTTGATACGAAGGACGTTGTTCTGCGTTATTTACATCTGTGTTATACTGCGAGAACATCGGATTTCTACCGCCCTGACGCATGAGTATTTCACCTATTGGCATTGTCTTGACCTCGTCGCGTTTCTCTTCCGACGCCGACTCGAAGCTCTTCATTTCACTATGACGAGGCATCTCTGTTGCACTTGCCGACGAGACTCTCTCCGAAACATTAGATGGCGACGATCCTTCCTCGTTATTGTCATACGGAGACTTTGGCACTGCGTGAATGTCTCTCTTCTTTATCTCGTCACCCTTTCTCCAATCTTTGGCATTATTGGTGACTGTGATTGTTCGTTGCACACGGGCACGAGGCGCACGACGCTGCGGTGCAGGCGTTTCTGCTTGCGCACTACTATCTTGATGTGATCTGAATATATCTCCTATTAGATCCTCAAAACCTCCTGAAGTTTCTTCTTTTTCAACGGCTGTCTCCTCTTTCTCTTTTGGAGCCTCCTTTTCCTCTGCCTTAGTCTCTTCGACATTGACAGCTGCGGTCTTCTCTTCGGTTTTTTCTGTTGCCTCCGACGCTGAAGTCTGTGTACCGCCTTGAACTTCCAACATCTTCTCTATTAGCTCCTTCTTCTTGTACTGCTCTACTCGTCTTATTCCAAGTTCTTTTGCTATCACTCGCAAATCAAGGAGAAGCTTACTGCCAAGCTCGTTTTTGTCGTACATATATACGGATTAAAATTTTGTGGTTTGATTGTATCAGGTTTAGAAGTCGTTCTGAATATATCTTCAAGCCAAACATCACTTCCTTGCGAAGTTGTTCTCTTTGACTCTTGCTGTATAATTACAAAATGCAACAATATCACATTACCCGCAACAGCCACAAAGATAGAAACCTATTCATTGATGTTGTACTTTCTATAAATTCAAATCTCCTTCATAGAATTGATACGGCAAAGATATGTATTTATTTTTAATATGCAAACAAAAGGATATTAGAACTGATTAATTTTTATTTTAAACAACATCTATCACAAAAGCCTGTACGAAAACATGTCTCGTACAGGCTTTGTATAGAGTATTTTATCATCTTCTTTTCTATCTCTCGAGCAACTTCTCTATCTCGTCCATGAGCTTATTCATCTTCTCTATGGCTTTCTCAAATGGTTCTGCTGTTGTCATGTCGATACCGGCTTTCTTGAGCAATTCGATAGGGAAATCGCTGCCTCCCGATGAGAGGAATTCCAAATATCGCTCCATCGCCTCTTTGTCGCCTCCAAGTACTATCTCTGAAAGCGCCTGCGATGCTACAAACGATGTGCTGTACTGATATACATAGAACGGACGGTAGAAATGCGGTATAAACGCCCATTCCATATCCACCTTTTCATCTACGTAGCAGACATCTTTGTCATGACCGTAATATTTACGCACTATATCTCCATACATCTTTGAGAATGTCTTGCCTGTCAGCGGCACTCCCCTCTGTCCGGCTTCGTGCATGGCAAGTTCAAATTCTGCAAACTGCGTCTGACGGAAGAGCGTTCCTTTAAAGCCATCGAGCATATTCATCAACAACGATATACGTTGGTCTTTGTCGGTTATCTTCTGCAACATGATATGGTCCAAAAGTGCCTCGTTGAATGTAGAAGCCACCTCGGCAACGAATATAGCATAACGCGATGTATTGTAAGGTTGTTTCTTGTTTGAGAGGTAGCTGTGCATGGTGTGTCCCAACTCATGTATGAGCGTGCCGACAGAGGTATACTGTCCGTTGTAGTTCATGAGGATATACGGATGCACATCGTATGCTCCGCCATTGGAATATGCTCCCGACGACTTGCCTATGTTGGGATATACGTCTATCCAACGTTCGTCAAAAGCTCTCTTGACCACATCGACATACTCCTTGCCGAGTGGCTTAACGGCTTCCAACACCAACTCTTGCGCCTCTTCGTAACTATATTTGAGTTCCACATCTTTCACCGCCGGAGCATAGAGGTCAGAGTATTTGAGTTGCTCCAACCCCATGAGACGCTGTTTGAGCTTCAAGTAACGATGGAATGTATCAAGATGTTTGTTCGCACTCTCTATGAGTGAGTGATATACATCGGTGGGTATATTGTTGCCATAGAGCGATGCTTCGAGCGACGAATTATGCTTGCGTGCCACACTGTAAAAGAGTGTCTGCTTGATATTGCCGTTCATAAGCTCGCCAAATGTACCCTCAAACTTCTTCCATGTGCTCCAAAATTCATTGAATGCCAATTCGCGGTCTGCCACATTCGCCGAAGCTCTAAGTTGAGAGAATGCGGCTTGATTAAGAACCACTTCACTGCCATCAGATATCTTGATTGTAGGCCATGGCATTTCGGCATTGGTAAATACACTATAAGCCGAATTTGCCGGGTCTCCCATGATACTTGTCTTCGACATCAACGACTCCTCTTTGTCACTCAACGTATGAGCCTTTTGGCGTATTATCTTAGTGATGTTCATGCGGTAAGCGGCAAGTTCGGGCTTCTGCTGCATGTACTTCTCAAATGTCTCTTCGGGTATCTCCGCAAGTTCTGCCGACTCGAAATCCGACAACTGACTACAGTTGATGCTTAGATTCTCTATCTCCTTATAAAGTGCCATATTGTCGGCATCGCGCATGTCTTCGTCTGAGAGCAACGAGGCATAGATAGCCAAACGAGCAAAACGCTTGCCAAAGTTGCTGTTAAAATCAAAATAGTTATACATATCCTCCGCCGACGCTCCTATGCGACCTTTGAAAGTGCGTATCTTTTCCGATTCCGCCGTAAGGGCATTGAGTTCGGCTCTCCACTCATCGAGTGTAGGATAAAGGTCTGTCAAATTCCACTTGTAACGTGTCTCGATTTCGTTTCTTTCTTTCTGTGACATAATGTTTGTTGTTAAGCATGTACAAACTAAGAGAATAAAGAATTTTGTTTTCATAGTTGTATCCTATTTCTGCAGTACCGAAGTGCTATGAAGTAAAAAAAGAGACAATCCATTACAGGTTGTCTCTTTGCGGTATGGACGGGACTCGAACCCGCGACCCCATGCGTGACAGGCATGTATTCTAACCAGCTGAACTACCACACCAACGCTTATGTTTGTTATGTCCGTTTGTCATAACGAGTGCAAAGATAGATATTCTTTTCTTATTTGCAAATTATTTCAGCCTTAAATTTTCCTCATAATTCGTTTGTCGTTGATACTCAAAAGAAAAAAATCTCTTCATTCTCCTCCGCAGCCTTACTTTTCTACTCCTCCGCCCAACTCAACCCTCTCCAACACTACAATCATAGTCTCTTACAGAAAAAAGGAATACGACCTCTCGTCGCATTCCTCCAATTTTTAACCCTAATTAAAACTTATTTTCTACAAATAAGTATGCTTTTGATATCTCTTTGACCTCCGCCTCAAGCCATTCAAAACGTTCGTATCTCTTGCTGCTCAGTCATATCCTCCACATACCACATACGTGTTTATCTATAACAACACACTATACTGCGATACCGACTAAAATTCGTTTGCAAAAGTAATACATTTTACTGAATATCTGATATTAATATAATTTAAAATTTTCTCTTTTACATTTTCATCACACTCAAATAGCATTATTGACAAACACAACACACAAGATTCTCTTCATATTTTTTTGACTGTCTAAACGTGATTTCATCTTCAAAAATTTGCCATTATGCCGACGATTTTTAAAGGTTTTCCATTTACTGTGAAATGCGTTTAGATTCGTTTATCTTTCGACATTTTGCAAAAAAGACGATAGTTTATGCTTGCGTGACGCCGGATATAATGGTACAATACCCTACTTTTAGATATACCTCAAATGTTTTTCAGTATCTTTTAATCCATTCCTTACCGCCTTTATATGGGATTTTCGATTATATTTGCCAGCGATGATATTCAAGATAGAACATAATCAGGAGTTAATAGGTATGCTTCGGCGCAAATGGCGCAAAGATGGACGTTACACCGTGCGCGTGACATGCACCGGCAAGGTGTCTGTCATGCTCATGCCCTTGCATAAGGACATGAAGACCGAAGCCCAACTAAAGTGCAGAGCTCGTTTCGTGATGGCTCAACAGCTTATGTTGGAAGCGTTGAAGGATAAGAAAAAGTTGCACTTCTTTCAGAAAAAGAGACGGCGATATAATTATAAGACTCTGAGAGGCTGCATGTTGGCTCATTACATGGAAGAACTTGCACAAAAGGAGATTTGCGACACGAGAAATGCGCTGGGCAACAAGATGATACGTTCTCTGACTGACGCAGAGAAGATTGTCGGCAACGTCTGTTCTACCACCACAACTACGGAACAGACGGAGTCGAATGTGGCAAACATCATACCGACAGCGTGTGTCGATAACACACTGAATGACACAGAAATGACACTACACGACGTCACCGAAAGTCCTCCGGAATAGACGCTTTGCAATTGGGCAGTTTGATGTTTTATCATGCCAAACATAACAAGTGTATGTTTTTTTATTATCTTCGCTTGGGATTTAAACGACAAAAAACATTTAACAGAGAATAAGAATATGAGAACAAACGTCGAGTAGACTGTTCTGAGTCTCCGACAACGAATAAAACATATAATACAAAGCATTGACTATTATCACATTCATTCAAAAAGCCTGAGAAACTGATTTGATTGAATCGGATATATTATTTGCGGTAGGTCTGTAGAGTCCTTTCCCATACAAATGTTTATACTTGCGTCAAATATGGCGTGAGTTTTAACTATGATATGGGGCGGGTTTCTTCTCAGGCTTCCCGTGAATGTGATTAGTGAGGCTTGCGCCTCTTTTTATGTCCGGTGGGTTGATAGTGATGCAACTAAATGACTATCAATCTATGGCAAACGCAAATCTGTCAAAGGCGAAGAATGCTAAGAACGATGAGTTCTATACGCAATATGCCGATATACAGCGTGAGATAAACGCATATTTGGAGTACAACCCTAATCTCTTTAGGGGTAAGACAATTCTACTTCCATGTGATGATCCGGAATGGAGTAACTTCACGAAGTTTTTTGCACAAAACTTTGAGACTTTCGGACTTAAGAAGCTTATCAGCACGAGTTATGCTGTTGAGAGTAAGAAATATCCTCTTGATTGGCAACCGACACTCTTCGAGACAGAGAATCCACGATTTAGAGCAGATAAGAGTAGTATATGTGGTAAGATTTTTACACTTGAGAATGATACGAACGAGAATGGACGTATCGACATTGACGATTTAGAGTGGAGATATTTGGAGGGAGATGGTGACTTTCGCAGTGAGGAGGTGAAACGCCTGCGTGATGAGGCGGATATTATTGTTACGAACCCGCCGTTTTCGTTGTTTAGAGAGTTCTTGGCGTGGATATTGGAGGCTGGAAAGTCGTTTGTGATAATTGGGAATATGAATGCCATAACGTATAAGGAGGTATTTCCGCTTATAAGAGACAATAAGATATGGTTGGGTGAAAGTATACACAGCGGAGATAGAGAATTTGGTGTGCCTGACGAATACCCATTAAACGCAGCCGGTTGGAGAATAGACGATGAAACACATGACAAATACGGAAGAAAAAAACAGTATACTAAATACATACGCGTGAAAGGCGTAAGGTGGTTTACCAATCTTGAACATGGTAGACGTCATAATCCGTTGCAGCTCATGACGATGGAAGACAATATCAAGTTTAGCAAGCATAAGGAGATTAAGGGACAATCATATAAGCACTATGACAACTATGACGCTATAGAGGTGCCATATACTGATGCTATACCGAGTGATTACGATGGTGTCATGGGTGTGCCTATATCGTTTTTGGATAAGTATTGTCCTGAGCAGTTTGAGATAAAAGGATTGGATAGATATGTTGATGATAATCCGAATTATGGTCATAGATTTACAATCGGGTCGAAAGAAACCTACGCACGTATATTAATTCGTAAAAAGCAATAACACAATACACTATGAAGACTACATTACGCACAGACATCACCGTTGCGGATATTTGCAAGGGTTTTGTCTACAATGAGATAGAGGGCAAGGGACTTTTTGGTCTTTCGGGGAAGTTGACTATTCAGCCGGAATATCAGCGCAACTATATCTATGCAGATGGCAAACGAGATGTGGCTGTTATAGACTCTATTCTCAAAGGTTATCCGCTTGGACTTATTTACTTCAATACTGTGATAGACACTGATGGAGAACGTCGTTTTGAAGTGCTTGATGGACAACAGCGTATCACGAGCATTGGACGTTTTTTGACGGGGAAGTTTGCTATAAAAGACCAGAATGGTATAGAGCAGTATTTCAGTGGTTTGGCATTGGATTTGCGTGTTAGGATAGAGTCAACGCCGTTACTCATATATGAATGTGAGGGAGAGGAGTCGGAGATAAAAGAGTGGTTTAAGACAATCAACATAGTAGGGTTGCCGCTTCGTCAGCAGGAAGTTTATAATGCTGTCTATTGTGGACAATTTGTAACCCTTGCAAAAGCGGAATTTTCGAACTCGCAAAATGCCAATGTGCAGAAGTGGAGTGCATACGTCAGTGGAGTAGTCAACCGTCAGGATTTCTTAGAACGAGCACTTGAATGGGTCAGCAGTAGTAAGGGAATGAGTGTAGAAGCGTATATGAGTGCGCATCGGAGAGATGACAATATCACAGAGTTGAAGAATTATTTCACGAGTGTCATAGAGTGGGTCAATAGTATCTTTAGTGGAGTAGAGAAAGAGATGTGTGGTTTGGAGTGGGGGCGACTATATGAGACATATCACAAAAAGGCTTATGACCCATCGGAATTATGGAAGAGAGTACAAGAGTTGTATGCTGACCCGTATGTAAAGAGCAGAAAGGGAATCTTTGAGTATCTTTTAGGAGGCTGTGAAGATACGAAATTGCTTGATGTGAGAGTATTTGATGAGGCAACAAAGAAAAGTATTTACAAGCAACAGCGGGCAGAAGCTGAGGCACGAGGTATTTCGAATTGTCCATTATGTGCCGTTGGCAACAACAGCAATAACATCAAGATATGGGAACTGAAAGATATGGACGCAGACCACGTGTCGGCATGGAGCAAAGGAGGAGCAACAGAGCCACATAATTGTCAGATGTTGTGTAAGACACATAACAGAGCGAAGGGAAACAGATGACATCTTATCACACGACATTTTAACAGCATTCTAATGACTTTATAACGCCGTTTAAATGGCGTTTAAATGGCGTTTAAAACTGACAAAAGCACCATCTTGAACGGAATTACAATCCGACCGGGCCGAGATGCAAAACATACTATGCCCTACACAACTGCAAAACGAAATTCACAAAGCTTCTGAGGAAAAATTGCATTAATAAGAAAAAAAAAGTATCTTAGCCTTTCAACAGACACTCATAAATGTAGAATCTTATGGAAGCAAAGAGAATTGAAGATTCGGAACTCATAATAAATGCTGATGGTTCGGCATTCCACTTGCATTTGAAACCGGGAGAAGTTGCCGATACTGTACTTTTGGTTGGAGACCCCGGACGTGTAGATATGATAGCCTCATATTTTGAAAGCATAGAGGTCAGAGCCGAGAACAGAGAGTTTGTCTCAGTGACAGGCCGTTACAAAGGCAAGAGAATCTCCGTCGTAGGCACGGGCATTGGCACCGACAACATCGATATAGTACTTACGGAATTGGACTCACTCGTAAATATCGACTACAAGACAAGAACATTGAAACCGGAACGCAAAGCATTGACATTTGTAAGAATCGGCACATCGGGTTCTTTGCAGAAAGACCTGCCCGTCGACTCGTGGTTGCTGTCAGAAGCCGCAATAGGTTTCGACGGTCTTCTAAACTTCTACGCCGGTCGAAACGATGTTACGGACAACGATTTTGAAACGACGTTTAAAGAGACGTTAAACTGGAACAAGCAACTCACATCGCCCTATGTCGTAAATGCATCGACGGAACTTATCGAGAAACTGAAGAACCACGCATCGATAAACATAGGCACTACGATTTCTGCTCCGGGATTTTACGGTCCGCAAGGAAGAGTTGTGCGTTTGGGTTTGGCAGACCCCGACATCAACGAGAAGATTTCGGCATTCAGATACAACGGCAGACGCATCACCAACTACGAGATGGAGTGTTCGGCAATATACGGACTCTCAAAACTCATGGGACACAAAGCCGCCACGGTATGTGCCATCATTGCCAACAGAAAAGCGGGAGAATATTCCAAAGACTACAAACCCGTTGTAAGAGCCTTGGTAGAACACGTCTTAGAGAACATCTGACATCGTCAGCCGCCTCACCTCTTTCCACTCAAGAACAAAAAAACACGAACAGAGAGTATGTTGACAAAGAAGATAAATGCACTCATATCGTTGCTCGACGACCCGGACAAGATTGTCTATGGAGCTGTTCGTGTGGCATTGTTGCGAGAAGGCGACGTCATACTGCCCATCTTGAAAGAGACAGTAGCGACAACCAACAATCCGCTTAAACGCAAAAGAGCCACCGAACTCTTGCGTATCGTAGGCTTGAAGAGTATCAGTTGCAGTCTGACAGAATGGATAGACGAAGGAGCCGAAAACCTACTGTACGGTGCATATCTCGTTGCTCGATATCTATATCCCGACTTGGAATATTCGATAGTCAACGAAGCTATAAACGAAATGTGGCGTTCGATACGACGAGACGTAAAAAATGCACAGACTCCATTGGACAGAGTGCGCGTAATAAACAGATATATATTTGAGGAACAAGGTTTTTCTAAAAACATAGACACTCCCACATCACCAAATAACAACTGTATCAACGAAGTGTTGAACCGTTCGAAAGGCAACCATGTGACACTCTGTATCATCTATGCCGAATTGTGCAAAAGGATAGGCTTGCCGGTGAGATGTGTCAGCCTGCCCAAGATACTCATACTCTGCTATCTTGATGACGTAGTGACGGACGAAGACGGCATATTGCGAACCGACGATGTAAAGTTCTACATCAACCCCGCAAACAATGGCTCTATAGTTGGCAAAGAAGACATAAAAACATTCCTAAAAATGCACAAAATAGAGATACACGACACATACTACCTTCCCTGCGACAATGTAGAAGTAGTAAGACGTCTGTTACTGAATATGCATTACGGATTTAACATCGACAAGAACACACTCAATGCCGAAGAGATAAAAAGACTGATAAAGACACTCGACGAACGCAGAGTAAATATAAAAATAGACAAATAATGAAGACACACGACATAAGAGAGATGGCAGTCTTTCGTTTCTTTGAACAGATAAGCAACATACCAAGGCCATCGAAACACGAAGAGAAGATAGTGGCATACATTGAAGCATTTGCCAAGAAGAGAGGACTACCCTATCGCAAAGATGAAGTGGGCAACATCGTCATAAGCAAAAGTGCCACAAAAGGATACGAAGACCGACAGACAATAGTATTGCAAAGTCATGTAGACATGGTATGCGAGAAAGACACCGATTGTCAACACGACTTTCTGACAGAGGGAATAAAAATAGTAGAAGATGACGGTTGGCTGAAAGCTCAAGGCACAACACTCGGAGCCGACAATGGCATAGGCGTAGCCATGGAGTTGGCACTTCTCGATGCCGACGACATAGAACACGGACCCATAGAATGCCTTTTCACCATCGACGAGGAGACAGGACTGACGGGAGCCATGGCATTGAAGACGGACTTCTTCGAAGGCAAGACGCTCATCAACCTTGACTCGGAAGACGAACGAGAGATAGTAATAGGCTGTGCCGGAGGCTGTTCGACAACAGCCGAGTTTGACGTCAACACAACAAAACCGGAGGGAAAGACATTAGGTTTACGTGTAAAGATTTCGGGACTGAAAGGCGGACATTCGGGTAGCGACATACACTTAGGACGCGGCAATGCAAATATCATAATGGCAAGATGGCTTCAGACGGCAACCGACAAATGCGGATTTCGCCTGACATACATCAAAGGAGGCAATCTGCGCAACGCCATAGCACGCGAATGTGTCGTGGAAGGTGTTGTACCATTCAGCGAAAGAGAAAACGTGCGTGTGCTATTCAACTTCTTCAGTGCCGACATACAAGAGGAACTATCTGAAGCTGACCCCGATGTAGAACTCTTTATGGAGACAACAGATACAGCGGAAGACATCTTTGAAGAGAAGCAACAGCGAGAACTTATCGGAGCACTATTAGAGTGTCCTCATGGCGTAATAGCTATGAGTAAAGAGTTAGAAGGATTAGTAGAGACCTCGACAAACCTTGCATCGGTGGAGTATCTCGATGGGAAAATCGTCATATCGACAAGCCAACGCAGTTCGTCAGAGACAAGCAAAATCGACATACAGCGTAGAGTGGCAAAAGTCTTCGAGAAGATAGGAGCACGAGTGACATGCAACGAAGGATATCCGGGTTGGTCGCCAGATATCAACTCACAATTACTAAAAACGGCGACAAAGGCGTACACCCAAATATACGGTGGCAACCCGGACATAAAAGCCATACATGCCGGATTGGAATGTGGTCTTATATTGTCCAAAAGACCCGAAATGGACATGATATCAATAGGTCCGACAATGTACGATGTACACTCGCCCGACGAACGATTGGAGATAGCGAGTGTAGTACGTTTTTGGGACTATCTGAAAAAGATACTTAGAAGCATTTAATATCAAGAAGATGACAATAACAATTAGGAACATCGCAACAGCAATAGCACTATGTATCGTAGCAAGCGGTTGCAACAGCAAAAACAACGACACACCCAAAGAACTAAACAATAGTGGCATAGAGCAATATTCGGAAAACAACAAACCGATATTCATTGACGAAGACGGTTCGTTGGAGAGAATGTACAAAGAGCAAGGAGTGACATATAGTGCCGATATAGAGACGGCAGCGGCAAATGACGACACCGAAGCACTCAAAGCTATCGCCACTATGTATTCGTATGGAATATGCGGAGTAGAAGCCAACAGAAAAAAAGCCTATGTGGCTTATAGGAAACTTGCTGAAGCGGGAGACGTCGAAGCAATGGGAAAACTGGGTTATATGTTGCTCTATGGATTATGCCCATTGGAAGACACCACACAAGGGTTAGAGTGGCTTGTAAAGGCAGCAAACGAACGTGACGGATTTGCCTTTTTGACATTGGGATATTTCTTTGATAGGAACTTAGAGCCGACAAAAGCGAACAAGATACAGGCTGAGCTATACTACAACGAGGCTGTAAAATTAGGTTATGCCGAGGCCGAAGAACTACTAAAAGAGTTAAAAGAACAATAAAGACAACACAACATACACGTATATCATCTTATACGTCGACAACCGTATGTTTGTGAATTTGTGCCAACACATAACTGCGCACCTTCTGCGCACCCTATGCGCACAAAGTGCGCACAAGGTGCGCAGAATCTTTTATCGAATACGGACAACACAACACCCGGAGTAGATACCTTACAATAGAGCATAAAAAAAGCCGTTCAGATGGAAATGACATCTAACGGCTTAAACGTACATAAAAAACAACTTTATTTTTTAGACTTCTCGGAGAGAACTTTTTGGCGATAAGCACGTGGTGAAACACCTACATACTGCTTGAAGTACTTACCGAAGAATGACTGCGTTTGGAAACCATATTGTTCTGCAATCTCCTTGATACTTGCATTTGAAGTTTCAAGCATCTGCTTAATATCATTGATAACCAAAGTATAAATCCACTGGATAGCCGAACGGCCCGACTTCTCACGTATTATTGTGGTAAAATAACGTGGCGAAATACACTGTTCATTGGCATAGAAAGAGACCTCCCTCTGTGTCTTGTAATTCTTAAACAACGAAGAGAGGAACTTCAAGAATATCTCATCATGCTTAGAACGAATGATACTTCCGATTCTGTTATTCTTAAGTATCATACACAAGAGTTCGTAATATATTGTCTCCACAATCGATCTTTGTAATTCGATGTGCAAAGTTCTCAATGTAGCATCAAGATAATCCCAATGTGTCTTTTCCGTCAAATCACGCAACTTAAAAATGCTATGATAAATAGATTCAAACTGTGCTTCAGACAGTCGCACGTAAGGTGTCTCCTTGATAAACATTATGTTCTCCACCCCGACAACTTTCAATGTAAGATTTAGAATATAATCCACATCTATCAGCACCATTATACCGTCAGCGTCGACAGTACGCATTAGCGGGCGGAACGTAGTAGAGGGCATATACGTAAATGTATCACCTCTCTTTAACGTGTATACGTTTTCTCCGAACGAAATCTTTATCTCACCCTTCAAACACAAAAAGAAACCACACTTCTCATGTGTCGAGATCAACTTGCCATCAGCAAAACGCTCCTTGTCACACGTAGAAAGAGTTACAAACTCAAATGGCGATTTTATATCATACATAACTATAATAGGTTTTGTTTATCACTTAACACCGCAAACATATATTAATTAATTCTATTATACAAATTTTTTCAGATAAATATTAAACATATCTACCAATCAAAAACTGATATCAACCTTTACTTTGCATATACAGTAGTATATCTTTGCCTTAAACAAATAGAACAATAGTATGAGACAACATTTTTTACTAATCGCCCTAATTTTCAGCATAACATCATGCTCTTCAGATAAAAGGCAAAAGACAGAAACAAAAATAGTTAAGACATTCAGCGTTGTTGAATACAACGAAAGCAAATCGATGCGATATCCCGGAAGAATAGTTGCATCGGAAGATATAAATCTGTCGTTTAGATTAAATGGACAGATAGATAAAATCATGGTCAGAGAAGGAGAGCACGTCCCCAAAAACAAACAAATCGCACAACTTATAGATACCGACTATAAGCTGCAACTTGACGCAACAGAAGCCGAATATAACCAACTAAAAGGTGACGCCGAACGCGTGATGGCTCTTTACAAAGACAGCGCAACGACAAAGAGCGTCTACGACAAAGCTCGCTATGGTCTGGAACAAATAACTGCTAAACTTACACACCATCGCGAACAATTGGAATACACAAAACTTTATGCCCCTTTTGATGGCTATATACAGAAAATACACTTCAATGAAAATGAAGTAATAGGAGCCGGAATGCCCGTAATATCAATTTTAGGCACAAAAGGATACGAAGTAGAGATAAATCTCCCTACATCAGACTACATCAACAGAGACAAATTTGACTCTTTCACTTGTCGTACCAACCTTCTCAACAACAAAGAGATAACTCTCACGCCGTTGAGTACCATTCATAAAGCCAACGCAAACCAACTATATACTATGAAGTTGGGATTTGTAGAGGACATACCCGAACTATCGCCGGGCATGACTGTGGCTGTGACTATCACAGAGAAAAACAATGCAGGCGACAACAAACGTCTGCTTGTCCCAAACAGCGCAATAAGAAACTACAACGACTCTACATTTATATACAAGATAGACCCTACAACAAACAAAGCTATAAAATGCAACGTCAAAATTCTGTACATCAAGTCTGACGGCATGAGCATAATAGAATGTGAAACATTAAAGAAAGATGACCTCATAATATCAGCAGGCGTTAACAACATCGACGAAAACGATATTGTCAAGCCTATACCGACAACATCTTCTACCAATATCGGAGGACTACTATAATGGATATAAGTAAGTGGGCACTGAATAACCGCAACCTTGTTAATTTCATAATAGCAATATTGGTTGCAGGTGGCATATTGGCTGCTTCGGAGATGAGCAAACTCGAAGACCCCGAGATAAAAGTGAAGCAGGCAATGGTCGTGACAACATACCCGGGAGCATCTGCTCACCAGGTAGAACTTGAAGTTACCGACATACTCGAAAAACGTATTCGAACAATGGGTAACGTCAACAATATCGAAAGTTCGTCTTTCAATGACCTCTCCATCATTACCGTTGACCTGCTCAGCACCGTGAAAGACGACGACGTAGAACAGCATTGGGACCTGCTGCGTCGCAAAGTCAACGACGCCGTAAGCGTTCTTCCGGAAGGTGCCATGACTCCAATAGTAAAGGACGACTTCGGCAATGTGTATGGAATGTTCTACGCTCTGACAAGTGACGAATTTACACACAAAGAACTGTCAGACTACGCCGAATACATAAAACGCGAAATAAGCGTTATAGACGGTGTTGAACGAATTGAACTCTATGGCAAACGAACCGAATGTATCAACATATCTCTCAATCAGGAGAGAATGTCAACATTGGGAGTGTCACCCATAGAGGTACTCTCTACCATCGAAGGTCACAACAAAACCACTTACACCGGATACTTCAAAGCCGGAGACAACAGAGTGAGAGTCTCGGTAAGCGACAAGTTCAACAACGTAGAACAAATAGGAGAAATGCTCATACAAGGGCACGACAACGACCAATTGCGTCTGCGCGACATAGCCGTCATAGAACGTAGCTTTGAAGAGCCGACACGCAACGAACTTCTCTACGACAATCAAAGTTCGATAGGCATTCTCATTGCCGCAACGTCGGGAACGGACATATTAAAGGTTGGCGACGCCGTTCAAGAGCGCATCGATGAACTCATCAGCAAGCAATTGCCAACAGGCATCACCTGCAACAAGGTTTTCAACCAGCCCGACAGAGTCAACGACTCTCTGATGACATTTATAAACAACCTCATAGAGTCCGTCATCATCGTGATAGTGATACTTATGATAACGATGGGTTTTAAAACCGGGGTCATCATAGGCATCAGCTTGATAATAACAGTCTTGGGTTCATTTCTGTTTCTGCAGTCGGCAGATGGAACTATGCAACGCGTGTCGCTTGGAGCGTTCGTTCTCGCAATGGGAATGCTTGTCGACAACGCCATAGTCATAATGGACGGCATACTCATCGATATGAACTCCGGCAAAAAGAAAGAGGAAGCTCTGACTGCCATAGGACGTCAGACTGCCATACCTCTGCTCGGTGCAACACTGATAGCTATAATAGCCTTTTTGCCGATTTTCCTATCGCCCGACACTGCCGGCGTGTATACTCGAGACTTATTCATCGTCCTTGCCGTGTCTCTCTTGCTCAGCTGGGTATTGGCTCTGATACACGTTCCTCTGATGGCAAAAAGTTTCTTGCGCCCGAAAGTAACATCTGACAAAGTAGAATATACGGGCAAGATATATTCAGCACTGCGCAAAGTCCTAAACTACGGTCTCTCTCACCGTATAAGCTTCATTTGCGCAATGGGTGCATTGCTGATACTCTCCGCTGTCGGCTACAAATATATGCGACATGGCTTCTTCCCCGACATGCAGTACAACCAACTATACATGGAATACAAACTGCCCGAAGGCACGAACATCACAAAAGTAAAAGAAGACCTTCGTGAGATAGAGAAATACCTCCAAACACGCAACGAAATAGAACACATCACAACATCACTTGGGGGAACGCCCGGACGCTACAACCTTGTTCGTTCAATAGCCACTCCAAGTCTGTCGTATGGAGAACTCATCATAGACTTTACTTCGCCCGACGCTCTCACGGAAAATATCGACGAGATACAACGCACTCTCAACGAAATGCACCCCGAAGCATACATCAAGCTGAAACGCTACAACCTGATGTATAAGAAGTTCCCTATCGAGGCCATGTTCATAGGTCCGGATCCGGCAGTGTTGCATTC
Organism: uncultured Bacteroidales bacterium; assembly: GCA_937892255.1. Taxonomy (GTDB): domain Bacteria; phylum Bacteroidota; class Bacteroidia; order Bacteroidales; family Marinilabiliaceae; genus W3P20-009. The sequence continues at coordinate 55,449 of CALAUL010000081.1, read as the reverse complement.
CCTTGCCGATAGCGCACGCAAAATAATGGAACAAACGCCCGAAGTATACCTCATAACTACCGATTGGGAACCTCAAACTCCTATGCTCAATGTCGAATACGACCAAGCCACAGCCCGAGCTTTAAGCATAAGCCGCAACGATGTCAGCGTATCTCTATTGGCTGCAACAAGCGGTATACCTATAGGTACATTCCATGAAGGTATACACCGCAACAACATATACCTTAAAGCATTAGACTACAACGGCAAACAGATAGAAGATCTCGAAAATACGCAGGTATTCTCTACATTGCCAAACATAAAAAGCGTTCTAAACGAAGAGACTCTCGTCAAAATCAAAAACGGCAATATCAATAAAAACGACCTTATAAGCGGACTTATGACAACAACCCCGCTCAAACAAATATGTACCTCCATCGACATCAAATGGGAACCACCCGTTGTCACACGTTTCAACGGACAACGCAGTCAGAAAGTACAATGCTCTCCTATCCCGGACGTCGAGACCGAAAAGGCATGGAAAATAGTATCCGAAAAGATTGAAAACATCGAACTACCCGACGGATACTCTCTTCAATGGCAAGGAGAAAAAAGCGCAAGCAAACAGTCAATGAAGTACCTATTTAAGAACTTTCCTCTGGCGATAATACTCATCATAAGCATTCTCATAATGCTCTTCAAAGACTATCGCAAGCCGCTCATTATACTCTGCTGTCTGCCGATGATTCTCATCGGTGTTGTCGCCGTCATGCTCATCTCCGGCAAGACGTTCAACTTCGTTGCCATAGTCGGAACGCTCGGTTTAATAGGCATGCTCATCAAAAACGGGATTGTCCTCATGGACGAAATAACCCTACAACTAAAGAGCGGCTCAGAACCAATCTCTGCACTTATCTACAGCGCACAAAGTCGTCTGCGCCCCGTAATGATGGCTTCTCTGACCACCATATTAGGCATGATACCCCTCTTGCCCGACGCCATGTTCGGCTCATTGGCAGCCTCTATAATGGGAGGACTGCTCGTAAGTACCATCATCACGCTCATCTTCATTCCTATACTCTACGCACTATTCTTCCACATAAAACAACCGAAACAATGAGACATCTGATATTATCGCTATTACTTGCGACAACGACATACATCTCAGCACAAGAGAAATTATCATTGGCAGATTGTCATGCCTTGGCATTGAAACAAAACAAAGAGATTGCCGCTTCGGCAAAACAAACAGAGAGTGCCATATATTCACAGAAAAGCTACCGCAGCCTATATCTGCCAAATATCAAAGCCTCCATCAACGGCATATATAGTTCAGCAAAAGGAGAATACAACATCGAAGGAGGCTTGCTACCAAACGTCGACCCCTCGACAGGTAACATTACACCCGGAACAACATACTTCCCGGGATTAGCTCTGCAATATGAAATAGGCGACGTCGTGACTGGTGGCATAGAGATAGAACAACCAATCTACATGGGCGGAAAAATACGTGCCGCAAATAAAATGTCATCAATGGGTGTTGAACTATCGAAAATGAACGACTCTCTGACAATCATCAACATACAACTCGCTGTCGACAACAGCTATGCTCTGCTCGTTAAAGCTCAAGAGATGAAGAAGGTCGCAACAAGTTACAACAACCTGCTGAAAGAACTTCTTCACAACGTAGAAAGCGCATTTAAAAACGGCATAAAACCAAAAAACGACGTCATGAAAGTGAAAGTCAAATACGGAGAAAGCCAACTCGCCGTCAAAAAAGCCGAAAACGCTATCAGACTCGCACAAATGAACCTTTGCCATGTGATTGGTCTGCCACTGACAACCAACATAGAAATAGAAAACGCTTACCCGAATTTACCTCACTCTCCGACTCCCTCCGAGACAACCATTAATTCACGACAAGAGTATCAAATGCTCAACAAACAAATAGAGATTGCCGAACAACAACTCAAGATACAACGCAGCGACGCCCTACCCTCTGTAGCTCTCGTAGGAATGGCAGGATATACACGTGGCGTAGAACTCAACGACCGTCTGTTTCTTGACAACAGCTCATTCTCCGTTCTTATGAACATCAGCATTCCCCTTTTCCACTTCGGAGAGAATCACAACAAAATTAAAGCCGCTCGTGCTAAAGTAGAAAAAGCTCGTCTCGAACAAGAGTACAAGACAGAACAAATGCAACTACAAATAACACAAGCCATCAACAACCTTGAAGAAGCAGAACTCGAATGCTCCCTATCGAAAGAGAACCTCGAACAAACATCTGAAAACCTGCGTCTAAGCCAGCAAGCCTACGACGTCGGACTTGAAGCTCTCAGCGACCTACTCGAGGCTCAATCTCTTTGGCAACAAGCTCATCAGGCCAATGTCGAAGCACAATTCAAACTATACCTCAGCCATATCGAGTATAAAAAAGCCATCGGCAGAATGGACTGAAATAAAAACACAGATACGACGGATTCATATTTAATTGATGAACACGTCGTATTTTTTATATCCAACCAAATATTATGCAATAAAATACAAACCACATCTTATACTTACTAAAATAAATATTACATTTGTGCCAATATATATACTTAAAATTACATGAAAGAACACATACGCTTTCTTTGGCATAAATACTACAAACCCGTATATAGAGTTGTTGCCTTTATTCTGACAGGTATCGTAATGGTCATGTCGTTTCCGCGACTTAACATGTTTACGTCCGAATACGAAATAAATAGACCTTGGAGTGGAGAAAATGTCATTGCGCCTTTTGACTTCCCTATATACAAGACTTCGGAAGAATTATCATTAGAACACGACAGCATACGAAAAAGTTTCTTCCCCTATTTCACAGCAGACAGCGTCAATGCAAATGAATTATCGCTATTAGTAAAAAAGACTCTACTCGACTACAACAACAAATTCGAAGTGCTGTGTCCTTCGTCGGTAAACATCGATTCAGTGAGAACTTTCGTAAGTCGGGAATTAACACTGTCGGTTCACAACGCATACAAACGCGGAGTCGTGGAATTACCGACCGACATCGACACAAAGTATGACAACACCTATGAAATGATGGTTGTCAGAGGCAACACTGTAGAACCCTACGAACTAAGCGAACTTCTTACTTTCCACGAAGCTTTCATAGAGATAAATCAAAGTATCTCCGACAAACTTCTCGAAAAATACGGACAAACAAATACATGGACCAACACCCTTGTCGAACATTTGCCTATCGGTGAAATACTAAATGCAAACGTTAGATACGACAAACATAGGAGTGACATGGAGCTTGAAGCACGAATAAACAATACACCGTTAACTTCCGGCATGATGATGTCAGGACAAAAGATAATCGGAACGGGAGACATCGTAGACAAACATGCCATGAAAGTATTGAATTCACTGAAGAAAATATACGAGAACAAATACGATGTAAAAGGTGCAACATTTTCCATATACTTGGGAGAGTTCTTCATGGTCATGTGTTTGCTTATATCAGTGTTTTTGTTCTTGAAATACTTCCGTACAGACATATTCAAACAGTTGCACTGCATCAATTTCATACTGTTGATGATGACACTCTTTGTTGCAGGAGCGGGATTGATTGCAAGCAAACACGGGAATATAAGCTTCATTATACCGTTCGTATTGCTTCCAATATTTTTAAGAATATTCCTCGACTCCAGATTGGCGATGTATGTGCACGTGATAACGATAATCATCGTTTCGTTCTTTGCATATAGCAGTCAACTCTTTGTGCTATTACACATTCCGGCAGGTATGATAGCTATTATTAGTCTGGTACACTTGACACGAAGGATACAGATAGTTCGCACCGCACTCATGGTCGTGATATGCTACATTGTCACTTATACCGGCTACACGCTGTGGCGCACCGGAGAATGGGACAGCATAAACGCATCGTTCTTCATTATGTTCGCAATAAACGGAATGTTACTGCTGTTGAGTTATCCGTCTATCTATGTCTTTGAGAAGATGTTCGGCTTCTTGTCGGAGGTGACACTCGTAGAATTGGCAGACACCAACGGAGCACTATTGCGCGAGTTGTCGGAAAAAGCACCGGGGACATTCCAGCACTCTGTACAAGTAAGTAACCTTGCACAAGAAGCTGCGTATCAGATAGGAGCAAACGCAATGCTTGTTAAAGTCGGAGCGTTGTACCACGACATAGGAAAGATTGTGGCTCCGATGTACTTCACAGAGAATCAAGTCGGAGGTATAAATCCGCACAACGAACTTAGCTACAAAGAGAGTGCCAATATGATAATAAAACACGTTGAGAATGGAGCAAAACTTGCACGCAAACACAATCTGCCACAAGCTGTTATAGACTTCATATACACTCATCACGGCACATCTACTGCACGTTACTTCTACGTAGCTTGGTGCAACGAACATCGCAATGAAGAAATAGACAAAAGCCTCTTCAGCTATCACGGACCTGCACCCACGACAAAAGAACAAGCTCTTCTCATGATGGCTGACGCTGTAGAAGCAAGTAGCAAGAGCCTGCAAAGCTACTCCGACGACGCAATAGACTCGTTGGTTGATAAAATCATAACTATGCAGATAGAGAGCAATCAGTTTGACAAAGCAGACATCACTTTCAGTGACATACACAAGGCAAAAGAGGTATTCAAAAACAAACTGAAAAATATATACCGAAGCCGCATTCAGTATCCGGAAATGATGAAGTAAAAGAATAACAATCACAATACAAAAAAGATATGAGGACATTTTGTTTGTTTACGTTAATGCTAATTGCATCAATAGGAGTATATGCACAACAGACAATATCCGGCTGTGTTATTGACCAAAATAGCAAAGAGCCAATAGTAGGAGGAGCCGTAATTATCAAAGGAACATCTTCCGGTACCATAACCGACATAGATGGCAATTTTACCATTAATATAAACGACGAACAACCTATCATTCAGATATCATACTTGGGGTATGTGACAAAGGAAATAAACATCACTCCATCATCGAACAAGAAGACCAATCTGGGTATCATCGAATTAGTATCAGATATCAAATCCCTCGATGATGTTACCATAACATCGTCTGTTGCCGTTGCTCGCAAAACGCCCGTTGCCATGTCGAGCATAAGCGGAATGCTCATAGAGGAAAAACTCGGCACATTAGAATTTCCCGAAGTACTGAAATCGACACCCGGAGTTTATGCCGACAAACAAGGCGGAGCGTATGGCGACTCAGAGATATACATGCGTGGTTTTGACAACACCAACATAGCTACTGTCATCAACGGTGTCCCGATGAACGACATGGAGAACGGCTCTGTCTATTGGTCCAACTGGGCAGGATTGTCTGATGTGACACGCTCTATGCAGACACAACGCGGTTTGGGTGCTTCAAAAGTATCTGCTCCGTCTGTGGGAGGAACGATAAACATCATCACGAACAACCTCGATGCAGAAAAAGGAGGATTTATCTCTTACGGCATGGGCAACGATAACATGAACAAGATAATGTTCAAGGTATCGACCGGCATGACATCAAATGGCTGGGCTCTCACACTGCTCGGCTCCCGACATTGGGGCGACGGATACGTTCAAGGAACTGACTTCAACGCCTACAACTGGTTTATCAACATATCAAAACGTATCAACGACAGTCATCAGTTGTCATTCACAGCCTTTGGTGCTCCACAGACTCACTATCAAAGAAGTAACTCTTACGGAGCCCTTACAATAGCAGGCTGGCAAATGGTAGAGAAACAATACGGTGTCAAGAATTACAAATACAACGCAACTTACGGCTTCGACAGAAATGGCAATCGTAAGACATCAGACTACAACTTCTACCACAAACCACAAATATCACTCAACCACCAGTGGCAGATAAACGACAAATCTAACCTTTCAACATCTGCGTATGTATCTATTGGTCGAGGTGGCGGATACTCAGGACAAGGTAGTCAGTACGGCGACTATAGTTTCAGCGATTGGCGCGGTGCTCAATATGGAGAACTCAACATGAAATTCAGAAAGAGCGACGGCACATTTGACTATAACGCAATACAAGAGGTAAACGAGACAAGCGAAACAGGCTCTCTTTTGGTAATGACCGACTCAAAAAACTATCACACATGGATAGGCTTGCTCTCGACATATACAACACAACTTGCAAATTGCATAGATGTCTATGGCGGTATCGATTTCAGATACTACAAAGGCACACACACCAATGAGATAAACGACATGTTCGGAGGCAAGTACTTCATCGACTCGAGTCGCTTCGATGTCAGTCAAAGCAACAACCAAAACGCAGACGACGAATGGAAAAACCAGAAACTCAGTGTAGGAGACGTAGTATATCGTGACTACGATGGCTATGTAATGCAAGAAGGCCTCTTCGGACAAGCAGAATACAACAAGAACGCCCTATCTGCATTCGTCTCTGCCTCGGTGTCAAATACCGCATATTGGCGTTACGACCGATTCTACTATGACGAGGCTCACGCCAAGTCGGAGACCGTGGACTTCTGGGGATTTACCCTCAAAGGCGGTGCCAACTACAACCTTTCCGACAATCATAACGTCTTCGTTAACATAGGCACTATAAGTCGTGCTCCTAAATTCGCAAACGGTGCTTTCATGCAGTCGACAACAAGCAACGTGATAAATGTTGACGCAGAAAACGAAAAAATATTCTCTATCGAAGCAGGATACGGCTTCAAAGAGAAATGGGCAACGGTCAACGTCAATGCTTACTACACACGTTGGATAGACAAGGCTATGACGAAAACTGGAACATTAGACAACCAAGTGGAGTTCTTCTTAAACATGACAGGAGTTAATGCTCTCCACAAAGGCATAGAAGTAGAAACCGACATACGTCCTTTGTCATGGTTGGACATCGACGCCATGTTATCATTGGGCGACTGGAACTGGTCAGACAATGCTATTGGATACCTATATAACAAAAACGGTATAGCACTGACCCCCGAAGGCGAAAAAACACAAATAAAAGCAGAAGACCACGCTTGGGCAAAAATAAACCTAAAAGACATCAAGGTCGGTGGTTCCGCTCAGACAACAGCCATGTTGGGAGCAACCATCAAACCAATGAAAGGGCTTAAGATAAGCGGCGAATGTACGTACTACGGCAACAAGTACGCATACTATTCGTTTAATGGCAACAACCTATCAATAGGCAAAGAGGTGAATCTACTAAAGCCTTGGAAGATACCTCATGCCTGTCAGATTGATATTAACGCCTCTTACCGATTTGAAATAGGAAACCTCAAAGCTACACTTTTTGGCAATGTCAACAACCTATTCGACTACCAATACATATCAAAAGCATACAACCCAACAAGTATAGAATCAGCAAAATACAAAGAAGCAAACGAAAGCAACATATACTGCTTCTACTCTTTGGGTCGTACATATAGCGTTCGTTTAAAGGTCAATTTCTAACATCATAAAACCATGAAAAGATATATCATTCCATTGTCGGCCCTTGTATTCGCCCTATTCTCATGCGAAGATTACAATGACCAATTCGATATAAAAACAGAACTGACCGACGTTAAAGAGATAGTACTGACGTTAGAAAAAAGCGACTATGCCATCATAGCAGGCAATATCGACAATAAAGCTATCGCCACAGGATTAGACGACCAGACAACAGCCTATTCCGACGCCCTTGCAAAGGTTGGCAGTGAGTGTTGCTTCAATGATATGGCAACAGCTGATATGTACTTGCCAGCTTACCTTGCCACCAAATACCCCTACGCAAGCGAAGGCTCTAAATATATTGTCACATACGACAACTACGTCGGACCTTCGGCTTACATGACCGACTTCTCAAACATCGATAGCTACACCTTAGACGATGAGGCCTACGAGGCTATATGGGGGAACAAGGTCAATGCTTCATTCTTGAGTCCAAAAAGCGAAACAAAACTCGCCCAACTGCTCAACACCAACAAACTCGACGCCTCTGAAGGCGACATGCTGATTGTCAATTACGCATACTCACCAACAGAACCATCTATCGGCGGTGGGACTCAAACTGCCGAACCTACTTGGACAGAACTATCTTCCATTCCCGTCCGTGCAGCCGGCAACAACTGGAACTACGTAAACAGTGGAGCCATAGACCTATCTCCATACAAAGGACAAACGGTAAACATCGGCTTTAAATACACAAGTACAAATAGCGACGCCGCCACCTGGGAAATAAAGAACTTCAAAGCTGCATATGTCCCATATCTGAATGTATACGCTTATGCAAGACAACAAGATGGCTCGTTCAAAAAGGTAACAAAGAACACCGACATCAAAACGGGAGAATACATCTTTGTCGCAATGGATTCTGATGGTAAATTCTACCCATGGGGACGTATCACTGACGACAAAAACTACGGATACATGGCTCCGCCGACAATGACAATATCAGACAATGTGATAAACGTAGGCTCTGCCGATGATTACATTGTCAACATTGACTCTACAACAAACGGTTTTACCATTAAGAACGCCATTGACAAATACCTCTATCTCAGCGGCACTTACGACAGCTACAACGTCAGCGCAGAACTACCTACCGACGGTGCTATTTGGACTATAACACCTACAGAGTCTGACCAATTTGTCATCGCAAATGCCACAAATGGCAAATGCGTAAAACTGAACTACTACAACGGCAAATACTCTTTCGGAGCTTATGCCGATACTAAATACAACGCCGTCAACTACGTACAACGAACCATTACAAATGGCGACGCAGAAGGATTCTCTGTCAATGACGTTGAACTAAACTCACTATCCGAAGTGTGGACACTTGACAACAAATACGGCTATAAAGGCACAGCCTACAAAGACATTGCCATACCAAGCGAATCGTGGCTCATCTCTCCTTCGTTCACCATTGATGAAAATGCGGCTCTGCCCTACTTCTCATTCGATGAAGCTATAAACAAAGGCTCGGTATCAAACCTCTCTGTTTGGGTGTCGACAGACTATGTTTCGGGCAACAAAGCTCTAAAAACTACCACGGTAACTCCAACGAAGAGCGAAGCTTACCGTTTCGATGGAAAAAATTGGACAAGATACACCAACAAAGATGTCAAAGTCGCAGTTTTACAACCATCAGATTATACGGCTATCGACGACTCCAAAGTAAGCAATCCGGATATGATGTTGCCAATATATCTCGCTGACAAATATCCGTTTGCCGAGAACAACACCAATGTCGTTGTTCTTTTCGTTGACTCGAAAGATAACTACACAGCGACAGAATACACTCTGAAAGATGGCACATGGACAAAGGTCGGAACGACAGCCTCTGAGACAACGACATTCACACAATACGCAGAGAGTATAGAAGCCAACCTCAGTTCGTTCTACAAGAACACCCTTTTAGGCGATGAAGGTGGCTTTACGGTACAAAATGTCACTTTAGGCGATGGTCTGAGCTACGTATGGAGCATAACATACTCTTACGGCTGGAAAGCAACAGGCTTCAACAACACCTCTAATACAAAGAGCGAGGCTTACGTAATATCGCCCGTCATAACTCTCAAAAAGGCACAAAAGCCCGTCCTGACATTCGATGAGGCTCACAGATACCTAAACGGCGCAGACCCAACATCTTACTTTGAAGTACTTGTCTCTGCTGACTATAAAGGCGATGCCACTTCTTGTACATGGGAGAAACTCACCGTTCCGACATGGTCTGACGGTCAGACATGGGACTACGTCAACATTGGCGTTATAGACCTCAGCAAGTACAGCAATCAAAGTATTGTCATAGCTTTGAAGTACAAGAGCGACGAAGCGGCTGCCGCTACCTGGGAGTTCAAGAACTTCAGAGTTGTTGAAGAATCGGTATTAACCCAATAATAAGTGTTGTATAACAAATTCTTATCGTTAGTATCTATATAATTAGATGCTAACGATTTATTAATAAAAACGAGTATGAAAGCTATCTGTAAATACGCATTCATTCCTGTACGATACGAAGCACGAGAAAGTGCCGAAATGGAAACTCAAATACTCTATGGCGAGACATTCTCGGTACTCGAAACACAAGGTAAATGGAAGAAGATACGCCTGGATTTCGATGGTTACGAAGGTTGGATAGATGCCAAACTACATACACCTGTCGCTACTGACGTATTCGACCGATATATCGAAAAAAAGAGGCACATCGTAAGTACTCCACACACCACCATACACCCGGCAGACTGCTCTCACCCACTACTTATAACGGGTGGTAGCGAAACAACAGAACCCACGACCAATGCTAAAAACAACATCATAGATACTGCACGCCTCTTTCTGGGTTCGCCGTACCTATGGGGCGGAAGAACTTTCTTCGGTATCGACTGTTCCGGTTTTACACAAATAGTCTACAAAATACATGGAATAGCTCTTCCACGAAATGCCTCGCAACAAATAGAACTGGGACAACTCATAGAGTTTATCGACGACATCAAAGAGGGAGATTTGGCATTTTTCGACAATGACGAAGGCAAGATAACACATGTAGGCTTGTGTGTTGATAATCACACCATCATTCACGCCTCAGGCTGTGTAAGGATTGACGCACTGGACCACTACGGCATTTACAACAACGACCGCAATTGCTATACCCACACTCTCAGAGCCATCAAACGTGTCATACCATGTTCGAAAAAATAACCGAATACTTTGAAAAGACAATGCCCAACCCGCAACCCGAATTGCACTACTCCAATGCTTTCGAGTTGCTCGTCGCCGTTATGTTGTCCGCTCAATGTACCGATAAACGCGTCAATACAATAACGCCGGCTCTCTTCAACGCTTTCCCGACTCCAAAGATAATGGCAGAAGCCTCAACAGACGAGATTTACCAACTTATCAAGTCTTGCAGCTATCCCAACAGTAAGAGCAAACATCTGTCGGATATGTCAAAAATGCTTCATGAGAAATATGACGGACAGATACCCGACGACATCGACGAGATGCAAAAGTTGCCGGGCGTGGGACGCAAGACGGCTAATGTCGTTGCCGCCGTTGCTTTCAACAAACAGACTATGCCGGTAGACACACACGTATTCAGAGTGGCTGCTCGTTTGGGCTTGTCGAAAAACAGCTCTACGCCATTAGAAACTGAAAGACAACTTGTTAAAGGGTTTAAGAAAGAGATATTATCCAAGGCTCACCATTGGCTCATTCTGCACGGTCGATATATCTGCACCGCTCGAAACCCTAAATGCTCCGAATGCGGACTCAACGACATCTGCCCAAAGATTAACGTAAAATAAGCATAGACGACAACACCTTAGTCGTAAGATGAACAAAAAAACGCCTACCACACCGCTATACTACGAACTTCGTTGTGTATCTTTGCACTTGCGTTGGTATCCTGATGCAACATCTTAACTTCTTCACTCTATCATGGCAGGTATATATATTCACGTTCCTTTCTGCAAGTCGAAATGCAACTACTGCACCTTCTGTCGCACAACCGACGGCAGTAGTGCCGAAGCGTATCTCGAGGCTCTGACACGAGAGTTCGTCCTATGCCAATGCTGCGAACAGATAGAGACGGTATATATCGGCGGTGGAACACCTTCGTCGATAGGTATAACACTATTACGTAGGCTACTCTCTGCCGTGAGGGAACATTTCGACCTCTCCTCTGTGGTGGAATATACCGTGGAGTGCAACCCCGAAGATATGACGTACGAATTGGCAAAAATGCTTGTCGACATGGGCGTCAACCGTGTAAGCATGGGCGTGCAGAGCCTCGACGATAATATGCTGAAGATGATGAATCGCAGACATAATGCCGCACGTGTCAGTCAGGCTGTAGGGACACTTCGTAACAATGGCATTACCAATATCAGTATCGACTTCATCTACGGACTGCCTCAGCACAAAGGCTACGACTATGCCAATGACATAGAGAAGTTTATCGCCATGAACGTCCCTCATCTGTCAGCCTATGCTCTCTCGTATGAGGATGGTTCGCACTTCTACAACATGTTGCAAAAAGGCCTACTTTCTCCTACTACCGATGACGATGTATCAGAACAATATTCACTGCTCACGCACAAACTCAATGAGGCCGGCTATGAGCATTACGAGATTTCGAACTACGCACGCAAGGGATTCCACTCCCGACACAACACTTCATATTGGCATCGCATTCCATACTATGGGTTCGGTCCGGCGGCATGCTCTTTGTCGGGCAATAGTCGTCGCTCGAATACGTACGACATTGCTCACTACATAAGAGCCTTGAGGGACAATCTCGAGTACTTCGACACCGAGACTCTCTCTGCCGACGACATCTACAACGAACAAGTCATGCTCAATTTACGCACTTCGGCCGGTTTGGATATTGCCGACATCGCTGCTATAGGTGACAAATACAAAAGGCACTTCTTGGAAAATGTAAGTCCTTTCATTGGCGACGGCTCCGTTGTCGTGCGCAACAACCTCTACATGATAAACGAAGATAAATGGTTTATAAGTGACTACATCACCTCACGACTATTCGTCTGACCATCAGACCGATGTTGACCATCAGACCGAGCAACGACGGCAGACAGGTATTCAACAACCAAACGACAAACACGGCTGTAAATATACTCGGCTCGGTTAAAAGAGAGCCAAAAGCAATGACTGCCATTTCGTTCTTTACGCCAATATCTACAATGTTGATAGTTGGCAAAAGAGTGATGCAAAGATAATAGATAGTTGCAACGATGAAGACATCGACAAACAACGACATATCATCGTAGACCAAGAGCAACACAAGTTGTGTAGCGAAAACGACATATCGCAAAGCGTTGACTGCGAATATCGTCCCAAGTCGACGTATGGTAAAACGTTGCGTGTACTCATTGTTGCGCCATCGGAGCAAGGCATATCTAAAAAGAAAAGAGACTACAACCAACAGGATCAGCACGACAATAATAGTTACTATGAAAAACGTTCTATCATCTGATATGTCGGATATGCAACCTCCAATATACAAATACGAACCCACCAAAGCAAAGACAACGATAACCATCGTCTGCACTATGCTCGACACCAACGAACCAACCAGAGCGTCTGACTTACCCGCACCATCTTGCATACGTGCAACATGTTCGCCCAACCTTCCCGGCGTCACCCCGCCAAAAGCAATAGCAACAAGCACTGTGACATATACTCTCCACCACGAATACCGCTCATAGTTGCGTCCGTTGACCAACCACCATTTGAGAGCTTCCAACGAGATATTGACCACGAACAACAATATCTCCATCAAGAGAAGCCACCTCAAAGACAACACCTCTGCGAGCGAAGCGTAAACATCAGCCTTTGCCGTTGTCAGACGTTCGATGAGTTCCACCGTGCAATAGAGAGTGAGTAGCACCGACACGACAGTAAGTATCACCGACAATGTCTTACGACTCGGCAAAAGTCTTCTCCAACGCTCCGACATGATTTATAGTCTGTTTTTAACCATTACGACACTGCCGTACGAGTCGGCAATAGGAATGAAACTCTCCGGCACCGACATCTGAAACTTATCGACAGCAGCTTTGACCTCCGTCCAAATATGGTTATAGTCATGCACCACTATGACGCCACCTTTAGCAAGATGTGCATAGACATGTACAAGCGAGGTGTACACATCGTCGAACGACACACTGTCAATCTCCACAAAAGCCATCGGCTTATCTACCTTCACTATCTCGTCGCATATACGTCCGCTAATGATAGAAGTATTCATAGCAAACTCTTCGCGCTTCGAGAGGTCGTCGAACTTCACAAAATCTATCTGCTTCTTCTCCTTGGTTATCTCTCCGTTGCAATTCTCGTGCTCTACTATCTCGTTTTTGTTTTCGAACGGGTCGACGATGACCATGTCGCGCTCGTTGTTTTGCAGACGCATGAGCAGAGGTATGGTAGTGTTCTCAATGCCGGCACATATCAGAGAGCCTTCAATCTGCGACTCGTCAAGATATTCCAGCAGATACCAAAATGTATACGTGCGCACCTTGTCTTTATCGCGACGTTCGACCTCCTCAATGCCCTTGTGAAGGAGCTTTAGGTTTACCTTCTCTTGCCATTTGTATGGCTTGAAGAGTTTGAATGTCCACTTACTCCAATAGTAACTGACGCCAAAGATGATAATAGCATTGACGAAAATGATATTTATGATGGCTATAGTATTCATGGTTATGATGTTTAAAGATTACTATTCGGGTTTCACCAACGTCTTGCGTTCTGTCACGCATTCGGGAATCTCCTCTTCGTAGTGCGTCACGTAAATAAGGGTGGCGTTCTTCTCACGACAATACTGCTCTACTACCCTTTTGGCAATACGTTTCTTCGACTCGTCGAGGCCGTGGAGAGGCTCATCGAGGATAAGCAACGACGGACTTTTGACAAAAGCTCTTACCAAGAGAGCCAAACGCTGTTCACCAAACGACGATGAGAGGAAAGGCTTGTCGGCAATATGCTCGGCATGAAATGTTTTGAGCCAACGACGCGCCATGGCACGTTGCAGGTCATTAGGCTTGCGGTAGAGACCAATCTGGTCGAAGAATCCCGAAGAGACAACATCTTCGCACGATATATTCTCCCTGTAATATGTATGCATATCGGGCGAGAGGTAGCCGATATGGCTCTTAATATCCCATATACTCTCGCCTGTTCCGCGTTTGCGGTCGAAGAGCGTAATGTCGTTGGCATAACCTTGCGGATTGTCGCCACAGATTAGGCTTAGGAGTGTCGATTTGCCACAACCGTTCTTGCCGAGCAATGCCCATTTGTCGTTGCGACGTACCACCCACGAGACGTCACGTAGTATCTGCTTGGTGTAATAACGCACATTGACGCTATTGAAGATGACTGCATTGAGGTAGTCGGAACAGTCAGACATCTCTTGTCGGGGAAGTACAATCTCTTCATTGTCAGTATTGGGAAACATTATACTACGCAAAGCACTGTCGCTGAGGAATGTCTCACGTGTCATAGTTGGCATTACAGACATATCGACAACGGGCAACACTTTTTCTATCCATTCGGGCATATCCTTGGTATTGGTTATGACGAGTATTATCTGTGTCTTGTCAGTCTCGTGTATCTTCTTCAGAAGAGCATTTACCGTTGCACGACTCTCGGCGTCGAGACCTATGAAGGGGTTGTCGATGATGAGCAACTTAGGATAAGCCATCAATGCACGGAGAATCTGCATCTTGCGCAACTCACCACTCGAGAGGTTTATCAGGCGTTTCTCCACGACACTCTCCATTCGCAAGTCGGCTATTATATCACGCGCTTTCTCTATCTTGGTCCGTCCGAGCAAGTCGGCAACGAAAGGAGACTCTTCGTTCTCTGTGGCGTTCCACTTCTGCTGATAATACCCTCCGTCAGAACCTGCCATGCGGTATATATCGCGGAATGAGATATACTTGAGGTCAAAGAAACGCAACTCCTGACCATCGTGTTCTATGCGAGCCGAACCACTCTTACAACGTATCTTGCCCATCATAAGGTCGATGAGCAACGACTTACCGGCACCGTTAGGACCTATTATAGTAAGGTTTTCTCCCTCCGAGAGGGTCAAATTGACAGGCTGAGCAAAGCGCACATCGGCACTATGTGCTACAGCATTTTGTATCTTTATTTCTGGCATCTTATTATCTGTCTTTTTGCTACAATATCTCTCTTAGGAAGAGATACGATAATGCTTTAAAGTGACAAAGATAAGGAATTATCGCACTACTCTAAGACGCTACATGAATTTATTTCGAGAATAAATGAGAATGTCCACAAACGAGAAAAGCCCCGAACACCCTAATGGCATTCGAGGCTTGCGATATGGAGCTAATTATGCTCTACACTTCTATTGCTTTGTGACGACAATGCTTTGGTTTGCCACCATTATGCGGAAGTCGCCGTCTTCGAGTTTCCAGTTGCCTTTATAGTCGACAAACGACAAGTCTTTCGCTTTCAATGTCAGTGTCACACTCTTTGTCTCGCCCGGCTCGAGCTCTATTTTCTCAAAAGCCCTCAAACGACGATTGTCAGGTACCACCGAAGCCACAATGTCGCGACTATACAACAGCACAGCCTCTTTGCCCTTCTTGTCACCCGTATTCTTAACGTCTACGGTGAAGGTCAATATATCGTCAGCACCAAAGACGGTCTTGTCGCACTTGAGGTTAGAGTATTCGAATGTTGTGTAACTCAATCCGTAGCCAAAAGGCCACTGCATGTAGACATTAGCGTCGTAGTTGTAATCGCCTGCCATAGTAGCTACTTGTTCGCTCATCTTGAAGTCGTATGTAGTGAGTGCATTAGGCTCGATAGGATAGCTGTATGGCAGTCTGCCACTGAAATTTGCTTCTCCGGCGAGGAGATTAGCCAATGCATCGCCACCGTAGTTGCTTGGCAAGAGGATATTCACTATCGACGAAGCCAAAGGAACAATCTCTCTGATGATACGCGGACGACCTATATTAAGAACCAACACGATAGGTTTGCCTGTCTTTGCAAGGGCTGCTACGAGGTCGAGTTGGTTGCGTGATAGAGTCAGGTCGTTGATATTTCCCGGTGTCTCGCAATATGAATTTTCTCCAATACATGCC
Organism: uncultured Bacteroidales bacterium; assembly: GCA_937892255.1. Lineage (GTDB taxonomy): Bacteria > Bacteroidota > Bacteroidia > Bacteroidales > Marinilabiliaceae > W3P20-009. The sequence goes on along the minus strand of CALAUL010000081.1, from coordinate 38,822 downwards.
ACTATGACATCTGCCTGACGAGCTTTTGCCACAGCCTTGTCAACACCCACTGCATTATCCTCTATCCAGTTCTCCTCATTGTAGACAACACCCGGTTCGTAGAGCACGTTTGTTTCACCGAACTTAGCTGTCATAGACTCAAGAATGGTGTTGTACTGATTGGCGTATTTCAGCGCATAATGGCCTTGCCATGAGTACGACCAACCGCCATTGAGCGAACGCATAGAGTTGGCATTAGGTCCTGTGACAAGTATCGTTGCGCCCTTCTTGAGAGGCAGTGTTGAGTTTTCGTTTTTCAGCAATACCATTGACTCTTCGGCAGCTTTCAACGCTGTCTGAGCGAACTCTTCACAAGCGAACTTCGGATAGTCTTCCGGCTTGGTATTTGGTGTGTCGAATAATCCTAAACGATACTTCATGCGCAATATGCGACGTACTGCATCATCGATACGACTCATTGGCACCTCGCCCTCGTTGACAAGTTCTTTCAAAAGCACGCAGAAGTCGACGCTATATGGGTCCATCGACATATCGATACCTGCATTGATAGCCATTTTGATAGCCTCTTTTTTGTCCTTGGCTACCATTTCACGTTGGAACAAATAGTTGATATCCGACCAGTCCGTAACAACGACACCGTCCCAGTTCAAGCCCTCTTTAAGCCATTCGGTGAGAATCTCGTAGTTGGCATGACATGGCATACCGTTGATAGAGCCCGAATTGACCATCACCGACAATGCACCTGCTTCGCAAGCTGCTTTGTACGGAGTGAAGTGCTTGTCTTTCAGGTCTGATACACTTATCTGTGCCGGAGTACGGTCTTTGCCTGATGTAGCGGCACCATAACCCATGTAGTGCTTCAAACAAGCGGCGATGTTCTCTTGTCCTACCTTATTGGCGTTATCACCCTGAAAACCTAATGTGGCAGCTATTCCCATTTGACCGTTGAGATAGCTATCTTCGCCAAAGTTCTCCCATACGCGAGGCCAGCTCTGCACGCGTGTAAGGTCTATCGTCGGACAGAATGTCCATGTTATGTTGCAAGCACGTGTCTCATAGCCTGTTATAGCACCAGCTTGTCTGACAAGTTCACGGTTGAAAGAGGCTCCCATATTGATATTCTGTGGAAAGAACGTACCCTCTTGAGTATAGGTAGTACCGTGGTTTTGGTCTACGCCATAGACACATGGGATACCCATCACTTCCATTGACTTATCTTGTATCTTACTGATAATCTTTGTCCAATGTTCTTTCTTGAGAGCATTGCTCTGTGGGGCATTGAGAACCGATCCCACCTTGTAGATACCAATCAAAGTATCGAGTTTACCCTCATCGAGTTCGAAACCTTCGGCGAATGTTCCCGGCTTGCCAAAACAATCGAGATTGAGCTGTAGCATCTGTCCTATCTTCTCATCGAGAGTCATCTTACTCAAAGTCTGCTCTACCTTTGCCTCTATCTCCGGGTCTTGAGGTATAGCCGGTGGCACGCTCGTCTTGTCGGCAGAACAAGCAACAATCATTGCCGAAACTGCCATCGTTTGTAATAATCGTTTCATTAATTTGTATTGTTTTATAGTTTGTATTCTGCAAATATAGTGCTTTTATTCATACCTGCAAAACGCATATTTATCACCGTTTAAACAGCATTTAAACACTGCTTAAACTGCGTTTAAACGCCATTATACTCCACTTATTTCCTTTTCGTAACATTTGCATCTCACAGACGTAACATCTCCACAAAAGCATAAATCATGACACGATACAACAATAATTTTTCAGTTCCGTTTCGTTGGAGCAAGCAGGTAATGGTCATCAGCATATTAACCACCCTTCTTATCATAGGGGCAATAATAGCCCTTGAATATGTTCCTATTGAAGAGTCCGAGAGATGGCTTAAAGTTCCATTACAAATCTTACTTGCGTTGGCACTAATCATCACCATCGGATTTGTGCCGACACAACTTAATGCAGACATAGAACAAGTGACTCTCAAAAAGGTATTCGGCAACATAGAGATACCATTACACGACATCAGAGAAGTACGCAGATTATCCAAGAGCGACCTAAATAAGTCTATTCGCATATTTGGTAGCGGTGGCATGTTGGGCTATTTTGGTTTTTTCTATAGCAAAAAGATAGGCTTATACACAATGTACGCCACAGAAGAGGACAACATGATACTAATACGCACAGATAGAAAAAGTTATATATTCAGCTGTACCAAGCCAGATGAGTTTGTCGAGTATATCACCAATAGCCTTAGATAAGAGAGTACGCACATAACGCAAAGTCTTGCAATAAAAACGCCCCGTAACATCATGTCTGAAACCAAGTGTTACGGGGCTATACTTTTATCGGCTGATATCTACTCTACATAGTTGGCATATACACCCTCTATGCCTTCTCTAAGTTTTATGCGATACGTCCAACCCAATTTAGCAAGACGACTCACGTCCATCAACTTACGAGGTGTGCCATCTGGCTTCGTCGCATCCCAACGAAGTTCACCATCAAAGCCAACAACATCCTTAACGATATTGGCCAACTGCGCTATGGTAAGCTCCGTGCCACTGCCTATGTTGATGTGCGTATTACGAATTTCCTTCATATCTCTACTGCCCACGATGTCTTTAAAGCTGACATTCTCCATCAAGAAGACACAAGCGTCTGCCATGTCGTCAGAGTGCAAAAATTCACGTAATGGCGTTCCTGAACCCCAAAGGTTAAGCGCTACCTTATCACCCTCAACAACAACGCCGTATTTGTTCAATATACGCATTATCTCCTCCTGCGAAGCATTGCCGTCGACACCCTCAACAGGTCGTTTGTTCAAATCCTTGCGTATGTCGTCCATTCTACCCTGCTCGAGAGCATGACAAAGGTGCATCTTGCGTATCATGGCCGGCAAGACATGACTCTTCTCCAAATCGTAGTTGTCGTTATAACCGTATAGATTTGTCGGCATGACAGCTATGTAATCTGTGCCATATTGCAAGTTCATCGACTCACAAAGACGAATGCCGGCTATCTTTGCCAACGCATACGGCTCATTGGTATACTCCAATTCATCCGTCAAAAGGCACTCCTCAACAAGCGGTTGCTTTGCCATCTTCGGATAGATACACGACGAACCCAAGAACATTAGTTTCTTGACACCGTAACGATGTGCTGCGCTTATGACATTGTTTTGTATCTGCAAGTTGATTAAGATAAAATCAGCGCGGTATGTATTATTTGCCATTATACCACCTACCTTAGCGGCTGCAAGGAAGACATACTCCGGACGTTCTACCTCAAAGAACATATCTACGGCACGCGAATCAGTCAAATCCAACTCCGAATGCGTCTTTCCTATGATGTTCGTATAGCCCTTATTCTCCAAGTTACGAACAATGGCAGAGCCCACCAAACCGCGGTGCCCTGCCACATATATCTTACTACTCTTCTCCATTATTCGAAATAGTTGAGTGTCTGATAACCTCCCTCTTTGAGATACACCTCTTTCTTCATCACCTTGATGTCCGAATCCATCATATCCTTCACCAATCCAGCAAGGTCATACTCTGGCTCCCAACCAAGTTTCTTCTTACTCTTCTCCGGATTACCAATGAGCAAGTCTACCTCCGTTGGACGGAAATACTTAGGGTCAACCTCTACAACGACAGTACCCTCTGCTATCTGATACTCAGGATTGTTGCACTTTACAACAATGCCTTTCTCATCTACTCCCGTTCCTCTAAATTCAAGCTCTATGCCTACATGATTGAAGGCCATCTTCACAAAGTCACGAACCTCTGTCGTAATACCTGTTGCGATAACAAAGTCCTCTGCTTTATCCTGCTGCAAAATAAGATGCATAGCACGTACATAGTCCTTCGCATGACCCCAATCTCGCTTAGCTGAGAGGTTACCCAAATATAACTTATCCTGCAAGCCCAACGCTATACGAGCCGTAGCACGTGTTATCTTACGTGTCACAAACGTCTCACCTCTAAGCGGTGACTCATGATTGAAAAGAATACCATTACAAGCATAAATGTCATAAGCCTCACGATAATTGACTGTTATCCAATAGCCATAAAGTTTAGCTACAGCGTACGGCGAACGTGGATAAAATGGAGTCTTCTCCGACTGTGGAACTTCCTGCACCAAGCCATAGAGCTCACTCGTCGATGCCTGATAGAAACGTGTCTTCTTTGTAAGTCCCAACAATCTGATTGCTTCCAAGATACGCAATGTTCCTATGCCATCAGCATTGGCGGTGTACTCAGGTGAGTCAAAAGATACAGCTACATGACTCATCGCTGCAAGGTTGTATATCTCATCAGGCTGTATCTCCTGTATGATACGAATGAGGTTGCCCGAATCGGTCAAATCTCCATAGTGAAGGAAGAAATTACGATTCTCCGTATGTGGGTCCTGATATATATGATCGATACGATCTGTGTTGATAAGCGATGTACGACGCTTCAAACCATGCACTATATAACCCTTTTTCAAAAGATATTCAGCCAAATACGCTCCGTCCTGACCTGTAATACCCGTAATAAATGCAACTTTTGCCATATTGTGTAATATTCGTTTAATACGTTTTCACTCTATTCAAGTCGTCAAAAGTAGCAAATTATCGTCACGTGGTCAAACTTTTCATGGATTTATTTCGAGATAAAGCCATTATCTGTGCCGAATTATAAAAACAGAAATGGGAAATCACGTTACTATTCCGGCGGTGCCGTATCACGCACTGCCCTATCATTGTCATTATCAGTCTGACACGTTACATATTTGCCATATACGGCATTTTCTCCTTTTCGAAGAGGCTCTATAACAGCCACTTCCGACATCACATGTTTATACGTTGTCTTGGCAACAGTCACATGTTGCTCGACAGTTCGACTCTCCTCTGAAAGTACCTCCTTCATGAAGTACGCACGGGCATACCCTCTTGCCGTCTTATATCCATGCTTCTTAGCTTGCGCCCGCCAATACGATTGACGTTTAACATCTTTAAACTCCTCCGCAACTTTCTCATTTACAAGACGGAACCGCTCTCTACATTCCAGTTGAGCCTTACTCCTGGCATCACGTGGCTGAGAGCGTCGCATGACACACACGACATTATATTTCAATCTGACAGTCCAATTCCTATCGGACCTCTTTACTACCCTACGTAGCCTTGCTACAGCTTCGGGCGAACGTTCAAACTTCCATATCATAGTGGCAAAGATAATCGGATACTGCAATAAAAGCCGATTTCTCCGAGAAAAAATGTTTATGTAGTGCCGAATGAGACATTGAAAACACAACAAGAGCATAACATTGTACAAATAAGGCAAAAGATGCGCCCCATTCAAACCATGGTCATATACCGACAAGACGCCGCCAACATCAAGGCGTATCTACGGTGACGTTACGGTGTGGCGAGCATAAAACTTCGACTTTAAAAGTAAAAGTCGAAGTTTAAACATCTCCATTCGCTATCATAAGCATCTTTTCAACCCTACAACAGACAACAAGAAAGAGAAATAAAACAACCACACATCGCACTCCGACCATCACCGAGACAAAACAACAAAGCATACACACAGAACAAAAGAGACATCGCAACGAGACAATAAAGCAATCACAGTATAAATGGCAAACAACCGTGTACAGATTGCCATATTACTGTTATATTTTAAACATCACAAAATGCAATTTCACAAATTATCTTAATAAGCATGGGCAGATACTTGTATAAAGAAAATAAAAGAAATATCTTTGCACTCGTAAAATTAAGGATAAAAACAAAAACACAATAAGTAATTTATGGGTCTATTATCATCTCGTTTGATGGCTATGCAGGAGTCTGCAACATTGGCCATGTCGCAGAAGAGTCGCGAATTGCAAGCACAAGGTCTTAACGTTATCAACTTGTCGGTTGGAGAGCCAGACTTCAACACACCGGAGCACATCAAAGCCGCCGGCATACAGGCAATAAATGATAACATGACACACTATCCGCCAGTTCCCGGATATCCGGAATTGCGCAAAGCTGTATGTGCACGACTAAAACGTGAATTAAATCTTGACTACGACTTCACACAGGTTGTTGTATCTGCCGGAGGTAAACACTCATTGGCAAACGTAATACTCTGTCTGATAGACAAAGACGACGAGGTGATTATTCCGGCTCCATATTGGGTTAGTTATACAGACCTTGTTACGCTCGCAGAGGGAAAGAACGTTATTGTTCCTGCCGGATTGGATCAGGACTTCAAAATGACACCTGCACAACTTGAAGCAGCCATTACTCCTAAAACGAAGATGCTCATACTCAACTCACCATCAAACCCAACAGGTTCGATGTATTCGGCTGCCGAGTTGGAAGCGTTGGCTGTTGTCCTCCGCAAGTATCCGAACATCATCGTGCTCTCTGACGAGATATACGATATGATAACATACGATGAGAAGCATGCTTCTATCGCACAGATGGCGGGAATGCAAGAGCGCACGGTGCTTTGCAACGGTTTGTCAAAAGGATATGCCATGACAGGCTGGCGCGTTGGTTACATTGCGGCTCCTATCGAAATAGCTAAGGCATGTACGAAACTTCAGGGTCAGATGACATCGGGTGTATGCACTATTGCTGAAGCTGCGTCTATAGCTGCATTGAACGAGAGCAACGAGGCGTCGCTCGCCATGACGGCAGAGTTTAAGAAGCGCAGAGATATGATGTTGGAGCTTCTCCGCGAGATACCGGGCTTGAAGATGGCAACACCTCCGGGAGCATTCTATATCTTCCCTGATGTAACAGCATATCTCGGCAAGTCGTTCGAGGACAAAGTGATTGCAAACTCTGATGACCTGGCGCTCTATCTCCTCGCAGAAGGTCATGTAGCAACTGTTGCAGGTTCGGCATTCGGTCTCGAAGGTTATATCCGTCTCTCTTACGCAGCAAGCGAAGATAAACTACGTCAGGCTGTAGAGAATATGAAGAAGGCTTTCGCAAACTTGAAATAGTAATTTATACACATTCAACATAACGGGCGAGACACAAATATGTGTCTCGTCTTTTTTTGCTTGTATTATTTATAATCCAAAAGAAAGATATTACGCTAAGGCTTGTAGTATTTTAAACCTACTCCTACCGTTGCGAAACATATTGGTGTACAACATTTAAAGCATTGACGCATTTCAAATCCGCAACACATCGATTTTCAGCCATATCAAAACAAAAAAGATATTGTTTTTGTTTTTCAATATAATTTGCTATTTTTGTCACCGGATGTGTTGTGAAACATGTCCTATAGGTTTTTTCATAAATTTGGGTTATAGGGGATTGTCCTTTCCCGGGGCAATCCCTTTTTGTTTGGACTTTATTTTGTTCTGCCGTAAGGAAATTAGATATAAAAAAAGGTGTACCAATCGTTTTCTGATTGATACACCCTTGTTCTATTGACAAGCGACGTCTTTACTTCATGTACTTATTGAAAAGAGAGTCAACCTCAGCAAGACTTACGTTGCGACAGTTGCGTGGTTCGAAGAAATTAGACGGCTCAACCTTTGTGTCCTCCACATTATTGAGAGTTGCCAAGACATTCGATACACCAAGCTGTATGCTCATTGCTGTTATCATGCCCGGAATCTTAGTCATCGGAGCATTCTCTACGAATTTAAATTCACGTTCAAAGTCTGCCGGCACATAAAAGACACTTATCTTCAAGTCGTTGCCCAACTTCTCTTTGGTATTGCAATTGAGAGTCATCAGTTTAGAATGCCAACCGGCTATTTCAAACAGAGTATCATCGTTGAGAATAGTCACGAAGCTGTCAGTACTCACTGTTGCCATGTCATTGAGGATTTGGTTCAATTCCATCATCATGTGTTGATCTTCCAAATCAACAACGACGAAACTCTTTTGAGGTGTCAATACAATATCAAGTTTGAACATTCCCAATGCACCTGTTGTCGACAGTTTCACACCTTCTTCACTGTACACTCCTGACAATTTACGAGGCAAGAACTGCCCGGCAATACCGCTACTTTTCAAATCTTCCGAGTAGTTTACATCGTACTCCAATTTAGCACTTTCGGGGACATAATCAATCTTATCGTCCGAACACGCCGCCGCCAAAACTACAATTGATAATCCAAATAATAACTTTACAATTTTCATATACATATTTACGATTAATTTTTATCATTTACTTTTCGTGATACGGATATTTTCCTTCATCAGGTCCATAACCTTTCTCACCAATGAGTTCTCTACATCATACGTTGCACACCTCTCTCCTATTATGGACGAAATAGGTAATATACATACCGGCGTGCTCGTAATGAATGCCGCATTGTACTTCTCTATGTCTTCTACAAAAATAGTAGAAAACTCTACTTTTATGCTATTACGTTGACACAACTCAATTAGTTTCTTTCTTACTATTCCCCCGAGAACTTTATCGTCGGGAGCTGTATATAAGACATCGTCTTTGACAAAGAAGATATTTGAGCGACTTCCTTCTGTCACTTGACCCGATTCGTTGACGAGTATCGACTCAAAGACGTTTTCTTCAGCTTGTTGTCGTTGTGCCGTTTGACGCATGTTGGCATGATATATCTTAGCTGCCGGTTGTTCACGCACAGCATTGAGCACCATACAACGCACGCCTTCTTTGTACATTTGTTCTGTCGGGTAATCACTTGGCACAAAACCTCCTTGAAAAAGGTCATCAGCCGAGAGGCACAGGCGTACATTGCAAGTCTTCTTGCCGTTGACTAATATAAGATAGTCTATAAGTTGTGGCAATCTGTCGAAGCTGTCGGGCAACTTCCTGCCGTTGCTAATGATACTCGCCGAGAAACGCGCCAAATGGTCGGAGAGAAAAAGTGGTTTGCCATCTTCTACTTTAAACAATTCATATAGTTCGCCATCGACCCCCGTAAAACGTTGGTCTTTCAATGATGCTATCTCATTGCCTTTGATTATGCTATTGCCTATATAGTACATAATTCGATACAGTTATTTATTTCCTTTTTCAATACGTTTTGCCTCGTTCCACAATACGTCCATCTCATCGAGCGACATATCTTTCATGCTACGTCCTTTGGCAATAGTCTGTTCTTCGACGTAGGAAAAACGTCGGATAAATTTACGATTTGTACGCTCAAGTGCGTCTTCCGGATTTATCTTGTAGAAACGGCAGATGTTGACGATAGAGAAGAGGATATCGCCCATTTCGTCTTCCATGGCATCACGATTAGAGGCATCTGCTTCCTCTCTGAATTCGTCGAGTTCTTCCTTTACTTTGTCCCACACCGGAGCGACGTTATTCCAGTCAAAGCCTACACCTTTGGCTTTTCCCTGTATTCGATAAGCTTTTATCAGAGCCGGCAGGGCATTGGGCACTCCGGAGAGGACGCTTTTGTTGCCATCCTTCTCTTTCAGCTTGAGTTGCTCCCAATTTCGGCTGACAGCGTCAGCATCGGCGACTTCAACATTGCCAAAGATATGGGGGTGACGATATATCAGTTTCTCACTCAACGACTGGAGGACATCTGCCATATCAAAATAGCCCTTTTCTTTTGCTATCTTGGCATAGAAGGCTATATGCAGAAAGACATCGCCAAGTTCTTTTTTCACGTTTGGCACATCGTTGTTGGCTATAGCGTCGGCAAGTTCGTAGACTTCCTCTATTGTCATAGTGCGCAAGGTTTCCCAAGTCTGTTCTCTGTCCCAAGGACATTCCACTCTCAGACGGTCCAATACTTCAGTAAACTCCTTGTATTTCTGTAATGTTTTGTCCATTTCGTTGTCTCTTAAAATAAATCAGCTTATCAGAAAATTAATATTATATCAAACAAAACTCTCTCTCGTTATTTATTTGTATCTTTGCCACAAAAATAAGAAATATTCAGATATAATATGATTGAAAAACTAATCTATTTGGAACAAGTAGACCTAATTGAGTTCTGTGGAACGAACAATTCCAAGTTGGAGCTCATTAGAAGTTCTTTTCCAAAGCTCAATGTCGTATGCCGAGGCAACTGGATAAAAGCGATGGGAGATGCCGAAATGGTAGCCGACTTTGAGGAAAAGATTACAGCACTCATACAATATTATCACGAATATAACGTCCTGACAGAAAAGGCTATTACCGACATCATGTCGGGCAATATCAATATGCTTCGTCCCAACGATGGCACGACCATTGTACACTCTGTCGACGGGCACCCTATCAAACCACGAAGCACCAACCAGCAACACCTTGTCGATGCGGCATCAGATAACGATATGCTCTTTGCCGTTGGACCCGCCGGTTCGGGCAAGACATACCTTGCAATAGCATTAGCCGTCAGAGCACTGAAAAACAGGAGTGTCAAACGCATTATTCTCAGTCGACCAGCTGTTGAAGCCGGAGAGAAGTTGGGATTCCTTCCCGGCGACATGAAAGAGAAAATCGATCCTTATCTACAACCTCTATATGACGCGCTATCGGATATGATACCGGCATTGAAACTCAAAGAGTTTCTCGAAACAGGCGTCATACAGATTGCGCCGTTGGCCTTTATGCGAGGCAGAACGCTCAGCAACGCATTTGTCATTCTCGATGAGGCTCAGAACACGACCATTCCACAAATAAAGATGTTCCTTACCCGCATGGGACAAAATGCGAAATTCGTCATCACAGGCGATGTAACACAGATAGACCTACCTCAGACAACAAACAGCGGTCTGATATACTGCATGAAGATATTGCGTAACGTTGAAGGACTTAAAATCGTAGAATTTGGTGCTAATGACATAGTGAGACACAAACTCGTTCAGCGCATAGTCGACGCCTTCGACAACGCCGAGAGCAAAAAGACAAAGAAAACAATTAAAAATATCAATACAAATGAGTAAAGCTGTAGTAGAAACCAACTTTAATTTCCCGGGACAGAAGAGCGTCTATAAGGGTAAAGTGCGCGATGTATACAACATCAACAATCGTTATATGGCAATGGTTGTGAGCGACCGTATTTCTGCATTCGACGTGGTATTGCCAAAAGGTATTCCTTTCAAAGGACAGGTATTGAACCAAATAGCAGCTAAGTTTCTCGATGCCACAACCGACATTGTTCCCAACTGGAAAATAGCGACCCCAGACCCAATGGTAACAATTGGTGTTAAGTGCGAGCCGTTTAAAGTTGAGATGGTTATCCGCGGATATCTAACGGGCAGTGCATGGCGCGACTACAAGGCCGGCAACAGAATGATCTGTGGTATTCAGCTCCCAGACGGAATGAAGGAAAACCAGAAGTTCGACAAGCCGATCATCACTCCGACGACAAAAGCAGACGAGGGTCATGATGAAAACATATCTAAGGAAGAGATAATAGCACAAGGTCTTGTCAGCAAAGAGGATTATGAACAGCTCGAAAAATACACTTACGCTCTCTTCCAACGTGGCACAGAGATTGCAAGCAAAAAGGGACTTATCCTCGTTGACACTAAATATGAATTTGGCAAACGCGATGGCAAGATATATCTCATCGACGAGATACATACTCCGGACTCATCTCGCTACTTCTACGCCGAAGGTTATCAAGAGCGTTTTGAGAAAGGAGAGGCTCAACGTCAGCTCTCGAAAGAGTTCGTACGTCAGTGGCTTATGGATAATGGCTTCCAGGGCAAAAATGGACAAGTTATTCCCGAAATGACAGACGACATTGTGGCATCAATAACAGAACGTTACATCGAGTTGTACGAGAATATCACAGGCGAGAAGTTTGTCAAGTCAGAAAGTGACAACATCGAAAAACGAATTGAAAAGAATGTAACGACTTTCCTTCTCAACTAAGAGAAAAGAATAAGACAAACAGATAACAATGCGTATTTAAGTAGTATTAAAGGACTCTTAAATACGCATTTAATATTGTCAAATTACAGATTGTGCGCTAATAAGTGCGCCTATCGTGAGAATGTTTCATGAAAAAACACACGCCCAATAAATCAGACGTGTGTCATATATCAAAATCGTGCCAAAAACATGAAACTTATTCCTTTATTCCAAACTTGTATACTGTTGTTTGAGAATATGTCTCACCCGGTTTCAAAAGCGTTGTTGGGAATGACGCATGGTTAGGAGAGTCCGGATAATGCTGTGCTTCAAAACAGAAACCGGCGTATGAGCTAAATGTCAATCCATTACGTTCGTAATTTCCGTTAAGATAATGTCCTGTGTAGAATTGGAAGCCTGGCTCTGTTGTATAGAACTCCATCTTACGTCCACTCTCTACGTCCCATGCCTCAGCTGCTAAACGCAATTCGCCTTGAACACCATTTATAACAAGATTGTGGTCATATCCATCTTCATACATGTGAACTCTCTCTCCAATCTTGTGTTCAATTGTAAAGTCAAGAGCTGTACCTTTCACGCTTTCGATATCGCCATAAGGAATATTTGTCTCATCTTTTGGGGTATATTTGTCTGCCTGCATCAATACAAAGGTGTCGAAGATATTGCCTTTTGCTGCGAGATTGAAATAACTATGATTTGTCAAGTTAAGGACAGTCTTTTTGTCTGTCTTTGCCTGATAGTTAATCTGAAGTTCATTATTATTTGTCAACGTAAATACGACGTTTACTGTAAGTTCTCCCGGATAACCATTCTCCATGTGAGGACTGACGTATGACATTTTCACTCCTACGCGCGAATCACTTTCAAATCCTTCCGACGCCCAGAATTTTGTATGATATGAACCTGTTCCCCCATGTAGATGGTTAGGACCATTGTTTATCTCCAAATCATACACTTTAGAGTCTATAGTAAATTTACCATCTTTTATACGATTGGCAAATCGACCTATCGTTGCACCGAGGAAAAAACTATCATTGAGATATGTCTCGTCCAAATACTTCTTAGGGTCATCAAAACCCAATACCACATCTTCGAATTTACCATTCTTGTCTGCGGCATATATGCTCATGATGGTTGCGCCAATGTTTGTTATCTTTACGATCATTCCTCCATCGTTTTGCAACTCATACGTCAGGACTTCATTATCACCAATGAATCCCATGGATTGTTTCGTTAATTTCATATCATTTAGCATTTTAACTATTCTGCGCAAAAGTAACTATATTTTGCACGAAAACCAAACATATTCTATTTTTCATTTTTTTGAGACGAAATGTCGTATTCCAAAAATGTGGTTTTGCACTTACAAATAGTCGAAATCGGCATGTTCCAAATCTACGACTAATGTTACGCCGATAGCGGGCAGCACCAAATGTACTTTTTTTGAACTGACATCCGTCACTATTCCTTCTAAACCTTTCAACGGTTCTCGTCTAAGTTTTACCCTTTGGCCTTTTACAAATGTATTGTTATTAACCTCTAATGTCCATGTACTATCGACGGCCTTTCGCATCATATCTATTTCGCTCTCCGGTATAGGTTTTGGTTGTCTATTTTCCGACACATAAGAGACGAATCCGGTTATGTTATACATTTCTGCTTTTTGCGTGTCAATGTCCATGTATACAAAGACATACGATGCTATAATTGGCACATCAATTTTCTTACGTCTATCCTTCCATTTGCGTTCTATCGTTCTTATAGGCAAATACGACCTTATTCCCTTCTTATCTAAAGCCTCTACGACCTTTTTTTCTGCTCGTGACTTGGTATATACCGCATACCATTTATATTGTCCCATATTTATTTGTCAGGCATTTTTTTCTACATCATATCCAATACCTCTTCCTCTTCAACGACTTCGCTGACAATTGAATTTTCGCACTTCAATGTCCTTGCTGCGAACTTCTTTATCACGTTGTAATTATGCGTTGCCATGATAATAGTTGTTCCGTTTTTATTAATCTGACGGAGCAGTTCCATCAGCGACTCTGTTGTATCGGGGTCGAGGTTTCCTGTCGGTTCATCAGCTACGATAAGAGATGGTTTGTTGAGCAAAGCTCGTGCAATGGCAATACGTTGCTGTTCTCCACCAGAGAGTTGATGTGGCAATTTATATCCTTTATGAACCATGTCTACTTGCGAGAGGACATCACGTATACGCTTGTCCATTTCCGGTTTTGAAGTCCAACCGGTAGCCTTCAGCACAAATGTGAGATTGTCATAGACGCTACGATCTGATAACAATTGAAAGTCTTGAAATACCACACCCATACGACGACGCAAGAATGGCAATTCCCTTCGATGCAGATTATTCAAGTCATAGCCCAAGACAAAGCCTTCTCCTCCATTGAAAGGAAGGTCTCCATATAAGGTTTTCAACAGACTTGACTTTCCACTGCCCACTCTGCCTATCAGGTATACAAACTCTCCTGAGGTAATGGATATATTCACATCTCGCAAGACTATATTTTCTTCTTGCAAGACTGTTACATTACGCAACTCAATGATACAGCCACTTTCGTTGATTATAGGTCGTTCATCTTTCTTTGCCATGTATGTATATTTTATCGGTATATTTTCTTTTTATTTAACTCCTGCTGATATATGCGTGCATTGCGAGCATGTTCTGCTCCTGTCGACGCAAAGTTGTGTCGTCCTGAGCCATCCGGACGGGCGCACATATACAGATATTTGTGCGCTGTTGCATTTAGCACAGCATCTATGACGACTATTGACGGTATACGAATAGGTCCCGGAGGTAACCCGGTGTTTTGGTAAGTGTTGTATGGAGATTCCACTTGCAGATGCTTTGTCAATATTCTGCGAAGGGTAAAGTCTCCCAACGCATATTTTATTGTCGGACAAGCTTGTAATGGCATTCCAATACGCAAGCGGTTGAGATACAATCCTGCTATTATCGGATACTCATCTCTCTTATTTGTCTCTTCTTCTATTATAGATGCCAATGTACTAACTTCCATTCGTGTCAATCCTAATGAGTCGGCTTTGTGCTGACGTTCTTTTGTCCAGAATTTGTCGTATTCGCTATGCATACGACGCACCCATTGTTCGCCGTCGGTATTCCACATGAATTGGTATGTATTGGGAATGAACATTGCGGGAAATGTCTCTCTTGTGAACCCGAACTCTGCAATTAGATTCTCGTCTGTCATAGCGCGAAGATACTCCGCCGAGTCGCATTCCAGCACTGCCGACACCTTTCCGGCCAACTGTGAGAGCTGACGAATATTGTTGAACGTAACATTAAATGGCTTCTGATTGCCACTTCGCAATTTCCCGACTAATTCTCGCGCCGTCATACCATCTGACAATTCATAACAGCCCGGTTTGACGTTGCCAATATAATTCATCCATTGAGCTATCAGCGTAAAGGTAACATCATCAGAAAGCCAATCTTTCATTCTCAAAAGTTGCTTGACATCATCGAATGTAGCGTCTGTTGGTATATACAGAAATTCGGTCTTTTCTCCTTTTAGATTTACTACCGATTTTGTCAGTGTTTTCATTGCCAACACACCTCCGCAAACCACCAACAATCCTATGAGACTGTATATTATCAATCTCATTTTACTCACCCCGTTATTTGTCGTTCTCTTTATCGCCATGACTTATCAAAAATCGTGTAAATATAACGATTATCATTAAATAAACCTATTTGTAACCCTTTTATGTTGTTCTTTCCTCGTTTTCTACCCTATCTCCACTATCGTTATTCCTGCGCCACCAAACTGCACATGCTCATCGCGGACACTTTCCACAAAGAGTAATGTATTCAGATATTGACGTATCGTCTGACGCAATATGCCATTGCCTTTTCCATGAAGGATTGAAAGTCGCGGCTGTTCACATATTACTGCTTCGTCAACGAACTGAGCGACCTTCTCTAACGCTTCATCGGCTCGCATACCTCTTACATCGAGTTCTGATTTGAAATTCAACTTTCGTTCCCTTACGGCTTCTCCCACATTCGACACATAGACATTGACCATACTTTTTTGGCCTTTCTTTATTGCGTTGCGACTTACGATATTGAGTCGTGACAACTTTATGGTTGTGCGCAAATTTCCAACTGCGACGACGGCTTCTTTGTTTGAGAGGGAAATAATTTCGCCGACTTGATGTTCGTTATTATCTATTGACACCATATCGCCAACGCCCAATGCTCTCTTCTCAGAGTTGTCAGATTCAAACTTAACGCCTTCATTTGTATTCGCTCCACCTTTTTGTTTCTTCTCTGCTCGTCTGCGCTCTCGTTCTTTGATTTTAGCAATCTTTCTTTCCAAAGAGTCGTTGTCTTCATTATTGTCTTCCGCAACTTTGTCTTTGAAATCAGTAAGTCCCGAACGCAACTGCTTGGTTCTTTCTTTTTCGGCCTGAACTTCTTTTATCTCTCGTATCGTATTTTCTATCTTCTTATTTGCTTCAGCCAACAGCATTTCGGCCTCACGTTTTGCCTTGTCCAATATTTCTCTTCGTTCTTTTTTTACATTCTCCAGCTCCTTCTGATATCGTTCAAGGACTTCGGCAAGACGTTTATCCTTTTCCTTTACTTGCTGACGTTTTGTCTCCCAATAGCGTTTATCTCTCACTATCTCACGCAGATGTTTATCGAAGTCCCAATGATCTTGTCCCATTTTCTCCTTAGCTTCCGCCAAGATACTCTCCGAAAGGCCTATTTTACGAGCTATTTCAAAAGCGAATGAACTTCCCGGCTGTCCCATCTGCAACTTAAAAAGTGGCTGAATGGCGTGTGTGTCGAAGAGCATAGCACCGTTGTATATTCCCTCTGTCTGTGCTGCAAAATGCTTAAGGTTGGTGTAATGGGTCGTTATGACACCAAAAACCTTTCGTCTGTTTAGTTCTGCCAAGACACTCTCTGCTATAGCACCGCCAAGCATTGGCTCTGTACCTGTTCCGAACTCATCAATGAGCACCAACGTACGACCTGAGGCATTACGCACAAAGTGTTTCATGTTTGTAAGATGAGACGAATAGGTTGAGAGGTCGTTTTCTATGCTCTGTTCGTCGCCCATATCGATGAATATCTTATCGAAAAGTCCCATCTTGGAGCCCTCTGCCATAGGCACCAACATACCACACTGTACCATGTATTGCAACATGCCGACTGTCTGTAAACAGACAGACTTTCCACCGGCATTAGGTCCTGAAATGATGAGAATACGTTGCATTGGTGACTCCAATTCTATATCCAAAGGGACAATCTTTTCGCCTTTACTCTTAAGTTGCAGATACAAAAGCGGGTGCCTTGCTTGCGACCAATACATACCTTGACGATTTTCTACTATCGGCATAGTAGCATCTATCGAAATAGCATATTTCGCTTTTGCCCTGACAAAGTCGACATACGACAAATACTTCACAGAGTAAAGTAAATCAGGCAGATATGGTCGCATTGCATTTGACACTTCAGTGAGTATCTTTATCATCTCACGACGTTCGGCATAACCCAATTCTCGCAGTTCGTTATTCAACATGACCACCTCTGTGGGCTCTATGAATGACGTTCTGCCTGTCGATGACTCATCGAGGACAATACCCGACAAGCGACGTTTATTGGCTGCCGGAACGGGTATCACCGTCCTTCCATCACGTACAGCTATAGACACATCACTATCAACTATTCCATCGGCTTGAGCTTGTTTAAGAATAGCACTCATACGCTTAGTGACAGCAGACTGTTTTGCCAATATTTCCCTACGTATCTGAGCCAATTCAGCCGACGCATTATCTTTAATACGCCCGTACTTATCCAAAATCGACTCTATACGTTCCATCAACACCGGGAAATACATAACATCTGCCGATTGCTTTGCCATCAAAGGATATTTGGGATTTTCGCCCGATGTGAAAAACGTTACTACGCCCTTCACTTGCTTTAATATCGTCCCCACTGAGGCCAACTCCTCTTCTTCGAGATATAGCCCCTCTATCTTTATGCGATTCAACGCATCTCGAATATCAAAAAACTCCGTCAACGCAAATCCCTCTTCTTCTTGTATCACATGACACATCTCCCATGTCTCCCCCAGTCGTTCTTTCACCAAGTCACAATCAGTCATAAAAGCCATATTGTCAACTTGTTCCACACCCAATGGGCTTAAACATAGTTGTTTGACCATCTGACGTACTTTGACAAACTTTATCTTCTGTTCAAAATTATCCGGATATATCATCATCTATTCTTATCTATATTGGCGCAAAGATAGTCATTTTTAGAAGCTGTCTAAAATTTATATTGAGATTGTTTGTTCTGTGAAATAAAACTCACTTTGATTATAATGACATACAACTGCACAACAAGACAACTATAGTTTGCAATAAGTGTGCATCGGCATTGCACTGCAAATGCACTACGTCTGCATTGGCTCAAACTTCATATTCTGTTCGAACGAGGTTCTAATGCTATTCGAATGACGATAGAACAACAAAAGAAAGAAGTTGCATGCCGAACATTGTCGAACATGCAACTTCAAAATATTCGTTTTTCGTCTTTTACATTAGTCGTCTTTCACAACTGCGTCAAGAATGTCTAACTTTTCATTTATGACATCAATATTCTGCTTCGCCACTTTTATCTTCTCCTTCACTTCGTTTATCATTCTGTCCGACTGTTTCGACTTCGAGAAGAATCCGATATTGTTCTCCAACGTCACAACATCACTCTCCATTTGACGCAACTTAGTGATAAGTTTATTGCGTTCATGATTCAACTTTTCCATTCCCGACTCTTCGTGTAACATCAACTCCACACGACTTTTGAAGCGTTGCATATTGCGTTGCATATCGTCCGATGCCAATTTATCAAAGTGTTTGTTTATCAGCTGCGAGAACATCTGATTTACTTCATTCTTCTTCTTCATCGGGACATACCCTATTTCATTCCAACGTTGCTGGAACGACTGCAACAACTTAATTTGCTCGTCAGAATCTTCTGGCAATTGACATGCTTTCAGTTCCTCTATCAAAGCCATTTTCTTTTCCAAATTGCCTTCGTATTGTTCATCGAGGCCACTGAAATGTTTATTCTTATTCTCGAAGAACTTATCACACGCTGTCCGGAATCGCACCCAAACCTCATCTGAATGCTTATGCGCAACAGGTCCTATCTCTTTCCAACGTTTTTGCAATCCTATCAGTGTATCTGTTGTCACCTTCCAATCCGTACTATCCGCCAAAGACTCTGCACGTTCACACAACGCAATTTTCTTAGTCAAGTTTACACTGAGCATTCCATTATACTCCTTGTAAAAGGTTCGTTTGTGCTCAAATATCGCATCACAAGAGGCTCTAAATCTAGCATAAATGTCATCGTTATGCTCCTTCGGTGCGAAACCTATGGTTCGCCATTTCTGCTGTATCTCCAACACCTGATTTACAACCTTATCACAATCTTTAGCCGATTTGAAAGTCACCTTGCTAAGAGCCTCTACCTCCTCGCACAAAGCTAATTTCTTCTCGTAGTTTTCTTTCTCTTTGTCGCGAATCTTATCTTGCTGTCTATGATAACGTTCGTTCACCTTCGATGTAGCCACACGAAATCTCTCCCACAGTGCGTCACTCTCCGCACGAGGAACAGGACCTATGCTCTTCCACTGAGTATGCAACTGCTGTAATACGAAGAACGCACTTGATGCTGATGATGATTCCATCAATGCTTCTGCTTGTTCACACAACTTGACCTTCTCTTCATAATTATGTTTGAATGCATTCTCTTTAAGTTCTCGTGCTATACGTACATTCTGATAAAACTCGTCTTTGCAGTTCTTAAACGTAGCACCCAAGTCTCGAGACACATTTCCCGGAACAGGACCTATCTTATCCCACTTATCTATCAATGACTTAATGGCATTATAATTCGAAGAGACATCTCCATCTTTCAACAATTGCTTTATTTCGTCGATGAGAGAGAGTTTTTCTTTGTAGTTATCATGACGAATCTTGTCTTGTACAAGTTTTTCAATATCTCGTTTCTGCTTAAATTCATCGTACAATGTCGTCATTGTCGTATGAGCAAAATCATCAATACCGGCAAAGTCCAATGGATCTCCGCCTTGTTCAACAAACTTTGCTCGCAGGTCATCGTTCAACTGCGATGTCTTTTGCTCATATTTGTCATGCAGATCTTGTAGATGTTGACTGACCTCTGCCAACGGATGAGTGTCCAAGATGCGTTTGAAATAGCTGACTATCTCTTCTCGCGTCAGGTCTTCTATATTATCCCTAATAGGCTCTTTAACGTTTTCTGACTCTACTGTCTCGACTACGTTTTCCACCAACTGCGATTCAGACTCTTGGCCTTCTATAGTTGTATTCAGTTCTTCCATAGCTTTATCTTTTATGGCGTTACTACTCTCTCTATCTTATTCAAAGTGTAATGATAATAAATTTATACAACTTTTCATAATTTTTCGAAGAAAAACTCACTCATCAAAATAAATTTGATTGCTATTTTATCCTTTTCAACCCTTTTTCTGATTCTTCATATTTCATTCCACATTCGCATTCCATATTTTCATGAAGTCTCTTTCCGCACTCACATACCCAACCTATCCTTTTTGCCGGAACTCCCACCATCAACGCATAATCCGCTACATCTTCTGTCACCACTGAGCCGGATCCAATCAAGGCTCCTCGTCCTATGGTACAACCACACACTACCGTACAATTAGCACCTAATGACGCTCCCTCTTTTATCAGTGTATGTTCGTATTTCCCATGTACAGGGTAATGTGCTCGTGGGTATAATACATTGGTAAAGACACACGACGGACCACAAAATACGTTATCTTCCAACTCTACGCCCTCATATATAGAGACATTGTTTTGAACTCTGACACCATTTCCAATTTTGACATTATTCGCCACATTGACGTTTTGTCCGAAGGAACATCTCTCGCCTATTCTCGCTCCACGTTGTATGTGACAGAAATGCCATATTTTAGTTCCTTCGCCTATCTCTACGTCTTCATCTACATAACTCGACTCATGAACGTAATATTTCGCCTCCATACTCTTTTTATTTGTTCATCAACTCTGTAACTTTCTTCAACACTCTTACAACCTCAAGCCCGTCTTCTCCTCTGTTTATCTCTATATCTTTATCACAATGTTCCGCAAAACACTTCAGTTCCTCCGTCAATGGTTGCGTTCGTTCATACGCTATTATCTCAACTTCTCCATTTTCCGCCGTAGGACGTCCATTCTCAAAGACGACTCTCTTTTTGTAGTATTTAACCTCCTTATCTGTGGCATCGTCGAACGTTATCATTCCTTCTCGACCTACAACGACTATCATTTGCTGTTTAAACGGATGTAGCCATGACACAAAGATATGTCCATGCACATTATCCGGATATTCAAGCTCTACCATTGCTAAGTCACTTATTCCCTCTGTCAAATAATCACAACCTTTTGCTCTTATGTCTATGGCTTTGCTTCCAACCAGATAATCCAACACTGAAATATCGTGTGGTGCAAAACTCCAAAAGACATCTTCTTCCGTTCGTACAGTTCCGAAATTCAATCTGTTGCTGTATACATAACATAACTCACCTACTTTGCCCTCGTCTATAAGTTGTTTTATTTTTCTTATCGCCGAATGAAACAACAATACATGTCCAACCATCAAACGTCCGCCATAAAGTTTCGATAGTTCTACAAGTTCCACCGACTCGTCGACCGACATCGTCATGGGTTTTTCCATCATCACGTTTAAACCGGCTTTCAATAGTCGAGAGCCTATTTCAAAGTGCAATTCTGCCGGCACAGCAACAGTATATCCGTCATATCGTGCTTCTATTGCCTTCTCTATATCGGCATAGCATTTCACTTTTGGATATTCTTCTCGGTATCCTTTCAATCGCTCTTCATCACTCTCTACTATGGCCGACAAACAACCTAATTCCGACAATGTGCGAATATGATTGCGCCCCCAACGACCTCCGCCTACTACACAAATTCTTTTCTCTATCATATACGGAGACTATCGTTTTATCACCGTCACTCTATCTGCCAACGCTCTCGCTCTTCTCTTTATTCCTTCGGGGTCGACACCTTTTTCGTCCCATGCTACAACGACACCCATTCTACGATTGACCTTGGCTTTGTTCTTGCCAAAAAGCCTTATATCGCACTTTGTCTCCTTCAAGACGTCTTCGACACCCTCGAAGTCCACACCTTCAAAATCGTCTTTTGCCAATATCACAGCACTTGCTCCCGGACGAATAAACTCTATATCCGATATTGGCAAGCCAAGCACTGCTCGTGCGTGCAATTCAAACTCATTGAGGTTCTGCGTTCCCGCCAATGTCACCATGCCTGTATCGTGCGGACGTGGCGATAGTTCCGAGAAGACAACGCCATCTTCACAAATAAAGAATTCCACACCAAATATACCGGCACCGCCAAGAGCCTCTGTTACTTTTGCTGCCATCTGTTGTGCTTGCGCTACAAACTCTTCTGATATGGCTGCCGGCTGCCAACTTTCCTGATAATCGCCCCTCTCTTGTCTGTGGCTTATGGGTTTACAAAATAGCGTCGGTCCGTTCTTCTGTGTCACCGTCAACAGCGTTATCTCACTGACGAATGGGACGAAAGCCTCTACGATAACTTCACTTGCATCACCTCGACCCTTCTCTGCCGCATACCACGCTGAATCGATATCTTCCTCTCTCTTTACGTATGACTGTCCTTTTCCCGATGATGACATCAACGGCTTTACAACACACGGAATGCCTATAACCTTGACAGCCTCGCGCAGCTCTTCCAACGAAGCGGCATAACGATATTCTGCTGTTCGCAATCCCAATTCCTTAGCGGCCAAATCTCGTATCGAACGTCTGTTCATCGTGTAGTTTGCGGCCTTGGCTGAAGGAACAACTTGTATGCCTTGTCTCTCATATTCGTAGAAACACTCTGTACGTATAGCCTCTATCTCCGGCACGATGATATCGGGCTTGTGCTTTGCTACTATGCTGTCCAGTTGCTCTGCACTCAACATATCTATCACCTCATATTCATCAGCCACCTGCATTGCTGGTGCTCCTTCATAGCTATCTGCCGCTACAACATAGTTGCCAAGACGCTTGCAGGCAATGACAAATTCTTTACCCAACTCGCCTGATCCAAGTAATAGTATCTTCTTAATCATATCTTTATAGATTTAACATTGTAAAGGTAATAAAAATTTGCTCCTTCACACCTTTTTACTCTTTTTTTTGTTTTCCGTTACCTATCTATTTACTTTTATTGCCGTCTGGTTTTCTTATCAATGCTTTTCCCTGTTTTTGTTTTCTTTTCCGATAGACGTTTTCTCCTTTCGTTCTACCGTATTTCTATACCATACCTTATATGTAGATTCTCTCATCTTTCGACATTTTGCAAAAAAATCGAAAGATTAACGTTGCAACGACGAAAATACGAGATAGATTTGGCATGTCCACACGACAATTACGACAATAGAAATACCCCGCCACCCTCTTTTGAGGAAGCGGTTTAAAACATCTTAAACTTGTATTAAAAAGATATATTGAAAAGGAAGCCTCCTGTAAAATCGGACATTTCGATACGACGTGTCAGACGGTAGCCAATAGTCACCGGGAAAGGCAAACGAAGCCAATGAGTATCGACATATAGTTCACAGCCAACAGAACTGATATTAAATTCGTTATGGTATATACTTTTTTCTAATATTTGTATCACATGGGCTATATCATAAAAAAGTCGCGTTCGAAAACGTTTCATGTATGTCAATCCGCCGATGTTCCAGTCAGGACAGAAGAGTGGCATCGTATAGTTCAACCGACAAACCTTGAGTCTGTTGTTGAGCACGTCGTACCCTCGAGGCATACTTATCATATCGTTCATCATCATACTGACAGTCTCTCCGTGTATATTTTCAAGGGTCGCAGAAGCTTCTTTGCGTTGCAGGGCAAAATTTATATTTATGGTATGATGTGGAGCTACTCCCGGCAAATAGACATTTAGAGAGAGTGCGCTACAAGAACCTAAATCATCAAACAACGGAGTGTGTTGGTATGAACTCTCAAACGATATTCCAAGCCTCGATTCTATATCTCGTTCGGCCAAACGACGCAACAGATGTGCAGAGAAATTATAGTTGATATCTAAATATTTCTCGTCATTTATCTTTCCTTGCTCAACGATGCGTCTTTTCCTTTGTCCAAGCACTGTATTCTTTCTGTAGATGTAATACTCCACACCGCTGTTGCTACGCAGTTCTGCCGCAACTCCAAATGACACACCTCTTCGCCATGCACCTCTGTTCCACTGCAACGGCTGTGTTATACCCAGACTAAGCTTCTTAAGAATATTACTACCATCATACTCCAATATCAACTCCTCCGGCAAACCGTTTTCATCATATCTGTTAATCAACTCAGAATGTGATAATTTCTTATATCCCACTGTACCTCGCAGCGAGAGTTTGGGATACAAACCGACATACGACAATTCGGTCCACAATATCTCGTCTGTATCAGTCATATCATAGTTAAATCCGGCTCGAAATATCATGCTACTTAGTAAGTTTTGCGAACTCAACGCAAGTGACGGCTTAAGGCTAACTGTTGAGGCGTCTGCATTGATAAGTCCCCAGCTGTGTATGTTAAAGAGATTAGCTTTCGTATAGGACGATGCAGGCAGTGGCGTTTGAGAGAAATCGGCCTCTATCGGACGTCCTTCCAACGCTGTAAGAGTGTCGGCTATATCGTAAGTAAGCGAATGAGGCGTATCTGTCGGACGTTGCGATATCGAAGAGACAACGGGCGTATAACCCATGTGCGAGTAATCGGCATAAAGCAACGTATTTCCCCTCACATATGGCATTTCTGCGCCATAGAGCGATGATGTCAGACGTTGCAACTTCCCACTTTGGAGTGCATACATATAGATATTGTTCACACCTGTTGCATCTGACGAAAAATAGAGTGTGTCAGCCGACAACGTGAGATAACGAACATTGGTATAGCCTAAATCTGCCACGAGATGACGACTCAGCATTTTATTCGCCGGATACGACACAATACATGCTCCGTCAACAGATGTCTCCACGGCATACACTGTGCCATCAGTAGCTATTATAGGAGAAGTAACATTGACAGCCTGTGGCATTTCGATACGTCGCAAAAGCCGTCCTTCAAGGTCTATGACATCTATCGTTTGTCTGCTATCGAGGTGTGTAGAGACCACTACAAGAGAGTCTCCTCCGGCAGACAATGACACCGAGGTATAAAAACATTCCGCACGTAAGGTTCGGCACTTACGATTTTTGATATCCATTATCTTGATAACACTGCGGTCTGCATTTTCCCAACGTACATGATTGTGTCGTTCAGTCCAGACAAGGAGCGAATCGTTGACATCATAATTTATCTCGTTGCGTTGCGACGGAATGAACAGTGTCGACTCTTTGCCTGCTGTATCAATGAAAACAAATCTTGGCAATGTCTCCGGACTCTCTTTATATGCAACAATGCCTTGCTGAGTGAATTTTGGAAGATGATAATCGGCATACGCTTTGCGCTTTATCTGCCACGATGTGTACGGTGTCGGTTCTATAGAGTCCATCTCACTACGCCAAAGCGTCTTCCACCATGACAAGGCCTCTGAATAAAGAGCAGCCTTGCGCTTACCGCTGATATTACGAAGAGCTCTATTGAATGGCGTTATACTCCAACTCTTTCGACCACACTTATCGAAGACAGAGGCCAAAACGTCCGCCCCGTATTTCTGTCGCAAATACGCTACTGTATAATAGCCCATGTGATAATAGTTAGGATATCGCTCGGCATACGAACCATTGTAAGCTGCATCGTACTTAGGGAAATTGTCGGACAACGTCAAAGCTCGCATCTCCTGCACAAATGAAGCACTACGACCTCGTCCTCCATGAGTAAGAGCTGTCTCTGTTGCAACGGCATCTCCCTCTAAAAGCCATTTGGGTGTATACAATCCCGAAATAAGACCAATGGCTTGCTCTCCAAAGAGGAAATAGAGTCCCTTGGTGAATCCTCTATTTAGAGATGACATCTGTACCACATGTCGATATTCGTGCACAAGAAGGTGTTGCAACCACGGAATACTCACATCAGAAGCAAAAGGAGAAAGATATAACTCCATTCGTTTGGGAGCCCACGAGACAAATCCATTGCTATACGAAGTACGCGAATGAAACAATATATCTATGTCATTCGGCATCTCTCCAAGTGAAAGTCCTCCCCGACATACAAGACTATCCATAAAAGTCCTATAAAGTCCTATATGCGGCATAACCTGTTTGTCTGCCACCCACCGATAATGACCGGGATCGTACTGATACCAATCTACGCTCATTGGGTCAACACCTTTGGAATAAAACTGCGCCATACAAACACACGTGATGTGACAAAATAACAACAATGCCACAACACACTTAGACTGTATAAACACCTTATTCACCATTAACCCTCTGCCTCTATAGCTTTAGCCTTCCTCACCGCTATAATGTAGATTATTATCCACAACAATGACATGAATATAAATTCAAGCACACCTCCAAAACCAAATGTCACAAATGCCACATACGAAAAACCTATTTGTGAAGCAATATAGAAATGCAAACCAACCCATCTGCGAATGAACAACATGACAACCCCTACAAGTTCAACTATATTAAAGAGAAGATGAATCCATGAATTATTTATCATGGCAACGGCAAAAGAATACACCTCCTCAAAATTAACATTCGGCATTGATGAATACGCTTGACGAAAAGTCTCTTTCCCGACTCCTTCCAACAACATAAGATACAAATCAAACAGAGACGTAAAAAATACTGATACGAGACTCAATACACATAACACTATCAGCAATACAGATGTCTTATTATTAGCCATATTCAATTTATTTGTAAAACGAAAATTCAAAAACACTTCTTAATAATACAAATATATATCATACCACTTTAAAAGTAAACAACAGCTCCATTTTTAACATTACACTCCTTATATCTAAAACAACACACTCTGTTCAATTTGTCCACAAAACACAACTCAAAACGCCCCTACAATCTACACAAACATTAAACAACAAACAATATATAAAAAACTCCCATGATACACATAAAGAAAAATAGAACACCAAAATATAATACACCTTCATTATATTTGCACAAAATAAAACTGCAAACGCAAAAGTGGTTTATAGTTTACAAATATTCCGTTGTGAAACAGGAAAAGTAGTATAAGGTTGATTTAAAAGAGAACAATAGACAACAACATATGAAAAAAATCATAACAAGCACCATATGTGCCCTTGCTTTGTTGAGTTGCGACATAATAGACTATCACCCTTACGATGTCCGTATAGAGGGCCAAACAAATGTCAACACCAACAACATAGAGCTCATAGAATCTCTACTAAAGGATAAGGACACTATACGCTTCGCCGCTATGGGCGACTCTCAACGCTGGTACGACGAATTACATGATTTCGTTCAACATATCAACCAGCAAAATAACATCGACTTCGTTATTCACGGAGGAGACATGAGCGACTTCGGTATCACTGATGAATTCCTTATCCAACGCGACATTCTCAACAACCTCAATATCCCATATGTCGCACTCATCGGAAACCACGACTGCTTAGGAACTGGCGAATACACATACCGAAATGTATTCGGAAACCCTAACTTCTCCTTCATCGCAGGCAAAACAAAATTCATATGCCTTAATACCAACGCCTTAGAATACGACTACTCTCGACCTATACCTGACTTCAACTTTATCGAACAAGAACTCAATGATACCTCTAACAAATACAACAAAACTATCGTTGCAATGCATGCCGCACCCTACGAAGATGTCTTCAACAACAACACCGCTAAAGTATTCCAACTATACATCAGACAACTCAAAAACATACAATTCTGCATAGCAGCTCACGAACACGCTTACAGAGCTGAAGATATATTTGACGATGGCATAATCTACTACATAAGCGACTGCATGAAACACCGCAACTACAATCTATTCACTATAACCAAAGATGGATACACTCATGAACAAATATATTTTTAATTGCATCTTATACTTACTCTTCTTCACCATAGCAAATGCCGAAGTGACATCCTCTGACTCTATCATACATAGCAATACAACACCATCTCGATACGACTTCCGCACTCACAGATACAGACAAAACTGGGAAAGACTCATCCCAACACACTGCAAAGTACAATTTGCTGGCAACATGGGTCTCTTATCTGCAGGATTAGGATGGGACCATGGCAAACGAGGACAATGGGAAACAGACTTCATGCTCGGTTATCTACCTAAATTCGAAGGACGAAAAGACTATTTGACTATGACCATCAAAAGCTCTTACAACCCTTGGAGTATACGTATGTCCAATCACTTAGCCTTCGAACCTCTCTCAACAGGTCTCTATCTCAACACCATCATAGGCGAAGAATTCTGGCGCACCGAACCAAAAAAATACCCTAACAGATACTACGGATTTCAAACCAAATTACGTATCAACATCTTCATTGGCGAACGACTAACTATACGCCTCAAAGACTCATCTAAAAACGACGGCAGAGCAATAACTCTCTTCTACGAACTAAGCTCATTCGACTTCTTCATCGTAAGCGCAATAACCAACAAAGAAATCAAAACAAAAGACCTACTCTCTCTCTCATTCGGACTAAAACTACAACTACTCTAACCCGTAGCTCATGACATTATGTCACATACTACACTTTCGATTTGTTAGCAAAAACAACACTCACACTCCATCATAGACTCACCATAGGTTCACCATAGGCTCACCGTAGGCTCACCATAGGTACAAAACACACTCTTTATTCTATAAGACACACCAATACACTTACAATCCATCAAAACAACATGACAAATTGTCACCTCCTAACCCCCCATACGACACCGACACTCTCTACCCCTCTACCAAACCAACACATCATTAGCGCAGTTTTTTTAATAATATATCTTTGCTTTATTAAAGACTATAACGTATCTTTGCAGTGACGACAAGTATACTCTTAAGATGAGATTACATTACATAACATATATATAAACATTAAGAAGACTTTTGCACACAGCGTGCCAGGGTCTTTTTTTTGTACACACATAAAGTTTCAGACAATGAAAAACAAGAGCTTAGTATCTATCAACGACTTCAACAAAGAGGAGATATTGCGCATCATTGAGTTAGCAGCCGACTTTGAAGCTAACCCAAACCAACCTCTTTTACGCGACAAAGTCATTGCAAGCCTCTTCTTCGAACCATCAACACGAACACGTCTGAGTTTCGAGACTGCCATCAACAGACTCGGAGGACGCGTCATTGGCTTCAGCGACGCTAATGCAACATCTACAACAAAAGGAGAAACCCTCAAAGATACCATAATAATGGTCAGCAATTACGCCGACCTTATCGTCATGCGTCACCCTCTTGAAGGAGCGGCACGCTATGCCTCTGAACAGTCGAGAGTTCCCATTGTCAATGCCGGCGACGGAGCTAATCAGCACCCCTCGCAGACACTCCTCGACATGTTCTCAATAAGCAAGACACAAGGCACACTGCAAAACCTCAAAATAGCCATGGTAGGCGACCTCAAATACGGACGCACAGTACACTCCTTACTGATGGCCATGTCATATTTCAACCCAACATTCTACTTCGTTGCCCCTGAAGAACTCAAGATGCCGGTAGAATACAAATCATTCCTCAACGAAAAAAACATAGCCTACGAAGAACACGATGATATGTCGGAGGTAATAAAAGAAGTCGACATCTTATATATGACGCGCGTACAAAAAGAGCGTTTTGCAGACCTAATGGAATACGAACGCGTAAAGAACACCTACGTTCTCAACAACGCTATGCTCGAAGGGACAAAAGACAACTTACGTATTCTGCACCCACTGCCACGCGTAAACGAAATATCAACAGACGTAGACTCCAACCCTAAAGCATATTACTTTAAACAAGCCGAAAACGGCGTGTACACCCGTATGGCTATCATTGCCTCTATATTAGGAGTAAAGTAACCTTTAAGACCTACGACCATGGAACAAAAAGAACTAAAAGTAAACGCAATAAAAAACGGCACCGTCATTGACCACATTCCCGCCGACAATCTCTTTAAAGTCATCTCTATCCTCGGACTTGACAGCTTCGACAACCAAATGACATTCGGGACAAACCTCGACAGCAGCAAACTCGGGAAAAAGAGCATCATTAAAGTTGCCGACAAATATTTTGAAGACGACGAAATCAACAAAATAGCACTCGTGGCTCCACAAGCCAAACTCAACATCATCAGAGACTTTGAGGTTGTTGAAAAACGCATCGTAACAATACCAGACGAAGTAGTAGGCTACGTGAAATGCTTCAACCCAAAATGCGTCACCAACCACCAACCTATAACAACAAAATTCTGCGTGGTTAACAAACAACCGCTGGAATTTAAATGTCACTACTGCGAAAAGATAACTCTCGAAAACCAAATGGAAATACTATAAACACATCACTATGGCAAAACAAAATTGGAGACCGGGCAATCAGCTCTACCCTCTTCCCGTCGTTATGGTTTCGTGTGGCGATACTCCGGAAAACTACAATATCATAACTGTTGCATGGGCGGGAACAATATGCTCCGACCCGGCTATGGTAAGTATTTCCGTAAGACCGGAACGTCACTCTTACGACATCATAAAACGGACAAAAGAGTTTGTCATCAACTTGACGACCGAAGATTTAGCTTTCGCCACTGACTGGTGCGGTGTCAAGTCGGGCAGAGACATCAACAAATGGGAAGCTATGAAACTCACACCATATACGTGCAAAGAGGTAAAAGCTCCGGCTATAGCCGAATCGCCTGTCTCTATCGAATGTAAAGTAAAAGACATTATTGCACTTGGAACTCACGATATGTTTATAGCTGAAGTCGTCAATGTCATAGCCGACGAGAAATACCTTGACGAGACTGGCAAATTTGACCTTGCAAAAGCCAAACCCATTTGCTACTCACATGGCAAATATCACGCCGTGGGTGACGAACTTGGCAAATTCGGCTTCTCGGTAATGAAGAAAAACAAAAAGAAATAATTTTGGTGCGCACTTTGTGCGCACCAATACACTATTCAGTTTTTCGGTAAATACTCTTAAACGGGTCTAAGATTGACGTCGGTTTACCCGAACTTGAAAAAGCCCCATTGGCATAATGTTCCCAATCATAACACTGAGGTTCCCAATACATCACTCCTTCACACTGCATTATTCCACTGCAACGTGTCATCAAGTCTTGCAAACACTTCTTGCCATCGCCGGCTTCACTGACAGCATATCCAAACTCAACCACCATAACATCTGCATCAAATGTATTTATCAAGGTTCGAATATTGGCTATGAGTTTATCATTACAGCTCTTCCACGTCTTAAACTTTCCCTCCGATACTGCATAAACGGGATAATGAGAGACTCCTATCATATCAAATTTGCCGCCGTTTTCTTTCAGAGTTGCTACAAGCCAATTGCGTGACGAATCATAACCATTGTCGATATGAACCATCACTTTCGTATTTGCGAAAACACTCTTTGCCGCATCATAACCGGCATTGTGAAGTCCGGCGTATAAATCCGGATTTAATGAGGCTTTGCCCATATCCCAAAGCATTCCGTCGCTCGTCTCGTTTCCTATTTGAACCCATTCTGGAGTGACATCTGCCTCTTTGAGAGCCGAGAGAACATCAATAGTATGAGCCGAAACAGCCTTTTTCATTTCGTCGTACGAAAAGTCTTTCCATGCCTGCGGAACG
Source organism: uncultured Bacteroidales bacterium (assembly GCA_937892255.1). Taxonomy (GTDB): domain Bacteria; phylum Bacteroidota; class Bacteroidia; order Bacteroidales; family Marinilabiliaceae; genus W3P20-009. The sequence goes on along the minus strand of CALAUL010000081.1, from coordinate 7,051 downwards.
AACTGCTTTGACGGGTCTGACCACGAATCGCTATAATGAAAGTCTATCATTATGCGCATTCCGAGTTTTGCAGCTCGAACGGCTTTATTTACAACATCTTCTTTTCCACACCAACCATTCGACGGATTTACCCAGACTCTCAGACGAATAGCATTTGTCCCCAGCTCTTTAAGCAACGACATGCACTCTGAGTCTTTTCCCTCTTTTGTATAAAACTTCTTTCCTTCATGCTCCATCTGTGTCAGCCAACTGACATCGGCACCTTTGACGAATTGGTCTGTGACATCTTCTGACGGCTCTGAGGTCTGACTATCTTGTTCGTCCTGACTTTCACAAGCATACGAACAGAAGGTCACGAACAACACAACAACGTATGTCAATATCCGTTTCGTCTTCATACAAAAGTTTCTTTATAGTTTAACCTTGAAAACTATTTTCTTTACTCTTTTGGGCTCACCTATACACATGCATGGAGCATGAAGGTCTTCAGGCAAAAGGATAGCCGCATCGCCTTTTCCGAGAACTACGTGCGACAATTTCCTTGTGTCACAAAAGAAGATGTCATTCTCAAAGTTGTACGTATAGTCACCCTCTGCGTATGTTTTATCGCACAAGCCTATTATCTCTTCGCCTTCAAAGATATACTGCACATCAGCATATTGTTTGTGTCCTTCGGGCTTTGCATTCTCGTGAAGTTTCGTGTTGTACTCTTGAAAGATGGCATAGATATTCTTTCCGTCTATTTCGACTACTTTTTTATTCTCCAAAGAGACTTCCGCAAAATGAGCATTCAAGTCGGCGGTTCTAAGAAACTCAAATACTTTTCCGAAGGTCTTGCCACAAGCCTGCTTCTCGATAGTTGCAACTGTTCCTATTATTGCCATGTTGATATTCTTTTTAATCTACGTAAAATCCTACGTTTTCTGAATTTACTATTTCTATTTTCTGATATTCTAACCTTGGTGGTTGTATATTTTCGGCTAAGATGTTAAACATTGTATTTACGGTCTTCACACCTTGCTCTCGCGGTTGCTGGGCGATGAGACATTGAATATAGTTGCGTTGCAGATATTCGATGTTGGCATTATGTACATCGTGTCCTACCAATATAATATTGTCTCGCGATGTCTGCTCGAGGTAGCAAGCTATGATGTATGTTTTTGCTCCCGAAACCCATATAGCTCCTATATTTGGATTGTCGGAAAATGCTTTGTCTAAGTATGTCTTTACGACATCACTATCCGTTGTTGGAATATCTGTACTTATCCGTCTGCCACTGTTGCGACCTTTGTTTTCAAAGTAACTGACGAAGCCTCTGTTACGCGATGTAAGATGTTGGATATTCTCCATATCCTTGGCGATATTGACGACGAGTATATCTTTGCTGATATCGAGTCCGAAGTCTATGACACTTGCGGCAACACGTCCGCCTTGAAATGCGTCTTCTCCGATGAAATATTTGCAGTTTGTATCCTCTATGTATGTGTCGATGAAAATATAAGGAATAAGATGGGTGTCGAGAGTTTCACAAAAAGCTATTGACTCTTTTTTGAATATCGGTGCAAAGATGACACCATCGGGGTGCAAATCTAAGACCTTTTGGGATTGCTGTTGGAAATCTGTTTCGCTATACAAGTCGAAGTCGATTATGGTAACTCTAAAGGCATAAGCCTCCAGAGTTTGAGTTTGAGCCTTTATTCCGGCAACATGGCTTTCCCAATAGATATCAACTTCTCCTGCACGAGGCAACAATGCCACGACATTATAACTACGTTTTGAGGTGAGTGCTCGCGCCAAGATATTGGGTTTGTAATGCATTTCTTCGGCCAACTCGAGTATCTTATTTTTTGTTGCTTCCGCCACTTCTCCTCTCGCGTGAAGCACCCTATCTACTGTACCTATCGACACTCCCGCCTCTTTGGCTATATCTTTTAATGTTACTCGTTTTCTCTCCATTGATATCAAAGTCGATATTGTTTTGGAATCAAAGTTAGTAAAAAATAGGGGGAACCTCCATACTTTGAGAAGTTCCCCCTGCAGAAATATATTATTTAAGTTTAATAGGGTTATATTTTGGTACAAGGGCTTTCATGATGAACCAAGCCACGAGATATGCCACTGCACAGACACAAAAGACTATCATATAGCCGGCTTCTTTTCCTTCAAAGCCCATGAATGTGAATGCCTGACCCATATTCTCTGAGTGAGTGAACAACAGACCGGCACCCTTGTTGATAAGAAATGAGCCACATCCACCTGCCATGGTGCCTATACCTGTGATGGTTGCAATAGTCGACTTTGGAAACATGTCTCCTATTGTTGAGAACAAATTTGCCGACCATGCCTGATGTCCTGCTCCGGCAACACCTATAATGATAGCCGGGAACCATATAGAGATACCTTGCAAAGGTTGTGCAAACATGGCAAAGAGCGGGAAAAATGCGAATATCAACATTGCAAGCATTCGTCCCGAATAGGGTTCCATACCTTTGCGTTCAACGAATAACTTTGGCAAATATCCACCGCCAATGGAGATGATTGTCACGATAAGATACAATACAAATACCAAACTCTTGCCCAGCGTTGTATCCATGCCATATCCCATCTCCGAGAAGTATGCAGGCGCCCAAAAGAGATAGAACCACCAAACGCCATCGGTAAAGAACTTTCCTGTGATGAACGACCATGTCTGCTTGTGTTTGAAACATTGCAAGAATGGTATAGGTTTCTCTGTCGCTACAGCGTCAGTATCTTCTGTCTGCTGAACGTCATCTTGATTGATATATGCGAGTTCAGCCTCGTTGACATGCTTACTCTGTTGCGGTTTGTCGTACATCCAGACCCAAAAAAACATCCAGACAAAACCAAGAGCACCTATGATGATAAAAGCCATCTCCCAACCCCATGCTTGTGCAAGGATAGGCACAGTGACAGGAGCCGCAAGAGCACCCACCGAAGCTCCGGCATTAAAGAGCGATGTCGCAAGTGCTCTGTCTTTTTTTGGAAAGTACTCTGCCGTCACTTTTATGGCAGCCGGGAAGTTGCCCGATTCTCCAAGCGCCAATATTGCACGACAAGCCAAAAATAGCCACACACTGACTGATGCTATCACCAATGCCGCATCGCCCGTTGCCTTGCATAGTTCGGTCACCGTTGTATCTTGCATGAGTGCTGTAATCCACCCACAACCGGCATGCAGACATGCGCCAAACGACCAAATACCGATAGCCCACAAGAAACCTTTCTTCGTTCCCATCCAGTCTACGAACTTCCCGGCAAAAAGACACGCCACAGCATAAAATATCGAGAAGAATGCTGTGATTGTTCCATAGTCGGCATCCGTCCAATGAAACTCAGGAGCTATGAAGTCCTTGTACGTCAAAGAGAGTACTTGACGGTCCATGTAGTTAATAGTCGTTGCGACAAACAGCAGTGCACACATCCACCAACGCCAATTTGTCATGACTTTTCCGCTTGTTGATTTATTGTTGCTCATAAGCTTATCTCCTTACATCTTTGATAATATCGAGAGCTTCCTTACAAAGAGCTGTTATTTTTGACCACTCCTTGGCTGCTATCACCTCTTTTGGGAACAAGTTGCTTCCCATGCCGACACATGTCACTCCGGCTTTAAACCAACCTTCGAGATTTGCTCTCTCCGGCTTGACACCGCCCGTTACCATTATCTGACTCCATGGCATGGGTGCTTTAAGACCTTTGATAAACGAAGCTCCAAGCACATCGCCGGGAAATGCTTTGCAAAGGTCACAACCCAACTCCTGCGCTCTGCCTATCTCCGACACCGTTCCACAACCCGGACAATACGGAATAAGTCGGCGATTGCAGACGGGAGCTATCTCTTCATTGAAGAGTGGACCTACAACGAAATTTGCACCAAGTTGAATATACATTGCCGCTGTAGGAGCATCTACAATAGAACCAATACCAACAATCATACCCGGAAGTTCTTTATTGGCATACTTTACAAGCTCGCCAAATACCTCCTGTGCAAAGTCTCCACGATTGGTAAACTCAAAGGCTCTAACACCGCCATCATAACAAGCTTTCAAAACTTGCTTTGATGTCTCAAAATCAGCATTGTAAAACACAGGCACCATACCCGTCTCTTTCATTGCCGACAAAACTTCCATTTTGCTATATTTCGCCATATCTCAAAAGTTTAATGTCTTAACAATAATCTTTTAGCGTGACACACGGCCTGAGCCATCGCCCTTCATCAGATTCTCTACTTCTGCCACTGTGACAAGATTGAAATCCCCGTATATGGTATGCTTCAAGCACGATGCTGCAACAGCAAAGTCAAGAGCTTTCTGGTCATCAGTAGGATAACTTATCAAACCATAGATAAGACCTCCCATAAATGAATCTCCACCTCCTACACGGTCAACGATATGCGTAATATCGTATCGTTTTGATTGTTTGAGCGTTCCGTCCGAATAGAGAACTCCTCCCCAGGTATTGTGGTTTGCATTGATAGCACCGCGAAGTGTTACAATCATCTTTTTGCAGCGTGGGAACTTCTTCATCATCTGAGTGCAAACTGACTCAAATTCTGCAGCATTCACCTCTCCATTGGTTGCCGTAACATCAAATCCTTCCGGTTTGATACCAAACACCTTCTCGCAATCTTCTTCATTGCCCAAAATAATATCACAACCTTCAACAAGAGCCGGCATAATTTCAGACGCCGTCTTGCCATATTTCCAAAGATTCTTACGATAATTAAGGTCACATGATACCGTCACTCCCAACTCATTTGCCGCCTTGATAGCCTCAAGACAAGCATCTGCCGCACCTTGCGAAAGAGCCGGTGTAATACCTGTCCAATGAAACCACGTCGCATCTTTAAGTACTTTCTTCCAATCAATCATACCCGGCTCTATCTCTGCAATAGACGAATTTGCACGATCATAAATGACTTTCGATGCACGTGCTACAGCTCCCGTCTCAAGGAAATATATACCCACACGGTCTCCTCCGAAGATGATATTTTTCGTCCCAACACCATGCGCTCGCAAGTCCATGATACACGACTGTGCAATATCATTCTTTGGAAGACGCGTTACAAACTCTGTGTCCAAACCATAATTCGACAACGAAACAGCCACATTAGCTTCTCCTCCACCAAATGTGGCAACGAATTCCCTTGCCTGCGAAAAACGAAGATAGCCCGGTGTGGCTAAACGGAGCATGATTTCTCCAAATGTTACAACTTTTGCCATTATACCTATTTATATTGTGTATACTCTAAATAATATCCCTAAAATTAAAACCGAAAATACTCTTTCGCATTGTAATACGCTATGCCTTCAACAATCGGTTTCAGCAAATTGTCATCATCAGGAATTTCGCCTTTCTCAACCAACTCACCAAAGAAGTTGCAAACAATGCGACGGAAATACTCATGACGAGGGTACGACATGAAACTACGAGAATCGGTAAGCATACCTACAAAACGACTTATCAAACCGAGAGCCGAGAGAGCCTTCAAATGACGCTCCATGCCTGTCTTTTGATCAAGGAACCACCATGCCGCTCCATACTGAATCTTGCCGGGCATAGAACCATCGTTGAAGTTTCCTATCATAGTAGCCATCATCTCATTGTCGGCAGGATTAAGATTATAAAGTATTGTCTTACACAACTTGTCCTCCGAATCGAGAGTATCAAGGAAACGCGACAAAGGATAACTCCTCTGTGGGTCGCCAATAGAATCCCAACCCGTATCAGGTCCTAAAGTTCGGAATGCTCGAGAATTATTGTTGCGAAGAGCTCCCACATGAAACTGCTGAGTAAAACCTCGCTTATGATTCATATAACACAATTCAAGCAATATAGCTGTTCGATATTGCTCCATTTCATGCTCTATAAGTTGCTGACGGTCAAGAATCTTTGCAAAAATAGCATCTACCTCTTCTTTTGTAAAGTCCGCATAGTAGAAGCGATCTAAACCCGTATCTGAAAGTTTGCAACCAACCGAAGCAAAGAACTCATGGCGCACATCGAGAGCCTCAACAAGTTTTCCAAAACTATCTATCGTCACCCCCGACACACACTCCAACTGCTTGAAATAATCAAGAAGAAGCGGCAAATCATCACACTTCACCACCTTGTCGGCACGCCACGTGGGAAGCACCTTTATCTCAAAACAATCTTTAGCTATCTTAATATGATGTTCAAGCGAATCCACAGGGTCATCTGTTGTACAAACAACCTCTACATTCATCATGCGCATAATGTTTCGAACACTATATTCCGGTGTTCGAAGCAACGCAGAAGCTTCATCGTAAATTTCTTTCGCCGTATCTTTGCTCAAGAGTTTCCCTATACCGAAATGACGCTTTAATTCGAGGTGCGACCAATGATACAAAGGATTACCAATAGTCATTGGCACCGTCTCAGCCCACTTTTGAAACTTTTCTTCATACGACACCTCTTTTCCCGTACAGTACTTTTCATTCACACCATTTGCACGCATAGCACGCCATTTATAGTGGTCTCCTTCAAGCCATATCTCACCGATATTATTGAAATTGCGGTCATTAGCAATCATCTCGGGCGACAAATGGCAATGATAATCTATAATCGGAAGATCCTCCACATAATTGTGATACAACCTGCGTGCCGTCTCGTTCGACAGAATGAAATCCGGATTAATAAACTCTTTAACCATGTACTATTTATTTATCGTTAACGTTCACGAAGATACATCATAGTTTTTTAATTGCAAAAAAAAGCAGTTTTTTTAGCAAAAAAATCGCAGAATTTGCAATTATCTTAGATTTAAACGGTTATTCGGGTTGCGTGGAAATTGGGTAACGAGTTGGCAACAGTTCTGATTTCTACATACTTGCATGATTTGCATTGATGTACAACTCATCTTGGAACAAAGGTACAACTTTTTTATGAACGAGCAAAAGGACGGTGCATTTTTCATTATTACAGGGTAACATTTGAGTTTATCATCAATCTGTGTGTCTTTCCCTGAAAAAAGTTGACTCATTAAATCTTAAACAATGGGTAGTTACAT
>CALAUL010000080.1 GCA_937892255.1 uncultured Bacteroidales bacterium | reverse complement strand
CGGTTCAAATATACACTGATAAACGGAAGCTATCAAAGCATTGCAAATGCTGATATTCACAGCGGTCGGATTGTAAATCCAACCGAGCGGAGAAGAAAACATTACTGATGTTGCCCACGATGTGTGTAAAAACAAACGCACTTTGCGTAGTGGAAAAAACAATCATAATGAGTATTGCTTACACAAGAAACGCCATTAATCTTGGCAATGAAAAACGTTTCGAGATTAAAATGCGTCCCTGTCTTGTTTTATCGAGACAAACGACTAACTTTGCATTGTTAATGCTAAAAGTACATTGTTATGAATAAGTATATTACATGTGCCATGTTCCTTGCAGTAGGTTTGGTGGCAAAGGCTGTAGAGATAAAGCAGATGATAACTGTCTTTGAGACACAGAAGGAGATAGCGACAGAGAGTATAAAGGTAGATTCGCGTTTTTGCAGAGTAAACATCGTCGGAGGAGAGCAGTCGATGCTCAACGGCAAGCTCGAGGCTATGGTAGACCACGACGACTATAACATAGAGGTTACGGAGGCTGACGGTGTGACATCTATCGTTGTCATAACACCTAAGGAGGCGTTGTCGACGTTCTCGGGAGAACTGACGATAACTATTGCCGGGAGCAAGAGTGTGGAGGTCATCAACACCACGGGAAATGTAGAAGTCAAAGATGTGACGGGAGCTACGGTGAAGGTGACGACAGGTCAGGGCAAGATAGTAGCTACGAACTGCAATGGTAAGATGGACTTCACGACGAAGAACGGTTCGCTGAAGGTGAATGATATGAAAGGCGACATACGTATGGCATCGTCGCGCGGAGGCATGACGCTCGATAATGTCGACGGCACACTCACTGTCGACGGCATGGACGGGGCTTTGGTTGCCAACATGATAAAGGGCGATATGAACATTGCCACGACAGCCGGCACACAGACATATACGAGAGTAGAGGGCACAATGAAACTCAAAGCCTCTACGGGAGCTATCAAAGTATCTAATTTCAAAGGAGACCTCACAGTGAATACGTTGGCTGCTACGTTGAACCTCTTCGAGGTAGAGGCTACTATGCATATCAACCTCGGAGGCAAGGGACAGATAGTAGGCACAAAGGGCATCACCCTCACTGGTTCGTCGGAGTTCACCACAGAGGAGGGCAAGATACAACTAACACTCAAGAATAAGGAGTTGGCGTTTCAGTTGACGAGTGAGTCGAGCAAGGCGGCAATAATATGCAGAGGCAAGAGCAAGAATAAGAAGCTCAATGTTGGCGAGGGCGACATCGTTGTCAAGGGCCACACACGCACCGGCGGTCAGGTATACAGATAAGGGACAACGGACATGTCTATATCGAAGTACGAGATACTGTCGCGACAGGGAGGCAAGGGCAAATATGGTGGCATATACATAGGCATGTCGCCTGAGGGGCGTAAGGTGTCGATAAAATGTGTAACACACTACACACCCGTCATGGAGTCGCTCATGCGCAGGCTGATGGCGATAGACAATCCGCATATTTCCAAGGTGATAGACGTCTTCAAGCAAGATGACGGGTGCCTGTATATAGTACGCGAATATGTGGAGGGCATAGACATGAAGACGCTCTTCACCGACAAGAGCAAGTACCGCAAAGTCGAGGAACGTAAGTTTGTGGATATGGGGCTCTCTATCCTCGATGCGTTGGAGGAGGTACATGCCGCAGGTATCATACATAGGGACATCAAGCCGAGTAATATCATCTTACGATGCAAGGAGGACGCTGCAGTGGCAGATGTCGACTTCAGAGATGTGGTACTCATCGACTTCGAGCAGTGCAGCGCATATCCCGACGCGAGCGGAGTGAAGAGTTCGTTTGCGCTGATATATTCACCGCCCGAGATGTTGCTGAAATACAACACGTTGGTAACGCCATCATCGGACCTCTATTCGCTGAGTATCACCATGTACCACTTGATAATGGGAAAGACGCCCTATACAGACTGCAACCCCGAAATACTTGTCAATCTGATGCTGACCTACCCCATGAAGCAACCGCCGCGCATGGCCGATGACCTGTATATGATACTTAGCAAGGCGGCCTATAAAGAGCCGTTCAGGCTACCCCCGCGCAGGTTGTCGCCACAGGAGATAGAACAGACGTTGCGCATGGGAGTCGAAGGTCGTTACGCCACAGCGGCACAGATGGCATACGACATGGGGCATGTGGGCGAGCCACTGAAGAAACTATCGTGGCTGAAGAGTCTGATAAGCTGAGATAAAAAAGAGACAAAAGATAAAAGAGAATAGATGGAGAGATACAAGACATTAATAGCATACACGTTGGTAGGAGTGACTCTCATCTGTGGGCTGTTGCTATTCAACATGCGCATCGACGAGGGCGGAGATGACTCGACATACATCTGTCGAGCGTTGGACTTCATATCCGACGGGCGATATACGGGCGACTATCAAGGACCGCTCTACCCGTTGTTTCTGGCACCTTTCATTTCGCTCTTCGGAGTGAATATGTTTGTATTGAAACTGACATCGCTACTGCTCATCGTAGCGTCGCAGGTGGTATGGTACGAGAGTCTGAAGCGTCGAGTGAGTGCCGGGCTACTTCTCTCGGTGATGGGACTGTTGAGTATCAACTCGTGGTATCTCTTCTATGCGTCGCAGACATATAGCGAAGCACTCTTCATACTCATCGAATACGCCTTCATGTGGAGTGTGTTGCGCATGGACGACATTCCCAACGACAAAGAGGGAGTCAAGCGAGAGTTTCGTAACATCAAGATATGGCGTTGGGCATTGCCCATAGCCCTCTTTGTGACCCTTGCGTACATGACACGTACGGTAGGAGCGGGACTGCTCGTTGTGGCGGTGAGTTACTTCGTGATACGACATAAATGGCAGAGGGGTGTGATGGTAGTCTGTTGCACAGCGTTGTGCATAGGACTATGGACGGGCGTGCGCACCATGGCGTGGGGCGAAGTGAAGAAATCGGACCAGCTGACAATGCTCATGCAGAAACACCCATATCAGGCAGAAGACGGGCAGGAGACATTCTCGGGTTATGCCGACCGTGTAGTGGAGAATTCGAAGCTATATATAAGCAAGCACCTCATGCGTATCTGCGGTTTCAAAGACAAAGAGGCACGTACCACATCGGGAATAGTGACATGGATAGTATATATCCTCTTTGGCTACGGCACATACTGCGCATGTAGGAAGAACAGGACGGTACTCTTCATGGCGTTGTGCTCCGGCATGATGCTTGGAGCCACCTTCGTCATACTACAGCCTCTGTGGGATCAGCACCGACTGATAATGCCGTATATAGGCATGGCTTTGGGTGTCATACTCTACGGGTTGTACAACATCTGCAGGCTGATATATAGCAAGAAGTCGAAGTTAATGATGGTCGTTGTAGTGTCGTTGACGGGAATCTGTATGCTACGACACACCTATGAACGCATAGACCTCATGGAGCTACGCAAGAACCTCAACGGCAATGCGTTGCACGGCTTTACGCCTGACTGGTATCACTACCTTGAGATGTGCGAGTGGATAGACAAGAACCTCCCCGAGGAGGCCTATGTAGCCTGTCGCAAGCCCAACATGGCACGCATATATGCCAACGGGCGTAAGTTCTACGGCATATACAACCTGCCCACGGAAGACCCCGACGAGCTGTTGGAGGCGCTCTACGAGAGAGGCGTGACACATGTCGTCGTAGCCTCGTTGCGACGTGACCCGTTAGTGCCGGGAGCGGGAGTGATAAACACAGTGCACCGTTATATGTACTACATCATACAGAAATACCCCGACATATTGGAGCCTGTCATGACCTTTGGAACAGACAACAACGAACCTGCATATCTCTATGCACTAAAAAAGATAGACCTGCGATGAAAAGATACTTCAAGCAAGCCGCTCCCACATGGCGTACATACCGACGAAAGAGAGCCTATTACAATGACTCGATAACGAGATATGTAGACTACTTCTGCCACCCGCAGTCGTCGGTGTTGGAGATAGGGTGTGCCACGGGAGAACTCATTGAGGCTGTCAGAGGGAGCCGCAAGGTGGGTATAGACTTCTGCGAGGAGCTGATACAACAGGCACGAGAGACAGAAGGCAGCAACGTGGAATACCATGTCATGGAAGCCGAAGCCATCGATGCCGAAGTCCTTGGAGGCGAGCCTTTCGACATCATCATAATATCGAACCTCATCGGCTTTCTCTCCGACATAGAGAGCGTCTTACGACAGTTGCATAAGGTATGCCACGACAAGACACGCATAATAATAGTGTCATATAACAGGTTATGGGAGCCGCTGATAGCCTTTGCGGAGCTGATAGGCATAAAACGCAAGACGCCCACACAGAACTGGATAAGCCGAGCCGACCTAAAGAACATGCTCTACTTGGCAGGCTTCGAGACATACAGGTGCAACAGCTCAATGCTCGTGCCTTTCAACATACCCCTTATATCGCCCCTCTTCAACCGCATACTGAGCCATTTGCCGCTCTTCGACATAATGAGCCTCAACCACTACTACTTCGCACGCCCAATGCCATCGGAGGAGAAGGAGTACAGTGTCACCGTCCTTGTACCTGCGCGCAATGAGGCGGGTAACATACGCAGTGCTGTGGAGAGGATACCCGACATGGGCAGTCGTACCGAGATAATATTTTGCGAGGGCAACTCGACAGACGACACATGGAACGAGATACAACGCATACGCGACGAATATACGGGACGACGCGACATCAAGATACTCAAGCAGACAGGCAAAGGCAAAGGCGATGCAGTACGTTGCGGCTATTCGATAGCCACGGGCGACATACTGATGATACTCGATGCCGACCTGACAGTGAGTCCGGAAGACCTGCCTAAATTCTACAAAGCCATAGCCTCGGGCAAGGGCGAGTTCATCAACGGAGTACGTTTAGTATACCCCATGGAGTCGGGAGCCATGCGCACCCTTAACACCATAGGCAATCACTTCTTCTCGAAGCTCTTCACATGGATATTGGAGATGCCTATAAAAGACACGCTGTGCGGCACGAAGGTGATGTTCAGAAAAGACTGGGAGCGACTTACCGAGGGGCGGAAGTTTTTCGGAGACTTTGACCCCTTTGGGGACTTCGACATGCTCTTCGGTGCGCATAAGTTAAACCTCAAGATAATAGACCTGCCAATACGCTACAAAGAGCGTAAATATGGCGACACGAATATATCGCGTTTCAGTCATGGGTTGTTACTACTCAAGATGAGCGCATTTGCTACATGGAAAATAAAGTTTAAATAAGAGATGAAACAGTATATAGACTTGCTGAAGAGAGTCCTCGACGAAGGTACACTCAGGGAGGACCGAACAGGGACAGGCACGATAGGAGTCTTTGGTCATCAGATGCGTTTTGACCTGCGAGAGGGCTTTCCGCTACTGACGACGAAGAAGCTGCACCTGAAGAGCATAATACATGAATTGCTATGGTTTATAAAAGGCTCTACCAATGTGAAGTACCTGCAAGACAACGGCGTTCGAATCTGGAACGAATGGGCAAAGGAAGACGGAGAGTTGGGTCCGATATACGGATACCAGTGGCGCAGTTGGCCTGACAACAAAGGGGGACACATAGACCAGTTGGCGCAGGTGATAAACGACATAAAGACAAATCCCAATAGTCGCCGACATATAGTGAGTGCGTGGAATGTGGGGTGTATAGATGAAATGCAATTGCCACCATGTCATATTCTCTTTCAGTTTTACGTAGCCAACGGCAGACTGTCGTGTATGCTCTATCAGCGAAGCGCGGACACCTTCTTGGGCGTACCATTCAACATAGCGTCGTACGCACTGCTGACGATGATGGTAGCACAGGTGACGGGACTACAGCCGGGAGAGTTTATCCATACCCTTGGCGACACACACATCTACACCAACCACCTCGAGCAAGTCAAAGAGCAGATAACACGTAAGCCGTTTGCGCTACCGCAGATGAAGATAAACCCCGAAGTGAAAGACATCAACGACTTCCGATACGAAGACTTTGAGTTGGTAAACTACGAGGCACACCCACATATCAAAGGAGTAGTATCAGTATGAGCATATCACTTATAGTAGCCATCGACAAGCGCAATGCCATAGGCTTCAAAGGCGACCAGCTGGCGTACATATCCGACGACTTGAAGCACTTCAAAGCCATCACACAACATCATACTATAGTCATGGGACGTAAGACGAGCGAAGCACTTCCCAAAGGCATACTGCCCAATAGACGCAACATAATACTGACACATGACAAGACGTGGCGTTGCGAGGGAGCCGAGATAGCCTACGAGGTAGAAGAGGTGTTGGAGATGGTGAAAGACGACGGAGAGGTATTCATCATCGGAGGAGGAGTGTTGTATGAAGCCTTTATGCCTCATGCCAGACGTCTGTATATAACACATATAGACCATAGGTTTCCTAATGTAGATACCTTTTTCCCAAAGATAGACAACAAGAGATGGCAGGAAGACAGCCGTTGCACATCGGAGATGTTTACCGACGAGAAGACAGGCTTAAGCTACTGTTTTAAAGAGTACGAAGAGCGATGAACGTAGCCATAATAGTAGCCGGAGGCAGCGGGTTGCGCATGGGGAGCGAGATACCCAAGCAGTTTCTGAGAGTAGCGGGGAGGCCCATACTCATGCATACACTCGGCATATTTCGCAAATACGACAGCGACATGGCTATTATCCTCGTCTTGCCGGAGAGTCAGATAAGCTATTGGGAAAGACTGTGTGAGAGTGAACAATTCGGAGTGTCGCACGACATAGTGAAAGGCGGCGAGACGAGGTATCACTCTGTGCGCAACGGACTCATGTATGCCAAAGAGCATTATCCCGAGGCGGAGAGCATAGCGGTGCATGACGGTGTGCGACCGTTGGTGTCGACGAAGACCATAGGCAGCTGTTTTGACGATGCGAGGGAATACGGCTCAGCCATACCCGTCATGGCGTCGGTGGAGAGCGTACGTCTGATAGACGAGCGAGACAGCAAGCTGTCATACGCCATAGACCGCAGATGCGTGATGTTGGTGCAGACACCACAAGTATTCAGTGCGGAGATGATATACAGCAGTTATGACATAGGCTACAGAGAGACCTTTACCGACGACGCATCGGTATGCGAAGCGGCAGGATATAAGATGCATCTCACCGAGGGCAACAAAGAGAACGTCAAGATAACGACACCCGATGACCTTATACTTGCCGAGACACTGCTCAAAAAGAGTAAGTAAAGACAATTCATAAACAACACGGAAACCATTAGACATATATTTGTTGTATCTTTGTGCGATAGAAAAAACAGATAAAAACGAACATATATGAACAGATTTCTCACCGTAGGTGATATCGGAGACCTCAATGCTGCTCTCAAAGAGGCGGCAGAAGTAAAAAAGACCCCTTTCGCATGGCAACACCTGGGAAAGAACAAGACGATAATACTTATCTTCTTCAACTCGTCGTTGCGCACACGCCTCTCTACACAGAAGGCGGCACTCAACTTAGGCATGAACGCCATAGTACTCAATGTGAATGGCGACTCGTGGAAACTCGAGACAGAGATGGGCGTTGTGATGGATAGCGACAAGCCGGAGCACCTCAGAGAAGCCATTCCGGTGATAGGCAGTTACTGCGACATCATAGGAGTACGCTCTTTCGCACAATTTCAAGACCGCGAATTTGACTACAACGAGACGATACTCAATCAGTTTATACAATATTCGGGAAAGCCGGTAATATCGCTCGAATCGGCGACACGTCACCCGTGCCAAGCCTTTGCCGACCTCATCACTATCGAGGAGTACAAGACAGTGAAGCGACCCAAAGTCGTTTTGACATGGGCCCCACACCCACGCATACTCCCACAGGCAGTGCCAAACTCATTTGCCGAATGGATGAACGCAGCCGATGTGGACTTCGTCATAACATGTCCTAAGGGCTACGAACTTGCGCCGGAGTTCATGGGCAATGCCACCGTGGAATATGACCAGCGAAAAGCCTTCGAAGGCGCAGACTTCATATATGCCAAAAACTGGTCGTCGTACAACGAATATGGCACAAATCCGTGCTACGACATGAGTTGGACCGTTGACGCGGAGAAGATGGCACTGACGAACAATGCTAAGTTTATGCACTGTCTGCCCGTGAGACGCAACATGATAGTGACAGATGAGGTCATAGATAGCCCCAACAGCATAGTGATACCTGAAGCCGCAAACCGCGTAGTGTCGGCACAGGTGGTGATAAAGAGAATGCTCGAGGCCATGAAATAACACGAGGCACAGCAACAAACGACACAATAAAACAAGAAGACAGTGAAACTGACAATCATAAAAGTAGGAGGTAAGGTAGTAGAAGAGACAGAGAGTCTGAATACCCTGCTCGATGACTTCTCAGCCATAGCCGGCAACAAGATACTTGTTCATGGCGGAGGACGCTCGGCGACGAAACTATCCGAACGTCTGGGCATAGAGGCAAAGATGGTAGAAGGTCGACGCATAACAGATGCCGAGACACTAAATGTAGTGACAATGGTATACGCCGGATTGGTAAACAAAAACATCGTGGCACAACTTCAGAAGAGAAAAGTCAACGCCATAGGATTTACGGGAGCCGACCTCGACATCATAACATCGGTGAAACGTCCCGTAAAGACAATAGACTACGGATTTGTGGGAGATGTAGTGAGCGTACAAACAGAAGTTCTCATGTCACTCATAGAACAAGGCGCCGTGCCCGTTGTGTCGCCCATAGGGCATGACGGCAAAGGACAGCTCCTTAATACCAATGCCGACACCATAGCGTCGGAGTTGGCAAGAGCCTTCGGAAGAGAATGCGACGTGACATTGGTATATTGCTTCGAGAAGCCTGGAGTACTCCTTGACGCCAACGACGACAAAACGGTGATACCTACCCTCGACTACAACCTCTTCAAGCAATACCAAGAAGAAGGCATCATAGTAGAAGGCATGATACCGAAACTCGACAACGGATTTGACGCTTTGCGCTGCGGAGTGAAGAGCGTAGTGATAACCAACACCGACGGACTACGCAACGGCGGAGGAACGACATTGGTACTATAAAGAGTCAGCGATGGACAAAATAAGCGTACAAGAGGCTGTCGAACTGTTGAGAGAGATGATAAGCATACCCTCACATTCGCGCGATGAGAAAGCTGTTGCCGACATGATAGAGAAATGGCTCGTAGCACACGGAGCAACACCTCAACGCATAGGCAACAACATCATACTGCAGGGAGAGCGTGAGGCGGGGAGACCCACGATACTGCTCAACTCACACATCGACACCGTAAAACCGGCAGCCGGATATACCATAGACCCCTATACACCTACCTTGGAAGGAGACACCCTCTATGGTCTGGGTTCCAACGACGCAGGAGCTTCTGTGGTGTCACTCTTATGCGCATATAGTCAGCTGACACAAGAGAGTCAACCCTATAACCTCATCTATGCCTGCACCGCAGAAGAAGAGGTAAGCGGCAAAAACGGCATAGAACTGATACTGCCCACACTGGGAGATATAGACCTCGCCATAGTGGGAGAACCTACCCAGATGCAGATGGCAGTAGCGGAGAAAGGACTTATGGTCTTAGACTGCACCGCAAAAGGCAAATCGGGACATGCCGCACGCAACGAAGGAATAAACGCAATATACGAAGCCATGAAGGACATAGAGTGGTTTCGCACATATACCTTTCCTCGAGTATCGGAATATCTCGGAGCCGTAAAAATGAGCGTCACAATGATAGAAGCAGGGACACAGCATAACGTAGTGCCCGACACGTGCAAATATGTTGTCGACGTACGCGTCAATGAGAAATACAGCAATAGCGAGTTGCTGGAGCTCATCAAAGGAGAGGTGAAGAGCGAAGTAAAAGAACGCTCTACACGTCTGAACAGTTCGGCAATAGATAGCCGTCATGCCATAGTACAACGCGGGGAGAGTCTCGGACTTAGTTGCTTCGGCTCACCAACGATGAGCGACCAAGCACTGATGCCGTTCACCTCAATAAAGATAGGACCGGGCGACTCGGCACGTTCACATACAGCAAATGAATACATACGCCTCACGGAGATAGCGCAAGGCGTAGAGACATACGTAACACTACTACACCAATTAAAACTATGAAACTTTGGGATAAAGGATATTCGGTGGACGACAAGATAGTAGACTTCACCGTAGGTCTTGACCGCGAGATGGATATATATCTTGCTCCATACGACATATTAGGCACAATGGCGCACATCACCATGCTCGAGAGTGTGGGATTGCTCGGCAGTGACGAACTGCCACTGCTACTGTCGGAGTTGAAAGATCTATATGCGAAAGCCATAACTGGCGACTTCGTCATAGAGGAAGGCATAGAAGATGTTCACTCACAAGTGGAGCTAATGCTTACACGCAAACTCGGAGATATAGGCAAGAAAGTACATACGGGACGTTCACGCAATGACCAAGTGCTCTTGGATTTGAAACTCTTCTCTCGTGCGCAGATAGAGGACATCGTAGGACGTATGCGTCGCCTCTTCGACGTGCTACAGGCCAAGAGTGAGAAGTATAAAGACATACTCATACCCGGCTATACGCACCTGCAAGTGGCCATGCCCTCATCGTTTGGACTATGGTTTGGAGCGTATGCAGAGAGCCTTGCCGACGACATGCTGATGATGGAAGCGGCATGGAACGTGGCAAATCAAAACCCCCTCGGAGCAGCTGCAGGCTACGGCTCATCGGCACCACTTAACAGAACGATGACGACACAGCTATTGGGCTTTGCCGACCTCAACTACAACGTGGTATATGCACAGATGGGACGCGGAAAGACGGAGAGGATAGTAGCCTTTGCTATAGCGTCATTGGCGGAGACGATAGGGCGTCTGGCCTTCGACGGTTGTATGTATACGAGTCAGAACTTCGGCTTCATTCACCTGCCAAAAGCAATGACGACAGGTTCGTCAATAATGCCGCATAAGAAGAACCCCGATGTCTTTGAACTTATAAGAGCGCACTGCAACAAGCTACAGGGTATGTCGAACACGATACGTATGATAACAGGCAACCTACCATCGGGTTACTTCCGCGACATGCAGATAGTGAAAGAGGTATTCATACCTGCCTTCCAAGAGATAAAAGACTGTATAGACATCACCGCCTATGCCATAGAGAACATGGAGGTGGTAGACCACTTGATGGAAGATCCGAAATATAAGTTGGCCTTTTCAGTGGAAGAGGTTAATAGATTAGCGGCAGAGGGAATGCCTTTTAGAGATGCCTACAAGACAGTGGGCATGGCCATAGAACGAGGCGAATTTGAATTTAACGGCACACTCAACCACACGCATGAAGGTTCGATAGGCAACCTCTGCAATGACAAGGTAAAAGAGAAGATGTGTCGTATAATGGAGAGATTCGGATTTGACAAGGTACAGTCGGCTATAGACACACTCTTGAAATAAGGAGATAATGATATACAAGAAAAGAGAGGTACGAAGCCTCTCTTTTTTATTTCATGTCGTAGCGTAACACTGGTAACAGGAAGAAGTCAGAATGTTATGATAAGCGACGCACCCATATAAGGTTCTGTTCCTCCGGGAGCGACAGAGGGATACCACTTAAAAGAGATATCGTCGTCAACATTAAAGTCATAGAAATGGGCGTCGACACAAGCGTCGATAAGCTGAACGAGGTAAACGCCAGCCAAGCCGAAATAGCTCAAGTCACGATAACGTCTGAAGCGGTCTTTGCCCGATTTGAGTCTGGTCTGAAACCAAGCAGAGAGCACCGTTTCGGCCTCCTCTACCGTGAAGTTTGCACCTACATTGGCCATAAGTTCGGCATAACTCTTGTTGTTGGGGTCTCTATTGATGAAGTCGCGATAAGCCCTGCGATACATATCATACCGAGAGCCGTTGTAATGTATAGAGTAACAGAGAGCAGCTATTCCGCCATATACGATAGGCACTTTCCAGTATTTCTTGTTGTAAATCTGACCGAGTCCCGGGACAACAGCCGCAAAGATAGTAGCGGTATGAGGCGACTGTTTCATCTCTTTGATAGAGATAGAACGGATAACGATTTCGTCCTTGTGTTGGAGCAAGACCAAGGTATCGATAGGCTGTTGTTCGTCTATCGTTGGCACGTCATTTTGCTCTTGTGCCCAAACGGAACTGCTTACGAAGAGCAGAATAAATACCCAGATGGTTCTTTGCAATTGTCTACTGTTTAGATTGCGCCAAAAGACATTTACGATCTGTCGAGGATAGATAATATACGCTCTAACTCGTCGTTTGAGGTAAAGGGAATAGTTATTTTGCCTTTCCCCTTATCGTTGCAAGAGAATTTTATCTTAGCACCAAACTTGTCGGATAGTTTTTTAGTAAGTTCGGTGTACTCAGCGGCGTTGTTGTCATGTTTGCCCTCACCCTTAGGTTGAGTTTTAGAGGAGTCGTCTGTCGATGTTCCATCGTTGTACTCTCTGACGAGCTCTTCGACACGACGCACAGAGTAACCGTTTTCTATTGTCTGATGGAAAAGCGAGAGTTGAAATTCGGGGTCGTCTACGCCGATAATGGCACGGGCATGTCCCATAGATATTTCACGCATACGAAGACCCTGTTGTACCTCTACGGGCAACTTCAAGAGTCGGAGGTAGTTGGCAACAGTAGAGCGTTTTTTGCCTACTCTGTCAGCCATATTCTCTTGCGTGAGGTTACATTCATCAATGAGGCGTTGATACGAGAGCGCCTCTTCTATGGGGTTCAAGTCATGGCGTTGGATATTTTCGACGAGAGCGAGCTCAAGCATGGTGTCATCATCTGCGTTACGCACATAAGCCGGGACAGTCTTCAGACCGGCCATTTTGGAAGCGCGGAAACGTCGTTCTCCGGCAATAATCTGATAACGTCTGTCGCTTATCTTGCGAAGAGTAAGAGGCTGAATGATACCGAGAACCTTGATAGATGCGCACAGCTCGTCTAAGCGTTCTTCGTCAAAGTCGGTACGAGGTTGCCAAGGGTTAGCCTCAATAAGGTCTATATCAATCTCGTTGATAGCTGCTTGTACCGGCACGTCCGGTTCGTTGGCGTCTTGCATAAGAGCGCCCAAGCCTCGTCCTAAACTTTGTTTTGCCATGATAGTATATTAAGAGAATTTGTTATACCTGTCTTTTATTGTTCTTTTCGATAACCTCTTCGGCCAATGCCAAATAGTTTTGAGCACCACGAGAAGAGGCGTCGTACATGATAGCCGCTTTGCCGTGACTTGGGGCTTCGCTCAACTTAACATTTCTAACGATGAGCGTCTTAAAGACCATATCTTGGAAGTGGTGTTTAACCTCTTCGTAGACTTGATTAGAGAGAGAAGTACGAGAGTCGTACATAGTGAGCAGGAAGCCTTCAATCTCGAGAGCCGGGTGAAGGCGTTTCTGTATGATTTTGATAGTGTTAAGAAGTTTTCCTAAGCCTTCGAGGGCGAAGTATTCGCACTGAACAGGAATGATGACAGAGTCGGCAGCCGTAAGAGCGTTGACCGTTATGAGTCCGAGCGAAGGGCAGCAGTCTATCAATATATAGTCGAATTCATCTCTGAGCTGGTCGACCATACGTCGCATGATTTTCTCTCTGTCGGTCATATTGAGCATTTCGATTTCCGCTCCGACCAAGTCTATATGAGAGGGCAACATGAATAAGTTGGGTATTTCACATTGCAACAGGGCCTTGTGAGGGTCGATACCGTCGACTAAGCATTCGTAAATAGTTGTCTTCATCTCACGCAGGTCAAAGCCTAAGCCAGATGTTGAGTTTGCCTGAGCGTCTGCGTCAATGATAAGGACCTTCTTCTCCAAGACGGCAAGACTTGCCGCCAAGTTGATGGCTGTAGTTGTTTTTCCAACTCCACCCTTCTGATTTGCTATTGCTATAATTCGAGCCATATACTTCAATTTTCAATTGTAGGCACGACAAAGATAATGATTTGTATATAGAAATTGCACAGAAACGGAAATATATTTTACGCGTCATCGTCTGTGAGAGGCCAGAAATAATGTCATATTTTACGATGGTCTACATCGATTTACGATGAAGAGCAGTCTCAAAAAAAGGTGTTTATGAGCGAGGAATGACGATATGTTTTGGCAAAATGTTTTCTACTTGCAAATCAAGACAACGGCATGAGCCGAAGCACCGATACCCTCTCCTTCAAAGCCCAACTTTTCGGTTGTTGTTGCCTTTATTGATACCCTGTCGACGTCTATTCCCATGACGTCGGACAACGTTGTCTGCATAGAGGGTATGTGGTCTTTGAGTTTAGGGCGTTGCATGGCTATTGTGGCATCGACATTGCTGACTTTATAGCCTTTAGTGGCTATGATATCTACGGTACGTCGGAGGAGAATCTTGCTGTCGATACCTTTGAACTCGCCGCTATTGTCGGGGAAGTGAAAGCCTATGTCGCGCATGTTGGCGGCTCCCAAGAGGGCGTCGCATATTGCATGTATGAGGACGTCACCGTCGGAGTGAGCTACCCACCCTTTTTCGTAGTCAATCTTCACGCCGCCTATCCATAAGTCAAGTCCGGGTTCAAGGCGGTGTACATCGTAACCGTATCCTACTCTGATGTCAACCATTATCTTATGATTTTACCGAGGTCAAAGCCCAAAGTGATACGTATAGTGTTGGCGAGAGCACTGTTGCTGTTTGCTTGTCCCACGGTGAAGACGTAGCTTGCGTCGATATTGAACATCTGATATTTGAGACCAAGACCGGCAGTGCAGTATTTGAGGTTGCCTTTATTCTCATGATTGTAATGATAACCGAAGCGAGCCGACACCATGTCGTTGTAGATATATTCTAAACCTCCGCAGATGTCAATCTCTTGGAGTTCTTCTTTGCCTCCACCCGGGGCGTCGCCAAAAGATTGGAATATAGAGCCTATGACAGATTCGTCGTAGTAGGCTTGTTTCTTTTCGTATGTGTCGACAGGGTCACCGTTCTCGTCGGTTTGGACGCCTCTGTAGTCGGGAGTAGGGACAAGAAGTTTGTTGAAATCGACGGTAGCACCTATCTTGTTGTACTGGTCCATGTCGTACCAGAAGCCTGCACCAATGCGCATATTCGCAGGCAGATACTCATTAGTCACGCCATCGTCGTAAGAGACCTTAGTACCTATATTTGAGATGTTGACACCGGCCATGACATCGGCATCGTTGCCACCAACGGAGATACCTTTTTTGAAGTAGAAAGATAAGTCAGCGGCGAAAGCATTGCCCGCAGTACCTTCGTCATCGAGGTTTTGGTAACCTAAGTCGGAATGTATATAACGGAGAGCAACACCGCCGGAGATATAGTCGGATAGTTTTATCGAATAAGCGGCGTCGATGGCAAATTCGTTGGGTTTGGCTGTTCCCTGTTCGTAGCCTTCTTCGTCGTAGAAAATCAAGTCACCCAACGAGAAATAGCGTAGAGAAGCACTCACAGTGTTGCGCGAATCCAACTTATAATAGCCGACAGCATAGAACAGATTGATGTCATTGACGAGCTGACGCAGCCAAGGTGTAATAGAGAGAGAGGCTCCGGCCTTACTGTCCATAAAAGCATATTTAGCCGGATTCCAGTGTTGAGAGCTTATATCCGGAGTAGAAGCGACACCTGCGTCACCCATGGCTGTTCCGCGAGCTTCGGGTGCAATATTCAACATCTGAACGCTTATCGGAATAACATTATATTCTGCTTGAGCATAAGCCGTCACATTAAGGAGGAATAATGATACAATTGTTGCTATTAATTTACTACGTGTTTTCATATTGTTTAGAACCTATTACTAAATCACATCTTTATATAACCTTATATTGTCAAATTTATTGTGCTTTGATGATAATTTTTTTCGTGAAGACACCTTTACGGCCGTTGTTTCGGATATCAACATTGAGGAAGTAGATACCCGAAGAGAGACCTTTTATGCTCGGCAAGAACGATGAGACATCTATATCGTCAAATCGAGAGCCGGATGCTGCTATGGTGGCAGAAGATTGTGCCAGCTGTTGACCGTTAAGACCATATAGGCGCATCGTTATATCCATGTTACCGGCTCCGCTGTTATGGCTGAAAGAGAGTTTGAAAGAAGACTCGTTGAAATACGGCTGAGGGAACAACTCCACAGTACCGAAGGAGATACCGGAGTGAACACTGCTATTGATGTTAATCTCTTTGATACTTGAGTTGTTCATATTATCCCAAGCCTTGAGCGTAATGACATGATGTCCATCAGGGAGAGTCGGCAACTGGTATTCGAGCATGCCGGAGGTGAAACTGCCAACATCGTATGAGAAGAAGTCATTTGCGTTAATGGCATTCTCTCTGTCATTGTCGATACATATAGATATATTATGACCAACGCCCAACCCGGAAGTGTTGATGCCTGAT
This sequence comes from uncultured Bacteroidales bacterium, assembly GCA_937892255.1. Classification (GTDB taxonomy): domain Bacteria; phylum Bacteroidota; class Bacteroidia; order Bacteroidales; family Marinilabiliaceae; genus W3P20-009. The sequence goes on along the minus strand of CALAUL010000080.1, from coordinate 17,250 downwards.
TCGTCGGATATTCGGGCATATACGATAGGGTTAGGGCCTGTATTGCCACCATCGGAGAATTCGGGATAGTCAATCCACATAGTTATCTCGGGCCCCTGTCCGTCGTCAGAGATATTATCCGAGACGCCACCGACAAGAACCGTATTCAACGAGCCTGAAGCTTCAACGCTATCCACAGAGTATGCATAATAAGAAAGACGGCCATAGCCTACCTCGAAGTCGATATCCTTAGAGAGGATAAACGACACGTCAAAGCTGCCACCTTGAACAGGAACCATGCCCGAATAGAGGATATTGCCGTTGTCTTCGTAAGAGTAGGTGCTTCCCGACACCGGACCTGTCATTATCTTGGTTGCTCTCTTGTCATATAACGTCACCATGACTTGTCCGTTGAAGGAGTCACACAACGAATTGTCAGCATTGCGAATAGAGCCTTTCACGACATTCGTCTTCAACGCGGCAATAGGAGACTCGCATATGTCGATATGTTGTCCGTTGATTTCCTCCGTAGCCACATAACGTTCTGTGCCGAAGTCTAAAGTAAGAGCGGGGTCGCCGATAAGGACGTATTTTAGAGAATTGGTCAAATTGCGAGCTTTGAGTTTTGCATTGAAAGAGGCTTCGCCTATGGTATAACGACGGCCATCGTCGTTGGTTTCGAGGAGGAAGTCATATAAGGCCTTGTGGATACGGTTGTTGCTGCTACCATACACAAGTCTGGTAGTAGTAAATAGGCCGATGAATCCACCATGAGGATACAAGAAACTCTTCTCGCCGGAACTCTCTAAGAGATTGTCGTCAAACGGACAGAAGTCACACGTCGCTGTTATGAAGAAAGGCAGACGGCCTTTATTCGTCCACTCCTCGATATGCTTATGTTTGTAGAGACCTTCGTCACTCAGAGCATTATAGCCTCCATGTCCCACATAGTTGAGCACCAGACAACCTTCGTTGATACTCTTCATGAAATCTTCATGAGCCTTAGGGTAAACGATACCTGTGCTCGAACGTTCGGGAGCATACATTTCCATGAAGATACGCTTCACATCGACATCAGGCTGTTTCTCCTCTACTATTTTAGCAACAGAGTCGGCGTACTTTATGTGTTCACATTTATCCCCATCATCAGCGACAAAGACTACGGCATTTTTCCATGCACCAAAGTCTGCCTTTGAGAGATATGTCTCCGACTTGTCGACAGCAGCTTTAGCCTCGTCTTTTGTCTGCACCGGGAAACGCCCAACGCCAATGACCATCTTGTTGGTGACATCTACAGAGGTCATATCATCTTTGAGCCAGCCGTAAAAATCATCGGTGACATACGTGTCCGACTTAATGAGCGACTCCTTCGATTGGTATGTTGGTATTTTATTGCTCGTATTGTCAGGGCTGCTCATATTATCATAAGAGCCATCGCCAAACAACAAGACATTGCGTAACTCGTCGCCACCATCAAGTCCCTTTCTGTAGATACAACTCAAGAAATTGCGAATGGCCGCCGGCTCTGCTTTGCCACACGAGAACTCATTATATATATGCTCAACATTGACAGTCGCAACACTAATATTTGAATATCTGCGGTGCAACTCAGCCAATCGCTCTGCCTCGTCTTTGAAGTCGGGATGATACACTATGACGTAGTTGACCGACGGCAGGCCGTGCAGATTCTGATTCTCAACGACACCTACAACTTCCGGTTCTTCGATAGAGCCATTGGGGTTGAATATCACGAAATCTACGACCTTGTCTTTGTCATGCACAAATCGAAGTTTACCATCAGAAAAAGTCGTGGGCATGACGACGGGATTGATATAGTCATCTACCTTCCAGACAACATACGAAGCGTCAGCTCCCGAGACATTATATTCCAAACTGCCCTTTACATCTTTCATTGGCAAACGGTCTCCATAATCGACATAGTTTGATTTTGCATTACAAACTATCAAATCGGAAACATTTGTCATATCTAAGTCAGACCGGGACGTTATGGTCACCTTGTCAATCCATGCGTAATCGGAAGAGGAGTTAGAACTTAGGACAAACTTAAGTTCATTTCTTTCCTTATCTTTGGCAATAACAGCCTTACAGAAGCCGTCATACGTAGCATAGTCATCGACAGTAGAAGAGGTGTTCACCGGGTCAAATTGTCCGGAATAGATCAGTACATCATTGTAATAGGCCTTGTATTTCATTACACTTCCCGAACGTCCTATAAGATCACAAGTCACGAAGAGGCTGTCACATGCACCTCTCTTGGGTAGAGTAAACGAGAGAACCTTTGTAGGCTTATCGCCCGAGATTGACTCACCATACCATTCTTGTCCCGACAAGAGCAGATTCTCCGAGTGCAACTCATGATGTAGTCGGTAGTTGTAATCGCTGACCCTCTCAACGACGGGCAATGTTGCCGAATAAGATGAATCCGGCACAACAGATGGCTTTTGCGAATCCGTAATATAATAATAGGTATATGTATCATATTCGCTCTGTTCGCAAGAAAGAGAACCATTTATATTCCACGACCAACGCTTTGAGTCACGAGCATAAAAAAGAACAGCATCATCGGTTCGGTAAACCGATAATTTCTTCAAATCGTCAGACTTATTATCGGAAACCAAATGAGGCACATCAAAGCCACCATTGCCATAGACAGACACAGCGGAGATATCAGCAAAGCCCATTTTGGATAATGCGGCTTTCGTAAGACGCTTCATGCCGGAAGAATTAATACGAACCTTGACCCACCTACCCTCAGACAAAACGGACTTGGGAACATACGAAATAGCAGATTTCTTCCCTCCAATAGCGTCATTCTCCGGCGTAGGTTCTACATAATCTACTTCTTGCGGATCTATACTATATGTATTCTGAGCTTCTGATATCAAACAGACACAGAGACAAAATATAAAAACAATCGATCTAAACATATCAAAAAATAATCGCACAAAGAAAACAATTTTATTTCAAATATAACGTTATATGAATATGAAATAGTATTACAAGGCAGTATGAAGTTTATTGCAAAAAGCCTCAACACCATGAAGAACAAAGAAATGGCATGTCTGAAGCAAGCTTTTGTTTGCATCAACAACTTCGAATTTAGAGACAGCTTGTTGTTTTATACATCTGAACGAAGTAATATCTATTTGGAGTCACGACTCGAATAATAGTGAATGAATTCAGAGTTGTTTCAAGACATAAATCTGGAACAATTTTGAATAAAATACACTCTGAAGACAGAGACTCGAGGTGTGATGATTTAGTATATTTGAGAAAGTTTTAAATGGCATTCACTCCTTTTGACTATAGAATAGGTAACGGTTTTCTATACCAAAGAGAGATGAAAGAGATTCGAAAAAGGAATCAAACCAAACTCAGAATAAAACGTAAACGGCACGAGCGTAACAATATGAATCAGAAAAAAATGTATATTTGCAATAATTTTTTTTAGCATTTATATGAATTAGCAAACCTTTTTTATACCTTTGCGGTATAATATTATAGTCTATCTTGTGTAGGTGTGATATTGAATAGAGTCAAAAAAAGAAATATAATACATAATAGATATGAAAGTAAGTTTCATGAAAATATTTGTAATTGCACTACTTAGCAGTATGTCTCTGCTTGTTGTTTCGTGCTCGTCTGGCAGTAAGACTGGAGCCTCTAACGTTACAGGTTGGGCTTACAACGATCCTGAGATGGGTGGTTTTGAGTATCGTTCGGGTTATGAACAAGAGACAGGTCCGGGTTTGGTCTTCATAGAAGGCGGTACCTATATTATGGGACGAGTTGAACAAGATGTGATGTATAATTGGGACGCAGTACCAAGAAGAGTGACTGTAGCTTCGTTCTACATTGACGAATGTGAGGTCAGCAATGCCAACTATCGTGAATGGCTTTTCTGGATTAGCCGAGTATACACAGAATACCCAGACCAGTATCAGGCAGCACTTCCTGACACATTGGTATGGAGACGTCCTTTGGCGTACAATGAGCCATACGTAGAGAACTATTTGCGTCATCCTGCATATTCGGATTATCCTGTTGTAGGTGTAAACTGGATACAGGCATCTAACTTCTGTAAATGGAGAACAGACCGTGTAAACGAGTATATACTTTATCGTGAAGAGATACTTGACCCTGCAGGTATAGCAGACCAACAAGGAGAAAATAACTTCGACACAGAAGCGTATTTATATGGTCAGTATGAAGGTATAGCAGGTAAGGACCCAATGAAAGACCTCAACCCGAACAATGACACACGTCGTGTTCGTTGGGACGATGGTATGCTCCTACCGAAATACCGACTCCCGACAGAAGCAGAATGGGAGTATGCAGCTCTTGGCCTTATCGGCAATACAGAGAGTGAGCGTTTGTCGGATCGTAAGGTATTTCCTTGGAACTCTCATGTAGTACGTAATGCAGGAGATGAGGATCGAGGCAAGATGATGGCAAACTTCGTTCGAGGCAACGGAGACTACATGGGTACAGCAGGGAACCTCAACGACAAGGGAGATATCACTGTAGACGTTCATTCATATTGGCCAAACGACTACGGATTGTATTGCATGGCAGGAAACGTTAACGAATGGGTAGAAGATGTCTATCGTCCACTTTCATTTGAAGATGTTGAGGAGTTGAACCCATTCCGTGGCAATGTAATGATGACGAAAGTTCTTGATGACACAGGTGTACCGGTAGAAAAAGACAGCTTGGGTCGCATTAAATATCGTCAGGAGACAGATAAGGACATCGCCAACAGAAAGAACTATCGCACAGCAGATAACCGCAACTACCTCGACGGCGACAAGAGTTCGAATATCTCAAGCAGTTGGACAGAGTCAGAAGCAAACTCTTCGACAATGTACGGAGGAACGCCAGAGTCCAACTTGCATAGCGAAGTAACAGACAGAACACGCGTATACAAAGGTGGTGGCTGGAGAGACAGAGCTTATTGGTTAAGCCCTGGTACTCGCAGATTCCTTGACCAACAAGAGAGTCGTGACGACCTTGGTTTCCGTTGTGCAATGACACGTGTTGGTTCTCCAGAAAAAGCAAAATAATCAACAAACACAATAAATTTAAAGGGTTGGATATTCCAACCCTTTTTTCTTCTTTATTACTCTTAAAATAATAATGGAAAGGCTACACAACATCTTCAAAGATAGTTCCGGCATATCAACAGATACACGCACCATAACACAAGGGACTTTTTTCATTGCATTAAAAGGCGAAAACTTTGATGCCAATAACATGGTGGACGAGGCTCTGAATAAGGGAGCGTTTCACGTCGTAACAACAAACAAAAAGTACGTTTCGTTAGACAATGTCACTGTGGTAGATGACACCCTCACCACTCTACAACAACTTGCGGCATATCATCGCACTGCACTTGGAACAACAATCGTTGGCATCACCGGAACAAATGGCAAAACAACAACCAAAGAACTTATAGCCACTGTACTTAGCAAAAAATATAAAACATATGCGACACAAGGTAACCTGAATAATCATATAGGCGTTCCCCTATCATTGCTTAACATCACCAAAGAACACGACATCGCAGTCATAGAAATGGGAGCCAATCACCCGGGAGAGATTGCGACATTAGCCGCCTTGGTAAAGCCCAATTCCGGACTGATAACAAATGTTGGCATGGCTCATATTGAAGGCTTTGGCTCGTTTGAAGGCGTAAAAAAGACAAAAGCAGAACTCTATAATCAGATAAAAAAAGACGACGGCACAATATTCATAAACACAAGCAATCCGTACTTGACAGAGTTACTTGGCGATTACGACAAGTGTTTTTCCTATGCGACTGATTCTATATCCGGCATTATTGACGGACATGTCGCGGAAAAGGGAGAAACACTAAACCTTGAATGGAACTACAACAACGGCCAATACTTCAACGTGAACACACAAATAACAGGAGCATATAACCTCGAGAATGTCTTAGCCGCTGTTGCCGTCGGGTGCTTCTACAATGTCAGCAACAACGACATCTGCGAAGCCATCTCACTATACAAACCCACAAATAGCCGTTCGCAAATAGTCATAACAGACCGCAATAGAATCATCATGGACGCATATAATGCCAATCCTTCAAGCATGAACGCCTCTCTTGACAACTTTAACTCTTTGGATTATGCCAATAAAGTCGTAATACTTGGAGCTATGCGAGAACTTGGAATCGAACAACACAATCAGCATAATTCGATAATAGAAAAACTCGACAAAATGAACCTCGACAAAGTTTTCCTCGTTGGTAAGGAATGGGCAGAATTTAAAACACAATACCCCAAGTTTACCTATGTAGAAGATGCATTGATGATAAAAGAGGACGTTGAGGCCCTCTCGAAGAAAAATATTCTAATAAAAGGCTCTCGTTCCAATAAACTTGAACGAACCTTAGAATGGCTGTAATACAGCACATAAAAAGGCACACGACAACTTATTTGTATGTGTGCCCTTTTAATTATCGTCTGCCTATATACGTTTAGGCAAACTTTTTCTCATTATACGTTACGTCTATTGTGCTGACCAAAAGTTGTCATCTGCGGGCAATCCTAATGGCAAAAGATTAAAGATAGTAGAATACGCACAATCTGCGCTATTGCTACGTTTGATCTGATTCGTCTGCACGTCCGTACTACTTTCTGACAAGAAGCCTTTTTCGCCAAAGAGTGAGGGATTATTATAAAGACGATTGTATGTCGCTGTGAGGGCCGAACGAATCTCCCTTATATCGGCAGAGTCGGGCAACATGCGATGTAAAACGAAGTATGCATAAGTTTGTAATGCCGTTAAACTTGACAGATTAGGGTTATTTGCCATCGGAGTTATGTCGTTGGATAATAATTGTTGACTCAGTTGCGATGCATAAATATGACATTTTTCGGTTATCTTCTGCTCGATATTTTCCACGTCTGCACACTGGTTTGCTATCTTGTGCCGACTCATTATTTTCAGAGCATCTAACACCATTGGATATGACTCACACAAACTAACATCGTCTGCTTCACGTTTTTCAGAGATATTACACTGATTATCTATTGCGTACATTCTATGAAGCCGTTCGACAATACACTGACAATATATAGTGTCAACAGGTGCGCCTACCTCCATCAGAAATGCTTGAATAACAGCTTCAAAAGGCAAGAGTTTCTCATTATTCCACTCTATTTTACAAAGCGTCTTGAAATCAGAGATATAACTTCTCTTTGTCGTAGCGTCTAACTGTTCCCACAGAGCATTCCTTGCTCTAAGGAAACCTTGCGCAGTATATGCGGCACTAATGATTATCGATTCTCCTCGTGCTATGGAATGATAATTTGACGAATGGACAACATTGGCAAGAGACTTCACCATAAGTTCTTGTAACTCACTGCGCATCTGCCCTTCTACGGTATTCTCAGGGGCAAGAGCGAGCCACGGACTCAAGCCTGCCACGAGCGTTTCGAAACATCTCATTCTGTAACTTTCTACATTCCCAAATTGCTCGACAATATGTTGTTCTGTCGACATATCTTCCAACATGGAGCCTTCTGACATGCGGTTCAAGACAGGATAAACAATCTTGTAAAGTGATATTACCCACTGCTGACGTTCATCTGGTTCGGGAAGTTTCATATTGCCGGCGTCGAGATCTGCTATAAACCGCGTTATTATCGGACGACATTCCTCTGCCGTTGTGGCATTTGTCAGACGTTTCTCCAATGGGCACCAATCTGACTTTTTCCTATTTATGATACCATAGATACACTTCTCGTAGCTGACATTGACGTTTGCTTCTTTGAGCAACCGAAGAGCCGACTCAGAAATGACATGTGTTGTCACCTCTTTCACTCCTCCCAAAATCATCAAGGCGGCTGCTCCTTTGCCTATTATCTTGTCCGCCATGCGGGCATCTTTCAACACAGAGGGGTTTGTTGTCAATAAATCGTACAAATCACGAACTCCACTCTTGTTGAATGTGCGTAGTTTTCCATCTGTATATATGACACACGAATATTTACCCTCATCGAGTATCTGCAACAAATCGTCAGTCTTAGTCTGGCTCACGGCATTCACAGCTACGAGCAAAAGAAGTAAAATGGTGCGAAATTTTCTAATCATTTATTGTGTTGTAATAGATTATCAATACAGAGTCTTCCATTCATAGGCATTGCCCGAACTATCCATGTATCGGATAAAATCTGCAAGTGTAACAGATAGCGAAGCTCTATTGTCGTTAGGATGAAATGACAATCGCGAAGCCTCTTTCAACTTACTATCTAAAAAGACAAATACATGATGTTCCACATCGTTGACCAAACCGAAAGGACTTACTGAACCCGGCTTAAGTCCAAGATACCGCTGCATTCTCTCAGGCGAAGCAAAGCTCAACTTACCCTGCCCCAACGTCTTCTCCAGACTATGTATATCGAGTTGTTGGTCGCAATGCACTATCACAAGATAATGCTTGTTCCCCTTGTGATTGCGGAAGAACAAATTTTTGCAATGCGTGCCTTCAAAACCTTCCCAATACTGACGTGCTATCTCTATCGTAGGAGCCTCAGGATGTTCAAGATATTCAAACTCTATTCCCAGCTGCACCAATCTGTCATATACCTGTTGCTGCCCTATCATGATAAACTATTTGCGAATTTGACCGTTACCAACAACCTGCCACTTGTAGCTTGTAAGTTCGCGCAAAGCCATAGGACCGCGAGCATGAAGCTTTTGCGTAGATATTCCTATCTCTGCACCAAGACCAAACTGTGCTCCATCGGTAAAGGCTGTCGACGTATTGACATAGACAGCCGCTGCATCTACTTCATTGAGAAAACGTTCTGCTGCCGCCTCATCGTCGGTGATAATGGCTTCCGAATGCTTCAAGCTGTGAGTATATATATGATTCATTGCCTCGTCAATATCTGCCACTGTCTTTACCGACATACGCATGGCAAGAAATTCAGTATCGAAATCCTCGGCCTTTGCCATTTTCAACAAGTCCGCCGGATAGCACTTCGATAATACAGCATAAGCCTCTTCATCGGCAAGAATCTCCACTCCCTTCTCTCCCAAAGGACGACATATTGTCTCAAGGTCTGCTATGCGACTGCGATGTATTATCAAACAGTCGAGAGCATTGCAGACACTCACACGACGCGTCTTTGCATTACATATCACCGTTGCAGCCATCTGTGCATTTCCTGCTTTATCGAAATACGTATGCACAATACTTGCTCCTGTCTCTATTACCGGGACTTTAGCCGTCTGACGCACAGCATTTATAAGACGTTGAGAACCTCGAGGTATAAGGACATCTACATATCCGACGGCATTCATCAATTCTGCCGCTGCGTCATGATTCGGAGGCAGGAGTTGAACTATATCTTTGTCTACACCATTCGACTCGAGTACCGAATGTATTATCTCCACAAGTTTTCTGTTCGACTCATCAGCATTGCTGCCACCTTTCAGTACCACTGCATTGCACGAGCGAATACACAACGAGGCGACGTCTACCGTCACGTTAGGACGAGCCTCATATATGACACCTACAACACCCAAAGGAACTCTCACTTTGCGAAACTTCAAGCCATTGTTTCCAACATTTTCTTCCATCACTTCACCTACCGGTGCAGGAAGAGAAGCGACATTACGCACATCGTTTGCAATACCTTTGATACGCTCTTCGTTAAGAAGCAATCTGTCATAGAGGGGGTCATCAATGCTCATACGGCTCAAATCAATGGCATTGCTTGCCACTATTGCCGACGTCTGAGATTCCAAAGCATCTGCTAAATCATTGAGAATTGCCGTTGTTTTATCGGCTGTCAATCGCACCATATAACGCGATGCTTCTTTCACGCTCTGAAGTTGATGTTCTATCATATAATATCCGTATAACCGTGTTCGTAAATATTCACCGACATGACATCGGCAAACTATATGTTGTATATGTACAAATAATCGTAATGTATCAAAGGTCGGGTATGACGACGAGAATCAGCCTTCAACATTTCTGATAACTTAACAGCTTTCTCCTTGTCCATTGAAGCTCTTCCCACGCCTATTATTTCTCCCTCGGCGTCCTTGACCAACAATAGGTCATCTTTCTTAAACTCTCCCGAATAAGCCACTATGCCTGGTATGAGCAACGAAGCCGCCTTGTCATGTCCCGTAAGTGCATGCTTTGCTCCATCGTTAACCGTAACAGACGCTTTGGCAAATCCTTCAGAGTATGCTATCCACTTCTTTATGGCTGGGCTCTTTTCTCCTGACTCAAAATGTGTACACACAAAGTCTTTGTCTTCATTAGCCAAACGAGTAATAACATTTGACGTTGTACCATTGGCAATGTATACATCGATACCCGAATCGGCTGTCTTCTGCGCCGTACGACATTTGGTCTGCATGCCACCTCTGCCAAAGCCAGACTTAGTAGTCTGCACATACTGCGACACGTTAAATCCGGCTTTGATTTCACGTATCACCTCTGTCCCCTCATCTGACGGATTGCCATTGTAAATCCCATCAATATTACTCAATATAAAAAGCTTTTCGCAGTCCATCATCGACGCCAAAAGACCCGACAACTCGTCATTATCGGTAAACATCAACGCTGTAACAGATACCGTATCATTCTCGTTCACCACCGGCACAACTCCATTCTCCCACAATGTCTGGATACAGTTCTTCATGTTGAGATAATGCTCACGTGTCGAGAAGTCTTGTTTCGTCACAAGCAACTGTCCTATAAGCATACCGTGTTCGTCGAACAATTGCTTATATGTATCAATAAGTTTCACCTGTCCTATGGAAGAGAGCAACTGACGCATAGCAACAGGCTCAAGTTGCTGATAATTAGAGGCCATACTTCGACCTGCCGCCACAGCTCCCGATGTGACGAGTATAACCTTATGTCCGACAGCGTGCAATTGTGCAATCTCCGCCACGAGGTTTTTCATGCGCTCCACATTAAGCATTCCGTTGCTTCCTGTGAGTACGTTAGAGCCTATTTTTATAGTTATTGTCATAATGTGACAAAGTTAATAATATTACATGAGTTAACCGACAATCAGCCAAACGATTTTTAGAAGCCCGAGATATTTATCGTAAAACACATTCCAACCACGAAGGACGAATCATCTTCTTCTCTCTTTTCGCTCTCCCACTAACACCGCTCTTCCAACCTCTTGACAACAACTTCTTCATCTCTGTAAAATCGTTCTCTTGCATATACATTTCACTCCTATGCGCTCCGTTCCAAAGAGCTTTTTGAAGCATTTATACGGAGTCCGCAAGACGAAATTCAAGCGACAAAAAAAGACACATACCGCATCAAGATTGATGATATGTGTCTTTTGTTTCATAGCTACACCATGATAGCCAATCAAAGTTCGTCACTGCGTCAGTCGTAGCAAAGAACTATTATTCAGCAACCGGGGCCTCTGTAGCAGGAACTTCTGCAGCAGGAGCATCTGTAGTTCCGACTGGTGCCTGTGTCGGGAACGCTGGAGTCGCCACAGGTGCTGCAGACTGACGAGCATCGAGAGCCCTGTCAATCTCCGAGCCTGTTGCAACAGCTGGTCCGTTCATAAATCCCACTGAAACAAACGAGAGAACAACGATAGACACAGCAAGCGTCCATGTGACTTTCTCAAGGAATTCAGTTGTCTTACGCACACCCATAATCTGCTGCTGACTTGCAAAGTTCTGAGTCAAGCCTCCTCCTTTAGAGTTCTGCATTAATACCGTAGCAATCAAAAGAATGCTGACAATAATAATGATGATTGATAGAAATGTGTACATTGTCTTTATTATATTTAATCGATTAAATTTTCTATTTCTTTTATTCGAGACGCAAAGTAAACGCTTTTTTCCGGATTTTTCAAACTTAATCCCTTGTATATCTCTATTGCACGTGAATAATTCTTCTGTTTAACGTAAATTGACGCTAATGTTTCCGTCAAAATAGAGCTTCCTGAGCTTGTCGTATCTCTTTGCGCCTCGGCTGTTTGTGCTGATAACTCCTCTGCATCTGCTTTTTCTTCTTGCACTTCGCTTATCGTATATGACCCGAGACTGAGGAACGAGTCGATAAGGTCTGCGTTTCTGTCACGAGTAGTACGCGGAGCGACGCTTTCTGTCGATTTGTTGTTGATATACTCGAGCCATTCTGTGAAAGCACATAAACCTTTCTCGTCCGGAGTATCTACCTCGTCGCTGAGGCTATATGTAGTTGTTGTCGCTACATCATACTCCAACTCGACTGTTTCGATATAGTCTACTTCGGGTTCAAGAGGTTGGGCGATAACTTCCGTTGGTTGTTTTTCTGCAACTGCATCAAGCTTTTCTGCCTGTTTTTCCGCTACGGGAAGAGACTTTGCATGAATAAGCTTATATAGTGCGACTCGGCTGTTTACATATACAGATGCCCGACGCAATTCGTTGGAGAATCTGACATCTCCGATATTATGTAGACTTTTGAGCAGGAGCATCCACCCGGCCTGAAAGTAAGGATACTCTGCGACAATGTCGATGAGTGCCCCGACTTCATTTTTCGCCATCGACGACGGTGATGATATCATGTTATAGAATTGCTCTCTGGTCATTTGCTCTTTATCGTTTTTCGGAGTTTTTACCAATCGGAGAAAGCTCTGTTGAAGATATTCTCTGTAAGTTCATCAACAATTTCCTTGACAAGAGCTTCTTCCACGTCCGACAGATTGTCTTGCGAATCGTAATCTTGATAGGCCGAAAAGGTTTGTTCCCAATCCAATTTCGGGTCTTTTAAGTTGCGGAAACGTATTTTGACTGTTGTCGTGAGACGTGTTTCGGCTGATAATGCGTCGGCTTTGATGGCCATTGGTTTTGTAGAGTACGAGGTGATATTGCCCGAGAATTCGACATCTCCGCCTTCATTGACGAGTATCAGACGTGACTCTTTTTGGATTCTGTCTCTAAGTCCTTCGGTAAGTTTTTGGCTCAAGTCGGGATTGATAAGTGGTGCTCTGTTATTGATATATTGCACTGTGAATGTTGAGATATTCTCTGGTATCGACGCTCCACTCAATGTGATACTTATAGTACATGCTGTGGTAAACAATATCAAGGATGTCGCAAGTAACGTTATCAGGTGTTTCATGACTATTATTTAAGATTGTAATCCGACATCTTGCGAATGAGTGTACGCTCTGATATTCCAAGTATTTTGGCTGCGTCTTTCCTTCGTCCGCCACATTTATTCAATACTCTGACTATGAGTTGACGTTCGTTTGCGACAATCGACAAGCTTTCCATTTCTGTATCTTCGTCATTTTCAGGTTCCGTTGTTGATGTCAGATCTTCGAAAGAGTGTTTATCCTTATTGGCGGATAGTTCTTCAAAGTCATCTTCTACGAACGATGTCTGATAGTTTTCGGGCTCATCGAGTGTGTCGTAATAGTCATTTGCGGGCCTGCGTTCTAACTGATATTTGACGTTATGCATATAATCGGCACTCTCCATTCTCACGCTTCGTCGCAAGAGTTCATTTACTGTCGACTTGATATATCTCACGTCTTCTCTCAATCCAAAGAGAATCTTGTAAAGTATTTCGCGCTCATTGTTGAAGGATTCCGAACTGCCTTCATTATTAAGTACCAACAGTGAGCCATCAGTATTTTCCTGTGGCATGTACGGGCCTATTGTCTCTGCGTCGAGTTCTCTCTCCGGCGACAAGACGGTGAGTTTTTCGGCTATATTTTTCAATTGGCGTACGTTGCCCGGCCAACGATATGCCATAAGTCGTTCGATGGCTTTGGGTGTCAGTGTGAGCGCAGGCATATTGTTGTCTGCTGCAAACTTGTTGGAGAAGAGTTTGAACAATTCGGGGATATCGCCTTTTCTGTCTCTCAACGACGGTATGCGTATCACCACTCCGCTAAGACGGAAATATAAGTCCGCTCTGAACTTTTTATTTGCTATTGCTCGTTCGAGGTTGACATTTGTTGCTGCTATGACACGTACATTGACTTTCTGTGCTATAGACGAGCCAACACGCAAAAATTCGCCCGACTCCAAAACTCTTAACAACTTTGCTTGTACTGTTTCCGGCAATTCGCCTATCTCATCGAGAAATATCGTTCCGCCATCAGCCTCTTCAAAGTAACCTTTACGCTCTGTCACGGCACCGGTAAATGAACCTTTTACATGTCCAAAGAGTTCTGAATCGATTGTTCCTTCGGGTATCGCACCGCAGTTGACAGCTATATATCTCCCATGTTTGCGAGCGCTGTTGGCGTGTATTATTTGTGGAAAGACATCTTTTCCTGTACCACTTTCGCCTAATATAAGTACTGACATATTTGTAGGAGCGACTTGCATTGCCACATTTATCGCCTGCTTTATTGCCGGGTCTCTGCCTACGACATTAAAACGTCTCTGTATATCCTCGATATTTATGTCCATACTGCGTTTGTTGTTTCTGCAAAGTTAATGTATTTATTTCGGTTTGGGATAAGAAGCGTTTTTTATTTTACTACACAAATCGTTACAAGCACTGATAAGACACACCTTTAAGGAAGTTCGTTATTTTTAAGCACTCGGCGTATAGTGCGTATTTTGAATTTGCCGAATACTGAGATGTTCATTCCTCTTTCTTTTGTTGTGACGGCATGTACTTCTCGTATCGACAACCATTTGCGTTTGCAGAACAGACGCACTGTATTGCGGTCTGCATATTTCGACACATCTACCTCTCTGTATTTTGCGTCATCGAATGCCTTGACAGAATTGTCGAAGAAATTGGCTGTAGAGCCTGATTTGTTTCTGACGACTTTCAATACCGTGACACCGTTGAGAAGAGTCTTTATATCATCAGTCATAGAAAACGGCAAATACGAAGCCAGTCGCAAAGCCTCACGACCTACGGTCGTCATTCCCAGCTTATTTCCACCTGCTTTTATTTCGCTGATAATTTCATTATACTCCTTACTCTGCGCTAGGACTGTTTCATACGCAAGAAGGACAAATATCAATATGTATATCAATCTTTTCATTTTCTTCGTCTCTTTTTTTTAGCAGAACTTCTATCTCTACATTGCTACGCTGTTTTGCTTGTATAAGTTCATCATTAGCCCTGTTCCATTCTGCGACTTGCATTATCATTTCTTTCTAATGAGAGTCAATCCGTCTCTAATGGGCAAGATAACTTTCTCCACTCTATCATCTGTAGCCACGATGTCGTTAAACTCCATTATAGCCTTCGTCTGTGTGTCGTTCTTATGCACGGGCTGCAAGATTTTGCCGTCCCACAACACGTTGTCGGCGAGGATATACCCTCCACTCACGAGACGGTTCATGACCTTCTCATAATAAGCCGGATAGTCTCGTTTGTTGCCGTCCATAAAGCAAAAGTCAAAATCTCCGTCTAAAGAGTCTATAATCTGCATTGCATCTCCGATATGCAGGTTCAGCCTATGTGAATGTTCCGAGCGTTCAAAGAAAGGTCTTATCTTAGGTTCTAATTCATCGTCAATCTCAATAGTATGTATGTGAGCTTCCTCTCGCATAAGTCCCTCTGCCATACTCAAAGCCGAATATCCGGTAAATGTTCCTATCTCAAGGACATGTGTCGGATTTGCCATTCTGACAAGCATCTTGAGCAACGTGCCTTGTAGATGTCCGCTGAGCATACGAGGCGCAAGTACTTTGGTATGTGTAAATCTGTCGAGCTCCGCCAACAATGCAGGTTCTCTATCTATATGCGAGCATATATACTGTTCCATCTCTATCGTCTCTATCATGTGTATAGACTTCGAATATTAATACTTACTTGTATATCAAACTTGACAATCTTTGTGGGTTGATGTACTTATTTGCCACTCTGAAAATATCATCTGCCGTTGTCTCCTTTATTCGCCCTACTATCTCATCTATATCATCAACGACATCAAAGAAAAGTGCGCTGCGACCAACGGAAAGCATTTGACTCTCACCATTGACAGTTGTCATAAGCAACTGTCCGCTCAACTGCCGTTTTATCTTGTTCATCTGCAACTCCGTAAACGGCACTGAACAAACTCTTTCCAACTCACGTTTGACAATCCGCAACGAACGTTCGATATTGGTAGCGTCTGTTCCATAGTATATGGTAAACAATCCCGTGTCAGAAAACGATGTGTAATTAGTCTCCACGTTGTACCCTATGCCATTGCGTTCTCGCAACAGAAGACTGAGACGAGAATTCATACACGGACCGCCAAGTACATTGTTGAGCACCGACATGTGAAGTTTATCATCGTCAAAAATACCTGGAGCCTCTCCACCCAAAAGCACATGTCCCTGATACGTCTCCTTGTCTATCCTATTGTGCGCAACGACAAACTCTTTGTGACTGATACTCCTCGTAAAAGCACGACGATTGGTCTCTATTTGTCCGAAATACTTTTCAGCCATACGCAACACTTTATCCTCCGAAATATTCCCCAATACGCTAAATACCATCTGATCGGTGTTGTAGCAACGTTTCATAAAACGTCGTATCTTGCTCTCATCAAAAGACGCAATACTATCCACCGAGCCCAATATGTTATGGCCCAAAGCCGGAGAGGCAAATAGCTGCTCTTCAAACTCATCGAAGATACTTTCCGATGGAGTATCTTTATATGAAGCTATTTCATCAGCAATGACAACCTTCTCTTTCTCAAGCTCTCGCTCGGGAAAGACAGAATTAAACACCATATCGGCGATAAGTTCCGTTGCACGCTCAAAGTCATGAGCCAAAAACGAGGCATGTACCGTAGTCTCCTCTTTCGTAGTGTACGCATTGAGTTCTCCGCCGACCTCATCAAGTCTGCTGAGGATATGGTATGCTTTTCTTTTGCGTGTTCCCTTAAAAATGGTATGCTCTATAAAATGCGCCATACCATACTCATCTTCAAGCTCATCGCGAGAACCGACATTTACAATTAGCCCACAATAACACACATAACTCGATGTCCGAATATGCACCACACGAATACCATTGTTCAATACATGTACTTTATACGCCATTGTTGTCTTATTAAATATGCCGACAAAAATACTTAAAAATCAGAACGTTTATAAATGGCCTGAGAAATATTTTGCTTTTTTCGGTTAAAAAGTTTGGTAGTTCAAAAATTTGCCATACCTTTGCAATCGCAATCGGGAAGCAAACAAGCAGAACGAAAGCGAATAAAGTTGGTGCCATAGCTCAGTTGGTAGAGCAAAGGACTGAAAATCCTTGTGTCCCCG
>CALAUL010000079.1 GCA_937892255.1 uncultured Bacteroidales bacterium | reverse complement strand
CGTTACACGGGAAGAACCATAGATGAGTTTCCTAAATATGTACTTTTGACAAACTTCATGAACTACGTGGAGATGTTTGCCGAAGAGTTTAATGTGCCTATGTTGTATGGCAATATGCCCAATGCCGCAACGCAAGAGGTGATTATCATCAACTTCGGCATGGGCAGTCCCAATGCCGCAACGATAATGGACTTACTCACGGCTATACAGCCAAAGGCAGTGCTGTTTCTTGGAAAGTGTGGCGGATTGAAAACGAAAAACAAGATAGGTGATTTTATTTTGCCCATAGCGGCTATACGCGGAGATGGTACATCTAATGACTATTTCCCGCCCGAATTACCGGCTCTCCCGGCCTTCTCGTTGCAACGTGCTGTGTCATCGTCTATACGTGACTTCGGTTGCGACTACTGGACGGGAACGGTCTACACAACAAACCGCCGTGTGTGGGAACATGACGACACATTCAAACGCAAGCTCGAACAGTTGCGAGCTATGGCAGTAGACATGGAGACCGCTACGATATTTACAGTGGGCTTCCATAACGAGATACCCGTGGGCGCATTGCTCCTTGTCAGCGATCAACCGATGATACCTGAAGGCATAAAAACAGCAGAACTTGACAATAAAGTGACAGCCAACTACGTTAAGCCTCATATCATGATAGGTGTGGCAGCGTTGCGCGAGATAGCACAAAACGGACATTCGGTGAAGCACCTCAAATACTAAGCAACAGGGTATCGATGATTACATTCGAAGAGATAAAACGCGAGCTGGAACAAGGCATTTACAGACCTGTCTATCTGCTTATGGGGGCTGAACCCTACTTTATAGATGTCATAGCCGATTATATAGAAGAACATTGTTTGAGCGAAGCAGATAAGGCCTTTAATCAGACAATCTTCTATGGCAAAGACACAAATGCCGTAGATATTGTACATGAAGCTATGCAGTATCCGCTTGGAGAGCGTCGTCTGGTGATGGTGCGTGAAATTCAGTCGCTCGAAGGAGAGAGCCATAAGAGCTTTGCCGACAAACTCGCTCCTTTTGCCAAATACCTTGAAAATCCCATGCCGTCAACGGTATTGGTGCTCTGTTACAAGTACGGCACTATCGACAAGCGCATAAGCATAATGAAGGCCTTCGATAAAGTAGGAGCTGTGATGGAGTCGCAACCGATAAAAGACTATCAGGTAGAGAGTTGGATTAAGAGTTACGTAGCATCACAAGGCTATAAGATAGAAGACAAAGCCGTCGTGCTGATGACCGAATATATCGGTGTGAACATGTCAATGTTAGTGTCTGCCATCGAAAAGCTCCAAACGGCATGCGGAACAACAACCAAGGTCATCACGGTAGATATGGTGGTAGGCAATGTAGGCGTTAGCAAGGATTATAACGTTTGGGAACTTCGTGACGCCATAGCTTTCAGAAATGTCGCAAAAGTGAATTTCATTCTGAATGTCTATGCTCGCAATGAAAAAGAACATCCTATACAACAAGTCGTTGCTTATCTCTTCGGTGTGTTTCAGAAACTCTTCACATATCACTACATATACAGCAAAAGCTCTGTAGATGAGATTTCTAAAGTGTTGGGTGAGAAACCTTACTCCATAACAAAGTTCTATCAGCCAGCAGCGCGCAACTACTCAGCGCGTAAATGCTTTGAAGTGATAGGTCTACTGCGAGAATATGATATGCGCTCAAAAGGCTATGCCTTTCCTGCAACTTCTTCTGGCGACCTGCTCAAAGAACTTATATTTAGAATAATGAACTAATACGAAATACACAATATATACTATAATATATGGCATCTGAAACTCCGTTAATGAAGCAATATAATAGCATTAAAGCTAAGTATCCTGATGCTATTCTTCTGTTTAGAGTGGGTGATTTTTATGAGACTTTTTCTTCTGATGCTGTGACAACAGCTAAAGTTCTTGGTATTACTCTTACCTCACGTAACAATGGTTCGGCGGCTCAAGAGTTAGCTGGTTTCCCTCATCATGCAATAGATACTTATCTCCCTAAGCTTGTCAGAGCAGGTTATAGGGTAGCTATTTGTGACCAACTTGAAGATCCCAAACTCGCAAAAGGTATTGTCAAACGTGGTATAACGGAGGTCGTAACTCCAGGTGTCGCTATAAGTGATAATGTACTTGATAATAGAGAGAACAACTACCTTTGTGCTGTTCATCAGACGAATATGGGTATTGGTATCGCTTTCTTGGATATATCTACAGGTGAGTTCTTAATGGGTGAAGGTCAAGTAGACTATATAGATCGTATGTTGGCTACATTCAAACCCAAAGAGATACTTTTCGAGAAAGGCAAACGTCAGATGTTTGTAGAGTCATTCGGAACTAACTGGCTCACTTTCCCATTTGATGATTGGGCTTTTGTAACATCATCAGCAAAGGAAAGACTCATCAAACACTTTGAGACACAGTCCCTCAAAGGGTTTGGTATAGAAGCTAATGACTTAGGTGTCACTGCTGCAGGTGCTATTATGCACTACCTTGATATTACGCAACATGACAAACTATCTCATATCAATAAGATAAAACGTATAGAAGGAGAGTCTTACGTATGGCTTGATAAGTTTACTATACGCAACCTTGAACTATTCCCAAGTGGCATAGACGGAGCACACTCCCTAACTGATACCATAGACAATACTGTTACCCCTATGGGCTCTCGTATGCTCAAGCGTTGGATATCATTGCCACTG
The DNA here is from genome assembly GCA_937892255.1 of uncultured Bacteroidales bacterium. Classification (GTDB taxonomy): domain Bacteria; phylum Bacteroidota; class Bacteroidia; order Bacteroidales; family Marinilabiliaceae; genus W3P20-009. The sequence goes on along the minus strand of CALAUL010000079.1, from coordinate 6,279 downwards.
AAGGATAAGTCAAGCATCGAAAAACGTTTGGATATAGTCGAATACCTTCGTGACGATTGTTCGTTTGCTGAGACTATAGAAGAGTCACTACAACAGATAGGTGACCTTGAGAGATTGGTCGGTAAGATAGCAAGTGCTCGTATATCACCTCGTGAGGTGATACAGCTAATGCGAGCTCTAAGTGCCATAGCACCTATTAAAGCAGCTTGTACAACAGCTGACTGCGAACACCTTAAGTCTATTGGTGTTAATATCAATGATTGTAACTCCACTATAGCTTACATTAAGAAGACTATTCTTCCTGAACCAGCTACCAACGTCAACAAAGGTGGCGTCATAGCAAATGGTGTATCTGCAGAGCTTGATGATTTGCGCCGATTGTCAACTTCAAGCAAGGATTACCTCCTTGATATGCAACAACGTCTAAGTGACGAAACGGGTATCTCAAGTCTTAAGATAGGTTACACCAATGTCTTTGGCTATTATATAGAGGTACGCAATACACACAAAGATAAAGTGCCAGAGAGTTGGATACGCAAGCAGACTTTAGCTCAGGCTGAGAGATACATCACCGAAGAACTTAAAGAGTATGAGAACAAGATACTTACAGCTGAGGACCGTATTCTGACTATCGAAGCTCAGATATACAACGAGTTACTCTCATTCCTCATCTCAAACCTACAGCCTATACAGACCAATGCGTTTACTCTGGCTGAGTTTGATGTGCTATTCTCGTTTTATAAGGTGGCTTATCTCAACAACTACTGCCGTCCAACGATTACCAATGATGACGTTCTTGATATCAAGGATGGTCGTCACCCTGTGATAGAGAAGATTCTTGGAGAGAGTGAGAACTATATCGCTAATGATGTTCATCTTGATTGCAACAACGAACAAATCATCATCATCACAGGTCCTAACATGGCGGGTAAGAGCGCACTCCTTAGACAGACAGCACTTATTGTCCTCATGGCACAAATAGGCTGTTTCGTACCAGCTTCGGAGGCTCACATAGGTATAGTAGATAAGATATTCACTCGTGTAGGTGCGTCAGATAATATATCGCAAGGTGAGTCAACATTCATGGTAGAGATGACTGAGAGTGCTAATATACTCAACAACGTTACACCGAAGAGCCTCGTCCTCTTTGACGAACTCGGTCGTGGTACATCTACGTATGATGGTATATCATTGGCTTGGTCTATCGTCGAATACCTACATGATAATCCTAAGGTTCAAGCTAAGACTCTCTTTGCAACTCACTACCATGAGCTTAACGAGATGGCTTCTACACACGAACGTATACGCAACTACAACGTATCTGTCAAAGAGTGTGATGGACGCGTCATCTTCATGCGCAAACTCGTGCCCGGTGGTAGCGAACACTCTTTCGGTATACATGTTGCTAAATTGGCAGGTATGCCTAAACGTGTGCTTGATAGAGCAAACGAAATACTACATGACTTAGAAAATGCACATCGAAAAGGACATATAGATCTCGATGCACCCGTTGAGTCTATCGATACAAAGGGTAAGTCTACTAAGAAAAAAGACTCAGAACCATATCAATTGTCGCTCTTTCAACTTGACGACCCTGTGCTTCTGATGGTGAGAGATGAAATAAAAGGGTGTGATATCAATAACCTTACTCCTCTTGAAGCTCTCAACAAACTTAGCGAAATAAAGAGAGTACTCGGCATCTGAGATAACCACTATAGATAATAATGTAGCGCATCTGGATTTCTATCTTGATGCGCTTTCCTTTTGTCTCATTGTCCGATAGTGTCCGCTCCTATGTATAAGTGTTCGGAAAGTGTTCGGAATCGAACACTTGTGCTATAGTGTGTCGTTTGTTTAATGCGTTGTTAATCAGCGTATTCTTTTCTTGTGGCATAGTTTGGCACAAGAAATGCCATACCATTAAGTGTATACATAAAACGAAACACAATATGGACATACAAATACCAAAGGAACAACTAAGAAAAGAGAAACGAAACAAGATGCTTCGTATAGCAATCGTTGCTGGTGTTATTGCAGGTGGTGCTATTCTGCTATTCTCGCTATTTAAAACAGGTGTGTCGGAAGAGTTATTGAAGATGTCAACTGTAGATAGAGGAGAGATAGAAATAGCTGTTAGTGGTGTAGGACAGATAAGACCACTATATGAAGAGAATATCAACTCTCCTATCTCTACTCGCATATTAGAGGTATATCGTAGAGAAGGTGATACTGTTGATGTCAACACACCCATCTTAAAACTTGACTTGCAAAGTGTAGAGACTGACTATAAGAAGATGAAGGACGAAGAGCAGATGAGAGTTTTGAAGTTGCAACAGTTGAAAATCAAACGTCAAAGCCAGCTTTCGGAGATGGAAATGCAACTAAAGGTGGCACAGATGGAACTAAACAGAAAGGCTGTGGAGTGGCGCAACGAACAGTACCTTGATAGCCTTGGCGCAGGTACTACTGATAAGGTCAAACAAATGGAACTCAGTTACAATGTTGGTAAACTACGTCTTGATGAAGATAGACAACGTTATGAGTACGAAAAGCAAATGGCAGATGCTGACTTCAAAGTAGAAGAACTCGATTTGGAGATATTCCGTCGTAGCATGAGTGAATTGAAGCGAACGATAGACGAAGCTGCCGTTTGTGCTCCGCGTAAGGCTATCCTTACTTATGTCAATAATGTCATTGGTGCTCAAGTTAACAAGGGTGAGTGTTTGGCTATAGTGGCTGACCTAACACACTTCAAGGTAGAATGTAACATAGCCGATATGTATGCTGATAGAGTAAGTGTAGGAACATTGGTCGATGTGCGTCAGGGTCGTGATACATTCACTGGGAGAGTTAGTGAGGTGACTCCTCTGTCTCGCAATGGCGTCATTTCGTTCACTGTAAGTTTAGATGACGATAGCGACAAGAGACTCAAATCGGGTCTGAAATGTGATGTATATGTCAAGTCCTCAATCAAAAGCGGTGTGCTGAGAGTAAGCAACGGCGCTTATTATAAGGGTAAGGGCAAACAAGAGGTTTTTGTGCGTGAGGGAGACAAACTGTATCGCAGAGAGGTACTCTTAGGCGAAAGTAACTATGACTATGTTGAGGTCCTGGAAGGTTTAAGGGAGGGCGAGGTGATAGTCACAAATTCACAAGAGAGTATGCCAGATAGAAATACTTTGAATATAGAGAGATAACAATAATGTGTATAAAAAACTATAACAACATGATAACTTTAACTAATATCAAAAAAGTTTACCGTACCGATGAGATAGAAACGGTAGCATTGGACAATATCAATATCGATATTAAGAAGAACGAATTTGTCTCTATCATGGGACCTTCAGGTTGTGGAAAGTCAACTCTCCTTAATATCATAGGTCTGCTTGATAGTCCAAGCGAGGGTCTTATGACTATAGGCGATACAGACGTGACAAAGATGAATGAAAAGCAACTTGCTAAGTTCCGCAACGAGAAGCTTGGTTTTGTCTTCCAGAGTTTCCATCTTATCAACACACTCAATGTCATTGACAATGTCGAATTGCCATTGCTCTATCGTGGAGTAAAAGCCAAAGAGAGAAGAGAGCGTGCAGAGGAGATATTGGCAAAGGTTGGTTTGGCTCATCGTATGCGTCATTTCCCTTCTCAACTCTCAGGTGGACAGTGTCAGCGTGTTGCTATAGCGCGTGCTATAGTAGGCAATCCCGAGATTATCCTTGCCGATGAGCCAACGGGTAACCTCGATAGTAAGATGGGTGTTGAGGTCATGGACCTGCTTCACAAACTCAACAGCGAAGGTCGTACTATCGTCATGGTGACTCATAATGACGAACAAGCAAAACAGACCTCTCGTATCATTCGACTCTTTGACGGTCAACAGGTTTTCTAATGATAAGAAGAAAGGATAGAGTATTATGATAAAGATATATATACGACAAGTGATACAGGTGATGAAGAGCAACCCTTTCATGAGTATCATAAGTATCATAGGTACAGCGTTGGCCATAGCAATGGTGATGTGCGTAGTGATAATAGACAAGGTAAAGAATGACCCTTTGGCACCAGAGGTTAACAGAGATAGAAGCCTCTTTGTGGTGGGCACTACGGTGAATTTTCCTAATGCGTCGCAAGAGTCGAACTCGTTACTGTCTAATAAAGTGATAGAACAAGTTATAAGAGGCCTTGAGGGGGCAGAGATTGTGACCGGTTACAATCAGCTTGCAACCAACTATGTGAGTTTGCGTGGTACAACCAACGGTGCTGTAGCTAATGTTATCGCTTCTGACCATGAGTTTTTCAGAGCTTTTGAGTATGACTTCATCTATGGCGAACCTTTTACAGAGGCAGATTTCAAAAGTGCTATTAATAAGGCTGTGATATGTGAGAGTACAGCCAAACGACTCTTCGGTACAGCTGATGTGGTAGGCAAAACGTTCAATATTGACTTCAAAGAGTATATGGTCTGTGGTGTTGTCAAAGATGTGTCATTGTTGGCTTCCCGCTCTTATGCTGAGGTGTGGTATCCGTATACTACAGTTACAGACCAGACAGAGTTCATTGAAGGTATAATGGGTATGTTCTCGTGCTGTATTGTGGCAAAAGACAAAGAGTCATTTCCTATCATTCGTGCCGATTTGGACAAGCGATTGGAGGAGTTCAATAAAGGGCTTGACAACATGCGTATCTCGTTTCACAACCAGCCGTGTACTACATCAGAAGTAGATGATATTCTTTCTCTCGGTCTTAACAGGTATCTGGAGTTTGATAATAATCGACGTGAGGCTATCCTCTTTGATGTGTTGTTGATATTAGTAGCATTGCTTGTCCCGGGTATAAACCTTTCAAGTACTACGCAGTCGCGCATGCGTCGTCGAATGGAGGAGATAGGAGTGCGCAAGGTGTTCGGTGCAACACGTATGGATATTATAAAGCAGATACTGTTAGAGAACTTGATAATGACACTTCTCGGTGGTTTCTTCGGTCTGTTGATCGCTTATTTAGGAGTGACTATTATAAGCGATATGGTAGCAGGAGCGGTCGTTGTTTTGACTGCAGTTGGAGGTGATGCTATGTTGGATATGCGTAGTATGATAAGCATAGATGTATTCGTCTTGGCATTCGTCTTCTGTCTGATTCTAAACCTTGTCAGCGCGTTAGTTCCTGCATGGTTGACATCAAAGCAGAGCGTAGTGAAAGCACTCGGAAGACAATAATAACACATTTAAATATACGATTATGATAAAGCATATTATAAAGATAATATTCAACGAACGAAAGGCAAATGCTTGGATTTTCCTTGAACTATTGATAGTGTCGTTCTGTATGTGGTTTTTGGTTGATAAACTCTATACTTCATACGTCTTTTACAATCAGCCTACAGACTTGAATATCGAAAACGTATATCGTGCCAAATGGAGTATTGTGGACTCTTGTAGCAATGAATACAATACTTCTGATGAGATGAGACAGAAGTCGGTAAGATTACAACTTATGGGGCTTAAAGATATAATATCTCGTTATAAAGGTGTCGAAGCTGTAACTCTTTCCTATTTCGGTGCGCCCTATACAGGTTCTAATATTGGCGATAAGTATGAGGTGGATAGCGTGAACTTCTCTTTTGCCGAGAGTCGTATAGTGTCAGAAGAGTATCCACTTGTGTATCGAATGAAGGGCAAGAGTTCGACATCAGAAGAACTCTCACAGATGCTGAAAGAGGATAAACTCATAATCAGCAATAAGTTGTCGAATAAGTTTTTTGGTGATGAGCCTGTTATAGGTGCACGCCTGACATGCCAAGGTCATGAGACACTTTTGGGTGATGTACTCGAATCAAGTCGATATGAGGAGACAAAAGAGATGGGTTACATAGTTTACTCGCTACTCGGTGATATTGATTCGTGGGCTATGAGTTCTTCTTTTTCATTGGAATTTAGGGTAAGAGATAACGAGGTAGAGGGTTTTGTAGAGCGTTTTAGAGAGGATATGGAGCAGATGCGTTATGGTAATGTCTTTGTCTCTGATATAAGCAGCCTGATAGATGTGAGAGATTTGTATCAGCGCAATCAATCCGTAGAACGTAAGATGCGTTACGGAGTCATAGCTTTCCTCTTAGTAAATGTCTTTATCGGTATTATAGGTACGTTTTGGTACCGAACAGAACAACGTAAGAGAGAGATGGGCTTGCGTATGGCTATCGGTTCAACTCGCAATCACTTGCGCTATATTCTCTTTAGTGAGGGTTTGCTTATCTTGTCATTGAGTTATATCCTAACTCTGATA
>CALAUL010000078.1 GCA_937892255.1 uncultured Bacteroidales bacterium | reverse complement strand
GTAAAAAAGCAGAGATACTTGGTGGTGTGATACTCATTGCTCTTGCCATAAAAACAATATTATAAACATTTGACAATATCATATTATGCGTAGATTAATTATATCAGTTTTTGTTGTGATGTTGACACTTATAGAGAGTGTAGCATGTACAAATATTATCATCACACGAGGAGCATCGGCAGATGGTAGTACTATGGTCTCATATTCGGCAGATTCTCATGTCTTATATGGTGAGTTGTATCACTGGAAAGCATCTACACATAAGGAGGGTTCTACATTGGAAGTGAGAGAATGGGACACTAATCGTCTTTTGGGGAATATTCCGCAGGTATCACAAACATATAATGTCATAGGCAATATGAATGAGTTTGGACTTACTATAGCTGAGACAACATTTGGAGGGCGAAAAGAACTTGTTGATACAGCGGGTATCATCGATTATGGCAGTCTGATATATATCACTTTGTCAAGAGCCAAGAGCGCACGTGAAGCGATAAAAGAGATGGCAGACCTTGTATCGGAGTATGGTTTCTGTAGTGGTGGAGAGTCATTCTCTATAGCCGATCCCAATGAAGCATGGATAATGGAGATGGTAGGGAAAGGCGTAGGACGCAAAGGTGCGGTATGGGTTGCCGTTCGTATTCCAGATGGATATGTCAGTGGACATGCTAATCAGGCGCGTATAACGACGTTTCCCCTTGATGACTCGCAAAACTGTCTTTATGCCCCAGATGTTATATCTTTTGCACGAGAAAAGGGTTATTTCAGAGGTAAGGACAAGGAATTTTCTTTTGCTGATGCGTATGCACCTCTTGACTTTGGAGCGGTACGTTTTTGTGAAGCACGTGTTTGGTGTGCTTTCTTGCGTATGAATAAGGTGGCGATGGAAGAATACGAACGTTTTGCACTTGGTTTGGATATGTCAAAGCGACTTCCATTATATATAAAACCAGATCACAAGATATCGCGTCGTGAAGTGGCGGAGCTCATGCGTGACCACTATGAAGGGACGGCACTTGATATGACGAAAGATGTTGGTGCTGGACCTTTTGAATGTCCATATCGTTGGAGACCTATGGAGTGGGAATGTGATACTGCGTTGTATCTTCATGAGAGGGCAACGGCAACACATCAGACAGGCTTTTGGTTTGTTGCGCAGATGAGACCAGATAAACCAATGACTCAAAAGGGTATTTTGTGGTTTGGTTGTGATGATGCTGCGACATCGGTACTTGTGCCTTTTTATGGTTGTACAACACAGGTGCCACATGAGTTTGCTGTTGGTAATGGAGATTTGTTGACATATAGCAGTACTTCGATGTTTTGGATGATGAATAGAGTAGCGCACCAAGCGTATTTGGGTTATAACAAAATACTTCCAGAAGTGCGCGATGTGCAACGTGTTTTAGATGATGAATTTGAGAAAGCTATACAACAAGCGGATGCGGATATGGCGCGCTTGACATCTGAAAGTGAAATAATCGGTTATGCTAATCGTCTGTCAGCAAAACTTACAAAGCAACTATTTGATAGGTGGAAGGCATTAGATGAGTTTCTTTTTGTCAAGTATCTCGATGGCAATAAGAAACAGGAGAAAGATGGGCAGTTTCTACGTACTAAGGATAACTATCCAGAAGAACCGGAACACCCAGAGTATTCAAAATGCTATTACAAAGCTATTGTCAATGAGACAGGTGAACATCTGAAGACAAGGTATTAGAAAATAAGGTCGTGTAAACTTGTGTATATATAAACAAGAGATTGTTAGGTAAAAAAAGCGTCAACAACTCTGCATTGTTGACGCTTTTTGCGGTATGGACGGGACTCGAACCCGCGACCCCATGCGTGACAGGCATGTATTCTAACCAGCTGAACTACCACACCAATTTGTTTTGATAAGGAAGTATTCCTTTGTCTTAACGAGTGCAAAGGTAGAGACTTTTTTTATTAATGCAAATATATTTTGCTATTTTTTGAAGTGAAAAGGATTAGATATTGGTTATTGTTCTGATTGTTAGTTATATTTTTTTTGCAATAAAAAGTGGTTTTAGTTGTAAATGGTAAAGAATAAAATGCTAAAAGAACTATTACTGTCCGCTAAAATAATTGGTGCTTTTGTGTTTTTGTTCTTATGTCCTGCCTGTCGGCAGATAGGTGTACCTATGATGTACCTACGGTGAGCCTATGGTGTATCTACGGTGAGCCTATGGTGTACCTATGGTGAGCCTATGATGTACCTACGGTGTATCTATGGTGAGCCTATGGTGTACCTACGGTGTACCTATGGTGAGCCTATGGTGAACCTATGGTGTACCTATGATGTATCTATGGTGTACCTACGGTGAACCTATGGTGAGCCTATGGTGTACCTATGGTGAACCTATGGTGTATCTATGGTGTACCTATGGTGAACCTATGGTGTATCTATGGTGTACCTATGGTGTACCTATGGTGTCGCTAAATGCCGTTTAAATGTCGTTTAAATGGTGTTTAAACGAAACGTAAATGATTTATTTTGGTGGGACTGTATGACGATGTGGTAATTTACATAGTTAAATATACTCACAGCGATGACACTGCAATGACACTGCAGTGCCTTTGCAAAGGGTATGCAGAGGTATTGCAATTAGCAAGAATAATTTTTTACCCAATAATCAAATTAAAAATCCGTGGTTAAAAGAACTGTTTATTGAGTGATTATTCTTATTTTTGCGTTCGATGAAAAGGGTATTGGTGTACAATCCAACATGCGAAATGGCTGTGCAGAACAATAGTGTCAGTTATCAGCCACCTCTTAGACTACAGGAGTTTGAGAGAGCAATGTCGTCGTTGATGATGTTTATTTCGCAAGAAGGTGACTATGTTGTTGGAGAGGCTCCTGATGATGAGTTGCTTTTGTTTTGGAAAGAGCGTGGTGTCTACTTGCCTCAGTTCGTTAGTAAGAATGATGCAATATCTTTAATCAAAGATGGTGCTATACTTATTCCATGGGGGGGTAGTAGGCAGTTGTATTATAGTTATGGACTAAAGCATAAATCTGAACAATATACGGATTTGATGCGATGTTTTTTTTCCCGAGAGTTGTCTGTTGTGCTTGAAGATACAGTGTGTAGACTATGCCAAGGAAGAAATAATTTGAAACAATATGATATAGAGGAGAGGTCGGTTTTAGTAACAGAAAGAGATATTATGGAACGTCGTGTGAAGATGGGTAATTGTGTGGTTAAGAGTCTTTGGAGTTCATCGGGTAGGGGAGTGCAATTGGTTAGAGAACAATGTCATATTGAGCCAGCTATAGTATGGGCTCGAGGTAAGATACGTCATGATGGAGGAGTTGTTTGTGAGCCGTTTTATAAGCGATTGGGTGAATTTACAACGCTTATTGAGATATATGAAGATGGTAGAATAGAGTATCTTGGTACGAACTATTTTGAAGCAGATGAAGCTGGACGTTTTGGAAAGGAATTGATAGGACAAAATATATTGACAAGAGAAGAGGAGCAAGAGGTTGGGCAGATTCTTATTGAGGCTATGAGTAGATTGAATTGGGTTGAGAAATATATAGGGAAAATAGGCGTAGATGGAATGGTTTATAATGATAAGCGTGGAGAGCGAAAGGTGCGCATATGTACGGAGGTCAATATGCGTCATACAATGGGTAATATCAATTTGTCAGTTGCGAGATGTTTTTCGCCGAAAGTAAAAGCGACGTGGCAAATAGAACAATTTGATAATGCTATGTCGTGGGCAAGATTTTGCAAGGAGATGGATTCTCGTTTCCCCTTGGTATTAGATGATAAAAATAGAATTGAGTGTGGTTTTTTTAGGCTTTCATCGTTGGGATACAACTATGGAGCATGGGGAATTGTACAAGGATAAGAAATAATTGTGATGGATATTAAGAAAGAGTTGTTTGCGCTTCAAGATTTGGAATTTGGGCTCAAGTCTATTAAGTTTGTTCCAGGATTGGCACCAGAGAGAGTTATAGGAGTGCGAGTGCCACAGTTGCGTAAAATAGCTAAGAAAATTTCTGTTCTTACAGATGTGAGACAAGACTATATGTCTGTATTGCCTCATTATTATCATGAAGAAAATCTGCTACATGGTTATCTGTTGGAGAGAATGAAAGCACCTATTGAAGATATATTATCGGAAGTAGAACGCTTTTTACCATATGTAAATAATTGGGCAGTATGTGATACGATGAGTCCAAAGTTATTTGCTAAGTATCCAGAACAGGTGAAAGCTAAATGTAGCGAATGGATGTTTTCGGAAAATGTATATACTATTCGTTTTGCTGTTGTTGTGCATTTGCAATATTTTTTGGATGAGAACTTTGATGAGAGAGTTTTTGATGAGATAAATCGTATCAAATCAGAAGATTATTATGTTCGTATGGCTATAGCGTGGTATTATTCTTTTGCGCTTATTAAGCAGTGGGAAAAGACGTTGCCATTGATAGAGAGTAAGAAATTGGATAAGTGGATACATAATAAGACTATTCAAAAAGCTTGTGAGAGTTTTCGTATATCAAGTGACAGAAAACAGCTATTGAAGTCGATGCGTATATAACGGATGGAAAGAGAATAAGTTGAGTTGTTATTATTTACATTATGCAGACCAATGTTAAACTTATAATATACATAGTAGGCTCTTTACTTTTGATGGAGAGTCTGATGATGCTATTGCCAGCTATTGTTTCGGCAATATATGATGAACCAGAATATTTGCAGTTTATCTATTCGGCGGTTATTACATCAATTGTTGGAGGAGCAATGGCTTTGTTTGCGCGCAATCATGGTAGACATATATCCAAGCAAGATAGTTTTATTATAGTGACAATGGTTTGGCTTTTTGTTTCTCTCTTTGGTGTTTTGCCATTTATTTTGACGGGAACATTTGATAATTTTATAGATGCTTTCTTTGAAGCGATGTCAGGCTTTACTACGACGGGTTCGACGATGTTGAGGGATTGTGCGCATTCGTTGAAAGGGATACTCTTTTGGCGATGTTTGACACAATGGATTGGTGGTTTGGGTGTTATAGCGTTATCTATAGTCATATTGCCAGCTTTTGGTATGGGGAACACACAGATGTTTTCGGCAGAGACATCTGTGTCTCGTTTTGAGAGGATACATCCAAAGGTAAAAGAAATAGCTAAATTTATGTGGATAATATATTTGGTGTTGACGATATTGCAGGTGGTGTTGTTGATGCTTGGAGATATGAATTTTTTTGAGTCGTTGTGTCATTCATTTAGTTCTATCTCTACGGGTGGTTTTTCGGTCTATAATGAGAGTATTGGTTATTATGAGTCAGCATATATAGAGTATGTAGTCATGGTGTTTATGTTTTTAGGAGGAGTGAATTTTACGATGTATTATATGCTGTTGAAACGAAAATTTGATCGTATAATTGGAGATGATGAGTTGAGGGGATTTCTTTTTATTATCTTTATTGTATCATTGATATTAGCTACAATCAATTATACGGATGATAAATATTGGTCATTGGAGAATTGTTTGCGAGATTCATTTTTTCAGGTGATATCCATAATGACTGGAACGGGTTTTTATACATGTGATTATATGTTATGGTCTTCACCAACGCTTATTTTTGTTGCTCTTTTGTTGGTAAGTGGGGCTTGTACTGGCTCTACGAGTGGTTCGATAAAAATAATGCGTCACATTATTGTTTTTAGAAGTATCATGGGTGAATTAAAGCGTGCTATGCATCCGACCGCTGTTGTACCTGTTAGGTATAATGGTAAAGGAGTTGGGCGAGAGGAAGTTCATGCTATAATGGTCTTTGTGTTATTGTATTTTTTTATATTGCTTGTAGGTCTTATAATAATGGGGCTTTTAGGTTATGGTCTTGATGATTCTTTTGGTCTTATAGCAAATAGTCTAGGTAATATAGGGACGGGTATAGGGGACTATGGACCATCGGGTTCGTTGTGTGATCTTGATCCGATAGCGAAGTTGACAATGACAATACTTATGCTCATAGGTCGTTTGGAGATATATACTGTCATTCTTTTATTTACACGAGGATTTTGGAAACGTTGAAAGGCGTTAGGCATGTACAAAATGTCATCTGAGATGACAATATGTCACTTCGGGGGTGACAATATGTCATTTTGAGAAACGAAAAAGTGACATTATGTCATGTTCGGGGCAAAAAAAGTCAGAAAAAAGAGTTTGGCACGGTGTTTGATAATTATACAGCGGAGAACTCAAAAACGAGTTTTGAAAAAAGAATAATAACAAATAAAAAAATAACAACAATGGGAAAGATTATTGGTATCGACTTAGGAACAACCAACTCATGTGTATCAGTTATGGAAGGCAATGAGCCGGTTGTAATTACAAATTCAGAAGGCAAGCGTACAACACCGTCAGTGGTAGCATTCATCGAAGGTGGAGAGCGTAAGATAGGTGACCCGGCAAAGCGTCAGGCTGTTACAAACCCAAACAAAACAGTATACTCAATCAAACGTTTCATGGGAGAGAGCTTTGACTCGGTAGCAAAAGAGATTGCACGCGTACCTTACAAAGTGGCAAAAGGCGACAACAACACACCGCGTGTTGACATCGATGGACGTCTCTATACACCACAAGAGATTTCAGCAATGATACTTCAGAAGATGAAGAAGACAGCAGAAGAATATCTCGGTCAGGACGTTACAGAGGCGGTTATCACAGTGCCTGCGTACTTCAACGATTCACAACGTCAGGCGACAAAGGAGGCTGGAGAAATAGCAGGTCTTACTGTACGTCGTATCGTAAACGAACCAACAGCTGCTGCACTTGCTTACGGTTTGGACAAGAAGTCAAACGACATGAAGATTGTAGTATTCGACTGTGGTGGCGGTACTCATGACGTGTCAATCCTTGAACTTGGAGATGGTGTATTTGAAGTGAAGGCAACAGAGGGTGATACACACCTTGGAGGTGATGACTTTGATCAGGCTATTATAGATTATTTGGCAGATGAATTTAAGAGTGCAGAGGGTGTAGATCTTCGTCAGGATCCTATGGCGCTTCAGCGATTGAAAGAGGCTGCAGAAAAGGCTAAGATTGAGCTTTCATCTACAACTTCTACGGAGATCAATCTTCCATATATTATGCCTGTAAATGGTGTACCTAAGCACCTTGTGACAACCCTTACACGAGCTAAGTTCGAGGCATTGGTTGACAACCTTGTGCAACGCACTATCGCTCCATGTCGTTCAGCACTTGAGAGTGCCGGTCTTTCGGTAAGTGACATTGATGAAGTTATCCTTGTAGGTGGTTCTACACGTATTCCGGCTATCCAGGCAGCGGTAGAGAAATTCTTCGGCAAAGCCCCTTCAAAGGGCGTTAACCCAGATGAAGTTGTAGCTATCGGAGCAGCTATTCAGGGAGCAGTGCTTACCGGAGAAGTGAAGGACGTTCTTCTTTTGGACGTAACACCGCTTTCACTTGGTATCGAGACAATGGGTGGTGTGATGACACGTCTTATTGATGCAAACACGACAATTCCTACAAAGAAGTCGCAGATATTCTCAACAGCTACAGACAACCAACCAGAAGTAACAATTCACGTACTTCAGGGCGAGCGTCCTATGGCAAGTCAGAATAAGAGCATTGGTCAGTTCAACCTCTCAAATATACCACCAGCACCACGCGGTGTGCCACAGATTGAGGTGACATTTGATATCGATGCAAATGGTATTTTGAATGTTAAGGCGCAAGATAAAGCAACAGGCAAGGAGCAGTCAATTCGTATCGAAGCTTCATCGGGCTTGTCAGACGACGAAATCAAGCGCATGAAAGCAGAGGCTGAGGCTAATGCAGAAGCAGATAAGGCAGCAAAAGAGCGCGTAGAGAAAATCAATCAAGCCGACTCAATGATATTCCAGACAGAGAAGAGTCTAAAGGAGTATGGAGATAAGATTCCGGCAGACAAAAAAGCTCCTATCGAAGCTGCATTGGAGAAGTTGAAGGAGGCACATAAGAATCAAGATCTTGCTGCTATCGACACAGCTATGGCAGAGCTTAACACTGTGTTCCAGGCAGCATCACAAGAGATGTACAATGCCGGAGCCGGACAGCCGGGAGCAGATGCCCAGCAGACAAATCAGAATGGTCAAAAGGCAGGTGATGATGTGACAGACGTTGATTTCGAGGAAGTGAAGTAAGATAGATAAACGAACAAAATAGTTTGATAATAAAGAGTGTGTGACTCAAGATAGTTGCACGCTCTTTGTTTGTGTAAACATACTTAGGGTACATAGATCAGTGTTACACAAAGTAATGTCCTCAAATTAAAAAGGACGAATGTTAGAACTTTAAATACAAACTGCTTATTATTTGTTATATTGAGATGGTCATTATTCTTTCAAAGAAGGTGTAAAAGGCTAATGATATAAATCGTATCAGCAATGAGAAATAAAACCAACAAAGCAAAATATGTTGTAAAAAACAATGAGAATGATAGTTATAAAAATAGAACGAGAAAATGTTAAGAAAACCAAAAGATTTATTTTGCGTAATGGGAAAATAGTGTTTTATTTGTAATGTGAAACATAAAATAAATCATTATGTGTACAGCGGTAATCGTGATTCTGTTTGTTCTCGGCTATGCGTTGATAGCCTGTGAGCATGTTCTAAAAGTCAATAAGGCGGCTATTGCATTATTGATGTTTGCTTCAACTTGGGTAGTGTATAGTATGATGGCACCGCCGGATTTGCTTCATACACAATTGCTTCATCATATGAGTGATGTAGGGGAGATCTTATTTTTTCTTATGGGAGCGATGACTATAGTTGAGATAGTAGATGCGTATGGAGGTTTTAAATTTGTGAGTGACAAGTTGAAGACGCGCAGTGCTAAAGCCTTGATGTGGAGGGTGGCTCTTGTTACGTTCTTCATGTCGGCATTGTTGGATAACCTTACAACGACAATTGTCATGCTTATGGTATTGAGTAAGATAGTAGAGAAACGACAATATAGATTGATATATGCTGTATGTGTAGTATTAGCTGCGAATTCAGGAGGAGCCTTTTCGCCTATAGGAGATGTAACGACGATTATGTTGTGGATTAGAGGTCTCGTTTCGAGTGGTTCGGTAATATCGCATTTGTTTGTGCCGAGTTTAATAAGTGTTCTTGTTCCGTTGTTTATTATGGGTCGATGGTTGAGAGTTAAATTTAGAGAGATAGACTCACATTTGGAAGAGAAACAGACGCATGTAGCAAGTGTATTGAAAGAGAGAGTGGTCTTTTATGTAGGAGTTGGAGGTTTGGTATTTGTACCTATCTTTAAGATGTTGACGGGATTGCCACCGTTTGTTGGTGTGTTGTTAGTATTGGGTATACTATGGGTTATAACGGAGATACACTTTGATCGAAACTATGCGACAGATCCTCATGTTATTTCGATATTAGCACGTATAGACTTGGGGACAATAATGTTCTTTTTGGGTATTTTGATGACAGTAGGAGCATTGCAGGAAGTTGGAGTACTTAAGCAAGTAGGTCAATTCCTTGATGAAGTATCTAATGGCAATGTATATGTAGTGACAGGGGCGATAGGAGTGCTTTCGAGTATAGTAGATAATGTTCCACTTGTTGCGAGTGCTATGGGAATGTATGATGCATCGATGGGTATGGTATATGAGCCAGATGGTTTGTTCTGGATGTTGTTGGCATACTGTGCGGGAGTTGGTGGTTCGATGTTGATTATCGGTAGTGCTGCAGGAGTTGTAGCTATGGGAATTGAGAAGATATCGTTTGTATGGTATATGAAACATATCTCATGGATAGTATTTATCGGTTATATTGCGGGTATCTTTGCCTTTATGTTGCAGGAGTTCTTGTTTACATTACTATAATATCACGGCATAATATATAGAGGGACTTGTCAATGAAAAGGCAAGTCCTTTTTTTTTATTTATAGAACCTGCTGTGTTAAGAGTGAGTATCAGCAAATTGTTTACACTTTGACGAATCATGTTTTTGTTAATCCCTAATAAATCACCAATATCATCAAAAGCAATGTTCCAAAGATGGAGAAAAGACCCTTCTCGGTATGACATAATCAAATAATTGGGCGAAAAAATAAGAGGGTTTTCTAATAAGAATGAAAAATAATACTATCTTTGGGCGACATTTTAAAGTATTAAGAAAGAAAATAAGTCATGGTAAAACCAGAACCAATTGAAAAGGTAATTGACTTGGGTGATGGAAGGACTATCACCATTGAGACAGGTAAATTAGCCAAGCAGGCAGATGGTGCAGTGATGGTTAAATGTGGGGGGACCTATCTTCTTGCAGCCGTTACAAGCGCACAGGAGGCGAAGCCAGATACGGACTTCATGCCACTTACAGTAGAGTATAAAGAGAAATTTGCATCAGCGGGACGTTTTCCGGGAGGCTTTACTCGTCGTGAGGGTAGGGCTTCGGACTATGAGATACTCATAGCACGTCTTGTTGACCGAGCATTGCGACCATTATTTCCTGATGACTATCATGCTGATACATTTGTGACGATAACACTTTTTTCGGCAGATCCTGATGTGTTACCAGATTCGTTAGCAGGTCTTGCAGCATCGGCAGCGATAGCAGTATCAGATATTCCGTTCAATGGACCTATATCAGAAGTGCGAGTAGCACGTATTGATGGTCAGTTGAAAATCAACCCTTCACCAAAAGAACTTGAGCGTGCCGATTTGGATATCATGGTAGGAGCTACATACGACAATATCGGTATGGTAGAAGGTGAGATGAATGAGGTGTCAGAAGCAGATATGCTTGAAGCTCTTAAGTTTGCTCATGAAGAGATAAAGAAGCATTGTAAGGTGCAGATGGAACTCTCTGAGATGATAGGTAAAGCAAAGCGTGAATATTGCCACGAGGAAAACGATGAAGAGTTGCGTGCGAAAGTTAAAGAACAGACATATCAGAAAGCGTACGACGTAGCAAAGTCAGCTTGCACATGTAAGGCAAAACGAGGTGAGATGTTCTCTGCTATATGCGATGAGTTTATAGCAAACAACTATCCGGAAGATTTTGAAGGAGAGATACCAACAGCTCTCATTAAGAGATACTACCACGATGTTGAGAAAGAAGCAGTACGACGAGTGATGTTGGACGAGACACAGCGTCTTGATGGTCGTAAGATGGACGAGATACGTCCTATATGGTGTGAGGTTGGATATTTGCCAGGACCTCATGGCTCAGCTATCTTTACGCGAGGTGAGACACAGTCTCTTACTACTGTGACTCTTGGAACAAAGCTTGATGAAAAACTTATCGACGAAGCAATGATACAAGGAACAGAGCGTTTCTTGTTGCACTATAATTTCCCTCCATTCTCAACAAATGATCCTAAAGCACCACGAGGTGTGGGCCGTCGTGAGATAGGACATGGAAACCTTGCTTTACGTGCATTGAAAGGCATGATACCTGAGGATATACCTTACACAGTACGTGTTGTATCAGATATACTTGAGTCTAACGGTTCGTCTTCAATGGCAACAGTATGTGCCGGTACATTGGCACTTATGGATGCGGGAGTGCAAATAAAGAAACCTGTTGCAGGTATTGCTATGGGACTTATTACAGACACAGAATCTGATAAATATTGTGTGCTATCGGATATCTTGGGAGATGAGGACCATCTTGGAGATATGGACTTTAAGGTGACGGGTACACGTGATGGTATCACAGCTACACAGATGGATATTAAGATCGATGGTTTGTCATACGAGATACTTGCCAAAGCTCTTGAGCAGGCACGTTTGGGTCGTTTGCATATCCTCAATTGCATAGAGGAGACAATTCCGGCTCCACGTGAGGATTACAAGCCACACGCACCACGTATTATCACTATTACTATCCCTAAGGATATGATTGGAGCAGTGATAGGTCCGGGTGGTAAGATTATCCAAGATATACAGGCAACAACAGGTACAACAATAGCTATCGAAGAGAAAGATGATAAGGGGTATGTAAATATCGCTGCTGTAGATAAAGTTAGTATAGATGCAGCCCTTGACCGTATCAACCAGATAGTAGCTGTTCCTGAAGAGGGTAAGACATACAAAGGAACTGTCAAGTCGCTCGTGGCATTCGGTGCATTCGTAGAGATATTACCGGGTCGTGATGGACTTCTTCACGTGTCAGAGATGGATTGGAAGCGTATAGAAAATCCGGCTGATGAACTTAAAGAGGGCGACCAGATAGAGGTCCTTTTGAAAGAGATTGACGCTAAGACAGGAAAGTTGCGTCTCTCACGCAGAGATTTACTTCCTAAGCCAGAAGGTTGGCAAGAACGACCGGCACGTCAGCCACGTGAACGCAAGGAAGGAGGACATGACCGTCCGCGTCGTGACCGTAACAACTAATCAGAAATAAACAGATTTCTGTTTTAAATACTATGGAGATGAGCTTTGAAGCTTGTCTCCTTTTTTATGGATAGTGCTATGTTTAGAAATTGTTTTAAATTTAATGTGCAATTCTATTATAGCCAAGAAGTCGGACAAAGTCGCAAAAATATGACAAAATGTCAGTTGTGGCAATATCGATGTTGGACAATTTGTCATCGATGCCAATTAATAAATGACATTTTGTCATGATACTGAAGTTTGGCACGAATGTTGAAGAGAGAAAAGCAGAAATAATAAAAAACAAATAAAACAATAATAAATAAACTATGGCAACAGGTAAAATAGGTGTAAGCACCAAGGATTTGTTTCCAATAATAAAGAAGTTTCTTTATTCGGATCATGACATCTTCCTACGAGAGATAGTATCAAATGCTGTTGATGCATCACAGAAGTTGAAAGTATTGTCGCAGAAGGGTGAGTTTAAGGGCGAGTTAGGAGACTTAAAGGTGAGCGTGTCGGTCAACAAAGACAAGAAGACCATCACTGTATCAGACAATGGTATCGGTATGACAAAGGACGAGGTTGAAAAATACATCAACCAAATAGCATTCTCCGGAGCTGAAGAATTCCTCGAAAAGCACAAAGACGACGCCGCTACAATCATAGGTCACTTTGGTTTGGGTTTCTACTCATCGTTCATGGTGAGCGACAAGGTAGAAATCATCACTCGTTCGTACAAAGATGGAGCGCAAGCTGTACGTTGGGAGTGTACAGGAGACCCTGAGTATACACTCGAAGACGCAGAACGAGCAGAGCGCGGAACTGACATCATCATGCATGTGTCGGACGAAGAAGCTTCGTTCCTTGAGGAAAGCAAAATAGAGGAACTCTTGAACAAATATTGTAAGTTTCTTCCTATAAAGATAGTCTTCGGAAAGAAGAAAGAGTGGAGCAGTGAGCAGAAGAAACAAGTTGAGACAGCAGAAGACAACGTCATAAACGATACTTGTCCCGCATGGACAAAAAAGCCGTCTGAACTCAAAGACGAAGATTATGCAAACTTCTATCGTCAGTTGTATCCTATGGCAGACGAGCCATTATTCAACATTCACCTCAATGTCGACTATCCGTTCAACCTTACCGGAATTCTCTATTTCCCTAAGATTAAGCAGAATATTGACATTAACCGCAACAAAATACAACTCTATTGCAATCAGGTGTTTGTGACAGACTCGGTAGAGGGCATTGTCCCGGACTTCTTGACACTCTTGCATGGTGTCATAGACTCGCCGGATATTCCACTCAATGTCTCTCGTTCGTACTTGCAGAGCGACGGCAATGTAAAGAAGATTTCGAGCCACATCACTAAGAAGGTAGCAGACCGTTTGGAAGAGATATTCAAGAATGACCGTGCAACCTTCGAATCAAAGTGGGACGACCTTAAGATATTCATTCAGTATGGCATGCTTACAGATGAGAAGTTTGCAGAGCGTGCTATGAAATTTATGCTCTTCAAGAATGTCGATGGAAAGTACTTCACCGCTGATGAGTTTAAAGAGCTTGTAAAAAGCGAACAGACAGACAAAGACGGACAACTTATCTATCTCTATACTAACGATAAAGACGCTCAGTACACATTCATACAGTCGGCACAGAATAAGGGTTATGATGTGCTCTTGATGGACGGACAGTTGGATTCGCCTCTTATGAGCCACTTGGAGCAGAAGTTTGAAAAGACACGTTTCACACGTGTAGACTCAGATGTCATCGACAAGTTGATAGTAAAAGACAATGCTGCTAAGTTGACTCTCACAACACGTCAGTGTGAAGAGCTTTCCGGCGTCTTCCAAGCCGAAGTGCCAACTATGGATAAGGTTAACTTCTCTGTTTCGGTTGAGGCACTTGGCGAGAACGAACTTCCTGTTGTCATCACGCAGAACGAGTGGATGCGTCGTATGAAAGAGATGAGTGCTATGCAAGGTGGCGGTATGATGTCATTCTATGGCGAGATGCCGGACTCAATGAACATCGTTGTCAATGGCAATCACCCACTTGTGAATAAGTTGGTTGAGAACATGGAAGGAGCAACAAAAGGTGGCTTGAAGAGTATCTACGAAGACTTGGAAAAGGCAGAAGCACGTAAGGCAGAGCTTAACAAGTCTAAAGAGGGAAAGAAAGATGATGAGATACCTCAGGCTGACAAAGATGCAATGTCGGACGTAGAGAAGCAGATTGACACCTTGAAAGAGCAGAAGAGGTCAGTCTTGGCTTCGTTTGCTAAAGATGAGAAACTTGTTTCACAACTTGTCGACCTTGCATTGCTCTCTAACAATATGTTGAAGGGCGAAAGCTTGACCAACTTCATAAAGCGAAGTGTAAGTTTGATGTAAGTCAACAGACATAAATAAGTAAGGAGAGTCGACGGCGTCCGTGTGTTGGGATTAGCTGTCGACTCTCTTTTTGTCATTGTGGCAATTATAGGTTGTTTCAAAGAGACGTCTATTGTGAAAGAATATTAAAAGAGATTTTTTTTTAAGGTTGTTCATTGCAAAAACAAAAATAACATCTACCTTTGCACTCGTTATCGGAAAAGACGGTAAGCCGGTAGCAACGATGCTGACTCGCTAGCTCAGCTGGTAGAGCAACAGACTCTTAATCTGTGGGTCCAGGGTTCGATCCCCTGGCGGGTCACTTAGAGAAAGGAAGAGGTTCACATTGTATGAGTCTCTTCCTTTTTGTATTTACGAGGTAGTAAGCCGGCAAGTGTTGGAATGTGAACATTGTTTGTGTGTTGTAAGAGCTGTGCCTTGTACATAGTAAGAAAAATGCACATTTTCTTATAGTCTGAAAGGTTTGTTTGTAGCAAAGAGGTTCGTTTATTTTAGTTTAAAAGGTCTTTTGCTTAGCCTTTTTGTCTCTTGTTGTAAAGTTATTGATGGGAGTATTGCAAGGAGGAAAAAGATGGAGCTGGGGAGTGTGGTGTCGGTGTGTATTGTAGTTTGTTGTGGAAGTGAAGTGGTAAAGGTGGATTGAGTAGTGGTTGGTGTGTGACTCAAAATAAAAATGGATAGTATCATTTGTTTTTCCATTTTATTTTATCTTTGTGGCAAAACAGTATATAATGAATAAAGAGGTAATAGAACATTTTCGTCAGGTGATAGAAAGTAATAGTCGTTTTGTTTTGACGTGTCATACCAATCCGGACGGAGATGCATTGGGTTCTACATTAGGTTTGCGTCAGGTGTTGCTTAATATGGGTAAAGAGGCACAGGTGATAACTCCGGACCTTGCTCCGACATTTTACTCGTGGATAAATGGCTATAAGACTATAAAGGCGTACGAGAGAGAGCAGGAGGCGTGTGATGTTATCATAGATAATGCAGATGTCATAATCATGATGGATTTTAATTCATTGGATAGGGTGAAGTCGATGGCAGAGAAGATTAAGTCTGTAAATAAAACTAAGATTCTTATTGATCATCATATCGATCCGTCTATAGATGTAGATGTCTTTTTTTCTAATCCGGAAGAACCGGCTACATGTAGTTATGTATATCAGATACTTAAAGAAGCGGGGTATGAGAAATATATCTCACTCGATGCGGCAACGAACTTCTATGCCGGCATAATGACAGATACAGGCGGATTGTCGTATAATTCGAGCAATCCGATGATATACTATATAGTGGCACAACTTCTTGAGATGGGTATCGACAAGATGAAAGTTCATGAGAAGATATTTAATAACAAACACATGCGTCAGTTGAAACTTCTTGGTTTTACCCTTGGTTGCAGAATGCGTCGCATAGCAAAGAAGCCTCTGACCATTATGGCATTGAGTGCTGCAGATTTGGACCGATTCAACTACAACACGGGCGATAGTGAAGGGTTTGTTAACTATCCGTTGCAGGCAAGAGACGTTGTGGCTAATGTCTTGATACTCGAACGTCCGGATTGTATCAAACTGTCGA
This sequence comes from uncultured Bacteroidales bacterium, assembly GCA_937892255.1. Taxonomy (GTDB): domain Bacteria; phylum Bacteroidota; class Bacteroidia; order Bacteroidales; family Marinilabiliaceae; genus W3P20-009. The sequence goes on along the minus strand of CALAUL010000078.1, from coordinate 85,893 downwards.
TACGTTCTAAAGGTGAATTCCCCGTCAATGAGTTTGCAGCTCGATACTTTGGCGGAGGAGGACACCTCAATGCTGCGGGAGGTACGTATCACGGAGCATTGGAAGATGCAGTGAAGATATATGAAAATAACATTGTAAGGTTCTACGAAGAATGGTTGGCTTTGCAAAACAAATAACATTCGCACTTGTTGTTGTGTTGATTGTCGTCTCATGTACCGAAGAACGACAGGTGCGTCGTGCGCCTACGAAGGCTACTCTTATAGAGTACAACAAGCGTCTTATGAGCATGGATTCGCTTTGTATCACGCAGTATTCAGACACCATGGGGCTCAATCCGACACCTTCGTCGAGTGGTCTGTGGTTGACACTTCATGACGAGGGTGTGGGCGAACCAATAAAGAAGGGCGAGACGGTGTCGTTGAAGTATACAATAAGTGACTTGTTGGGACATCAGTTTTATGACTCGGAGTATGATGGTATGAAGGTCTTTCCTGCCGGCAGAGGACATGAGGTGGCAGGCCTTGATGAGGCGATAGTGGGAATGAAACGCAATGCTCGAGCAACGTTGTTACTTATTCCTGATAAAGCATACGGTTTGATAGGTGATGAGAAACGCATTGGCGGACGTATAATATTACGATATGATATAGAAGTTGTAGATGTAAAATGATAAAGAGGTTATTATACATATTGTGGGCTATATTGCTGTTTGTTGCTTGTAATGAGACATCGATAGACACGTCGTTGTTTCAGGGCATCGGTTCTATCGAGCGAACGGATTCGGTATTTGCCATACATTACTATGACCATACCTTTTTGCTGTCGGATATGGACGGTTCGGTACTGGAGGATAGCGATAGAGTGGAGTTTAGTTTGAGAACGTCAGAGCCGGTGAGTGATACTCTGCTAACAACGTTTTATGTTGATATTGTGGAGATAAGCGAAGATATAACACGTCCTGTTGTATACTATTCTAATCAGTCGTCCGTCAACCCGAAGGAGTGGGGCACTGTTCCTTTTGTATCGGTGGATATGCACATTACCCGCGACTGGCGACGCAACGATTATTTCAACTTCTCGACAATGTACGCTACAAGTGATGGAAATGATGACTACATCTGTCTGACATATGAGAAGTCGGAGCAAGAGGCAGAAAATGACTCTCTTCATGTCATGTGGTTGAAGCATTACCAAAGACAGTCTGACAGTCTGTCGTATTTGAAACACGATGTCATAAGTGTGCCGTTGAATTACTTACAGAAGGACTCTGTAGAGAGAACATATCTGAGGATAAAGTACTTCGATGTTTATGGTGATACTGTGGTGACAAATTGGACATATAGTTATCGGAATATGTATGTTCCTACACTCATCAAGTAGTCTGCCGAAATACTCTTTTCCTAATAAATACACATTGTACAAATGACAAAATACAAGAGTGTATCGAATGTGTACCCTTAGATGTCGTTTTAATTCATTTTTAGGAGAAAAATTAAATAATATCTCATTGAAAAGTGTTCTGTTGTTATTATCTTTACGCTCAAAATAGATTTTGAGTAAATTGATGAAACGTAGTTCATTTATAGTGATATGTTCTGCACTTGCATGTCAGAGTATCATGGGGCAGAAGTCGCTCTCTCACGAATCAGCCGTAACATCTTACAACAATGCAATACAATTGTTTGACGCAGAGATGTATGGTGCAGCACGTACTGCATTTGCAGACTTTGTAGAAGAGTGGAGCGATAAAGAAGAAGTCTTAGTAGCCGACAGTAAATTCTTTGAAGCGGTATCAGCCAAAAAGCTGATGAACAGCGATGCCCCGTCGTTGTTGCGTAGTTTTGCATTGAGTTGTCCGCAAAACATACATCATCACGAGGCGTTGTACCACTTGGGGGATTACTATCTTATAAAAGGTGACGAGGGCAAGGCGTTGGATTGGTTCTTGAAAGCTGACGATAAGAAAGTACCGAAGAGTATACGTCCGGAGTTGGTTTTCAAAACGGGTTATTGCTACTTCATGGACGGCAAACATGCTCGTGCATTGGCATACTTTGACAGACTGAATGACAATCAAGGTCGTTATGCCGGAGCAATGAAGTATTACCGTGCACATGTAGATTACGAGAAAGGTAATCTGAACGAAGCTCAAAAGGCATTCTTCGAACTTGAGAAAGATGCGGGATTTAGTAGTGTGGCACCTTATTATATAGCACATATCTGTTATTTGCAAGGTTACTATTCAGAGGCCGTTAGATATGCAGAGCCGTTGACAAAGGGAGATTCAAGAAAGTCGATAGATATGGTTCGCATCATGGCAGACGGACATTTCATGTTGGCTGAGTACGGAAAAGCTATAACATGGTATGAGAAACTTATATCAGCAACTCGTACCATAAACAGAGCCGACTATTACCATTTGGGAATGTGTTACTACTACGAAGGAAAATATGTCGAAGCATCGCAGAACTTATCTAAAGTGACAGGAGAACGTGACGAGTTGTCGCAAAATGCTTATTATCATTTGGCAGATTCATACCTTCGACTTGGTAATAAGAACAAAGCACGTGTAGCATTTGACGCAGCGTCAAAAGCGAACTTCGACAAAGCAATAAAAGAAGATGCTCACTTCAATAAGTTAAAGTTGGCCTATGAACTTAACTTTGCTCCGTTCAACGAGATAATAACACAATTCGTAGAGTTCATAGATACATACCCCAACAGCGACAAGATAGATGAGGCATACGACTTCATGGGTAAAGCATTTGTCACGACGAAGAACTACCGTCAAGCTCTTGCAACCATGGAAAAGATAAAGCACAAGAACTTACGTATTTACACAGCCATGCAACGACTTGCATTCTACCGAGGATTAGAATTGTATGAGAATACGAAGTTTGACGAAGCTGTAGAGTTCTTCGACTATAGTTTGAAATATGGCGATTACGATGCTGCACTCAAAGCACGTGCTTATTATTGGAAAGGTGAGTGTATGTATCGCACAGGCAAGATAGACGAAGCAAACGAACTCTATTACATGTTTATCAATGCATACGGAGCGGCAGAATTGGACGAGTTTAACCTCTGTCATTACAACCTTGGATATACTCGATTTAACGTTAAAGACTACGATAAGGCATACGGTTGGTTCTTGAAGTTCACGTCTCTCGCTAATCACAAAGACAAAAAGATTCTTGCCGATGCATACAATCGTTTGGGAGATTGTCTGTATGTAGACCGTAACTTCAAACCCGCAATAGAAGCATACGACAAAGCTATTGCAACGTCAAAGTCGGTGGGAGACTACTCGATGCTTCAGAAAGGCATAAGCCTTGGACTAACAAAAGACAACAACGCTAAGATACAGCAGTTGCAACAACTTATAACAGACTATCCTAAGTCAATATATTGTGCCAATGCATATTATGAGATAGCGCGTGCATACGTAGGCATGGAGCAGATAAAGGAAGCTATCTACAACTATAAAGTTGTCAAAGAACGTTATCCGAAGAGCAGTTTGGCATCGAAAGCCATGTTGCAGTTGGGGCTGCTCTATTACAACAACGGCGAGTATGACAACTCGATGGCGTTCTACAAACGAGTCATCAATGAATATCCGGCGACACCTGAGTCAATGGACGCATTGGCAGGCTTGAGGAATGTATATATGGAACGTGGCGACTTCGACGGATATATGGCATATACGGCAACACTTGGCAGTTTTGCACGTGTAGAGATGAATGAGCGAGACTCGTTGATGTTCGTGAGTGCGCAACGTCTATATCTGAGAGGAGAAAAAGGACAAGCGAAAGAGTCGTTTGCTAAATATCTCACAGCATTCCCCGATGGACGTTTCGTTACGGGTGCCAACTATTACATTGGAGATTGTCAGTACGTAGAGCAAGACTATGAAGGAGCACTCACATCGTATATGTATGTAGCACAACAGCCACGTAGCATGTATACCGAAGACGCACTCTTGAGAAGTGGTGAGTTGCTATATAAGAGCGGTAAGTATGCGGAGTCGTGTACTATGTTCCAGCGTTTGGAAGAAGAAGCCGAAGTGGTGGCAAACAAGACCGAAGCTATCATCGGACAAATGCGTTGTCAGCAACATTTAGGAGACTTGGACAAGTGTGTAGACGGAGCAGGCAAAGTGATAGACATGGTAGGAGCTACTCCGGAGATATTGCGTGAAGCAAAATATCTCAGAGCAACATCACTGATAAAGCTGTCGCGTGAGAGCGAAGCAATGGACGACCTCAAAGAATTGTCCTATAACACTAAGAGCGAAGAGGGAGCAGAAGCTAAATATCGTATAGCACAGATATATTTCGACAACAAAGAGTATGCAGCAGCAGAGAAAGAGGTGTTCGATTACGTAGAGAATGGTACACCACACCAATATTGGTTGGCACGAAGCTTCGTCTTGTTGGCAGATATATATCATGTACAAGGAGACGACTTCCAAGCAAGACAGTATTTGGAAAGTCTTCGAGAAAACTACAAGAGCGAAGATGATGACATAGCGGAGATGATAGATACACGTATCAGCGAATGGCAAGCAGATTTAGGCTCTTCATCGTTGCCTGATGACTATGACGCAGAAGAACAACAAGTAGATACAACGATAACTGAGTAATAGAGATGAATAAGTTAAGACAATATATAGCTATTATGGCGGTCGCTGTTATGCCCGCAATAGCAGTGGCGCAAGACTCTTTGCAGACAATAAATAGAGATGTCGATGTTGTGAATACATACCTACCGACAATCTCCAACCCAACGAAGATGCAAGTGTCGCCCGTAATGGACGATACTATGTCGTACAAGCCTTCGTTCAACTACACTGTACTGAACAAAGTGCAAGTTGTCAAGACACCACCCGATAGTCTTGAAGCTGCCGGAATGACATTCAAAGCTGACAAAAGCCCTTACAAATCATTGTTGCGAGGCGGTGTCGGCAATGCCAATGCCGGAGGTGAGTTCCTATATAACATAGGTAACTCAGAGAAATATCATCTAAGCCTCAAGGTCGGTCATGACTCATGGTACGGTAAGTTGAAACATGAAAATGAGGAGAAAATAAAAGCCCCGATCAATGATACATGGGCAGGTGTTGACTTTGCTCGCTTCTTTAAAAAGACGGCTTTCACTGCCGATATGAAGTTTAAGAATTACATGTATGAATACTACGGTCTTCAGACGGTATATGACTCGGTAATGTACCTTGCAGAGAACGGCGACAAAGTAAAAGGAGAAGAACTTACCGACGAGACAAAGCAACGTAATACTACATTTGATTTTAACTTAGGCTTTGGTAATACACTTGCCAACAAGCGCAATGTGGTGTCATATCTTTTTAATGTCGGCTTCGGAACATTCTCTAATAAAACAGGTGTAGGACAGTTAGATATATTTTTCAAAGGAAGTATGCGTTTCCCGCTGAAGAAGAATTATCTCCTTGATATAAACATTGATGTCAACAACTTCAAAGTATCTGTACCTGATTATGAAGGATACGCATATAAATTCGCAGAACGCAGTCATACAGATGTACAGTTACGACCACATTTCGGAATAGACTTCGACCATGTAGATTTGCGTGTAGGTCTAAATTTTGTCTTTGAGGTAGGCGGTGAAAGTGATAATTTTTTCATGATACCGGATATGTTTCTCAATTTGAACATTGCCGACGATGTAGCATCTCTCTATGGTGGTATAACGGGTCTGTATCGTGCAAACAGTTATCGTGAGATAGTATCAGCCAACCCGTTTGTCTCTCCTGATGTATGCAACTATGTGTGGAAGTCGACAGATGGAACATTCGTGCCTCGTGTCTTCATGCCTACAACACAATATCCTATAGCTCTCATAGGTGGTTTGAAAACTCGTTTCAGCAATAAGGTGTCACTTGATGCAGGAGTTGACTATCACTCTTTCGACGATGAACTATTCTTTGTTAACAAGGGTTATGTTCGAGCAAACGATGCAGATAAAGTCGATTATACGAATCTCTTTGGCATCATATCAGAAAACGGTAAGCTCTTCACAGTCAAGGGTGAGTTAAACATTACTCCAACAGAACGATTTGCTATGCTTGTTAAGGCCAAGTATTACAAGTGGACACTTGACTACATAGAAGAAGCGTGGTACAAACCGAAATATGAGATAGGATTGGACTCTCGATTCTATCCGTTGGAACGTCTTTTGGTGACAGTGGCTGTTGATTTGCAATCGGAGCGTTATGGTTTTAATCAGACAACGAAAGAGAAAGAGAAGTTGGATATGCTTGTAGATGTGAATATCGGAGCAGAGTATAAGATAAGCAGTTGTTTGTCGGTATATGGCAAATTCAACAATGTGGCAGGTCAAGATTACCGCCGTTGGTTGGGATATTCGTCACATCGTTTCAATGTAACGGCAGGCTTGATATTTAAGTTCTGATAATACTTTTTGTAGGAGCAGATAAAGAAAGAGGGTGGCCTATTTAGGTCACCCATTCTCTTTTGTGCTCTTATGTTTGTCTAATTTATTCCGTTTTTTGCCGTTCGAACGTTGATTGAAAGCTATTCAAACAAGAATAAATCTTAGGCAATTTGTTTCTCTTTCTTATCCAGCAAACTCACAATAACTATTGTCAAACATGACAGTGGAAATGCGAATATAATAGGATCTACAAATTTCAACATGCCATCTGTAATTAGTACATCTGTGCCGAAAAGTGCCTTACAAACACCTAATGCTGTCGCTTCTTTAGCATGAATGAAGATAAGCAATAAGATGGTTGTAATAACTCCAACCCACATACTTGCATATGCACCTCTACGAGTTGCTCGTTTCCAATACAACGCACAAAAGTACGATGGTAAAAATGCTGAAGCACATATCCCCATGAATAAGGATGTCGATATAGCTATAATAGGTGAATCATTGCTCTCTCCAAGTACAAAACATATTATGAAACTGATGAGAATCGAAACCAATACAGCTAAACGAATCATTGTTGTCATTCTGTCTTTGCGCTCTTTATTTAAGCGTTTGCCACTTGTGATATATGCACCATAAATGTCAGCTCCTGCTGCCGCTCCCATAGTATGAAACTGTGCACTGAGTGTCGACATACTCGCTGATAAGATACAGAGCATAAATATTGTAACAAACCATGAAGGCATCACTTTGCCAATAAAAAATGGTATTATCTTGTCTGCCGCAGAAACCATCTCTATTGCAACCTTATTCTCTGTATTGAAGAAATATAAGTTAGAAAGCGCTCCAACATGATATATTACTCCAACAGTTATTATTAGGAAGATACAACCTATTGCAACACCCTGATTTAGTTTCTTTGTGCTGTTCACCGTCATAAAACGTACTACCAACTGAGGCTGTGCCAAACACCCGATGCCAACACCCATGATAAGTGACGTAACAAGTGTAAACCACTGTTGTGAACCAGTGCGTGGCATAGACGTCCAACCTTGATGTCCTATCTCTGCAAGATTCGCCGGTACTTTGTCTTTCATTGCTCCTAACGCTTCGTTGGCTTCTGTAAAACCCATACCCAACGCTTTGTATACCCCGATGACAATCATCGTCATGCATACAACCATTATCACTCCTTGCAATGCATCTGTATACATTACACCCTTCATGCCTCCTGCCATTACATAAGAGGCAACAATGACTGTAAATATCAATAATGCCAACTCAAAGTCTATATTAAAGACTTCTTGCATGCAAAATACACCTCCCCTTAACACCGCAGCTGCATACATCGGCATGCATATGAATATTATAGCTGCTGAGAAAACGCGTATCTTGTTTGAACCATAATACGCTCCCAAAAAATGAGAAAACGAACCAACCTTCAACTTCTCTCCTATACGTCGCGTCGGACGCCCAAAGATTATAAATGCTATAACTACGCCGACAAACATATTCAAGAACATAAGCCACTGAATACCCATGCCAAATGTAGCTGCAACACCACCAAATCCAACAATCGCAGAAGCCGAGATAAATGTCGCTCCATATGACAACGACATCACTATTGGGTTCATCTCTCCGCCACCTATGAGAAAGTCCTTCGAACTCTTTGTCTTTTTATATCCTAAGTATCCTAAAAAGCCTATGGCCAAAAAGTAAACCATGACAATAAGATACATCGTAAAGTTTTCCATTTATTATGTAGTTATTGTTTGTCTTTCTTATCTTCTTTATTCCAATATTTTATGCCAAATATTATCGAACCTATTGTACATGCTATTGATAGCAAATATACACTCCAAATACCAGGATCTTCTATGCCAAACATACAACTTACATATTTAGAAGTTCTGCATCTGAAACAAACGACAAACCATTCTTCCTTACCACATCACATGCAGTATCAAGATTCTTTGTCCTTAGCACTATTACAGCCTTTTGTGATATAGTGAAACTATACATATATTCGATGTTGATTCCTGCTTTAGTAAACAACTCAATGAGTTCTGCCATTTTTTGAGCATCAGAATTAACCTCTATAGCCAACACCTCATTGCTGTTCGCTGTCACATTATGTTGTGATAAAATAGACAAAGCCTTGTGTTGGTTAGATGTGATGAGTCGCAATATACCATAGTCAGATGTGTCTGCTACCATCGAGGCTATAATATGTATATTCTCTTTTCCTAACATTGAGAATACTTCTGATAACCTACCAAATTTATTCTCAAGAAATATTGAGATCTGATTTATTGTCATAATACATTCTATTAATGATTCTTTCTGAAGTCTTTTACACGTACGGCTTTACCTTCCGACTGTGGAAGAGAACCGTTTTCTACCAATTTTACTTTTGGTGTGATGAGCAATTCGTCCTTTAGTTGACGTGTTATCTCCTTTGTCAATTGCTGTAGCTTAGTATAGTCATCTATCTTGACATCTCCAAGCTCAACCTCTACTAACATCTCATCGTTATTCGCTATAGTAGATATGGTGATAAGATAATTCATGCCCAACTCCTTGAAGCCCATGAGTATCTTCTCTATCTGTACAGGGAATATATTCACACCTTTGACTATAATCATATCATCCGAACGACCCTGAAAACGTGCCAAACGTCTGTGTGTTCGTCCGCATGGACATTCACCAGGAATAAAATACGTCAAATCCCTTGTACGATATCTCATGAGTGGCATCGCCTCTCTGTTGATTGTTGTCAATACCAACTCACCCAATGTGCCATCTGGCACAGGCTCAAGTGTCACAGGATCAACTATCTCTGCTATTACGTAATCCTCCCAAATATGCAAACCATTCTGCTCCTTACATTCAAATGCAACACCCGGACCATTCATCTCTGACATACCAAAACTATTATATGCCTTTACGCCCAAGAGCTCCTCTATGCGCCTACGTTGCTCTTCTGAATGTGGCTCAGCTCCAATACACAATGTATGCAACTTAGTATCCTTACGTGGATCTATTCCCATCTCTTGAAATACCTCCGCCAAACGTGTCGCATAACTCGGTATAGCATGCGCAACAGTAGTACCAAAGTCCATGATGAATTTCACCTGTCGTTTGCTATTACCAGCACCCGCAGGTACTGTTACTGCGCCCAAACGTTCCGCTCCATACTGAAATCCCAATCCTCCCGTAAACATACCATAACCCGATGTGTTTTGGAAAACGTCAGTGTTACGAACACCTACCATATACATACAACGTGCTACCTGGTTAGCCCATTCATCTAAATCTTTCTGCGTATGCGCAACAACAGTCGGATTGCCCGTCGTACCACTCGATGAATGAACTCTGACAACTTTCTCCATCGGAACAGCTACAAGACCAAAAGGGTAGTGCGAACGAAGGTCATCTTTCGTAGTGAAAGGTAGTTTCTTAACATCTTCTATGCTGTTTATTGTATCAGGTGTGATATTCATCTTCGCAAATACCTCCTTGTAATACGGCGAATTAGCCGCAAGTGCAATTGTCTCTTTGAGTTTTTTTACTTGAAACTTCTCGAGCTCTTCACGATTCATCGTCTCAAGTTCTTCCTGCCAATATTCTGAATTTGCCATCTTCCTATTTTGTGACTATATGTATTCGGTGTTATATGATTATTTACTTTTACAAAAGTAATGTATATTTGTGTTATATGCAAGAAGATAAGAGATGACGTTGAGGGTTTTGTACTTCATTTTTATGTTAGTAACATGATATGGATAGGATAGCGATGTGATATGGATAAAAAAAAGACGCCAACTTGCGTTGACGTCTCTGCGGTATGGACGGGACTCGAACCCGCGACCCCATGCGTGACAGGCATGTATTCTAACCAGCTGAACTACCACACCATTGTTCCCCTTTTTTGACGATGCGAATATAGAGTAATTCTTTGAAGTATGCAAAAAATGTTTTGTTTTTTTCTATACTGTCTTTTTCCCCTTATTTAAGGCTGCGTATTTTGTTCAGTCTTCTTGTCCAATGATTTCCTATGTCAAACAAAAAAGCGCAACTATCAAAAGATAAATGCGCTTGTAATATATCTTGTCAAACAGATGTTATGGCTGTATGAATTCGTTACGTACTTCTGTAACTTTCTCCTTCAACATCATCAATATGTCTTGCGAAATCTCGTTTTCACAATTTGCTTTTATAAATGTTGTCTTTGTTTCTGAGTTTGTCTCAGCTTCTACTTGTCCGAGTAGGTCGATACGAACTTCGTCAAAGATTACTTTTATCTCGTTCATTTTGTTTTGCAAGTATGTCAAATCTTCGTCAGAGCCGTTTGAGTTGTTCTCTTCCAATATGTTGAGGACTGTTGCCAATGCCAACTTCTGAGCTACAATGCGTTCGCTAAGTTGCTGGTTCGGGCTATCGTTTACCAATCCAAGAGCAATATATAAACCCTCTGTCCAACCACCAGTAAGCACCATGACAGCAACATTCTTACGGTCATTCTCTGTCAAATACTGATTTACATCCATATACACATCAGATATAACTTTCAAAATATCCTCCTTCGATGTGCTTTTCTCTTCCATCTTTGCTATAGTATTCTCATCTATTAGATTTACTATACCAAGCTTACCTGACAAATCCTTCAATGCCGAAAAATACTCAACAGTCTTCTGACTCTGGTTAAACATACTCGCAAAACTCATATCCGTTGAGTACATACCCAAATTGACAGCCATCTTCAATGTTCCGGTATATTTGTCTGCTTTGTTTATGTCGTTGAGCATTTCTTCGTCATACTTGACATTTGACTCTTTGATGAGCGATGCCATCTCTATAGGCGAAGGCAATGTATATAGTATGGTTTTTGATTTATTCAAATCATCTTCCATGCTCTCTGTTACAGCTAATGTGTCAAAGCTATCATCAAAACCACCGGTGCTTTGTGGTCGGTTGCACTGACATGAAGTAAGCGCTACTACAGCGCATGCCATCATACTTGATTTTAATAATTTTCTATTCATAAATTTTCTCTTTGTCTCTAACTCATTTTTTGACAGTGGTAAATTTAGTTATTCTTTTTAACATCGTTGCAATAAATGTACATATTTTTTATATCTGGTAATATCTTTTCCCAAATATTCCTCCTCCAATACGTATCATTGTTGCTCCTTCTTCTATTGCAATAGGGTAGTCTCCGGACATTCCCATGCTTATTTCTCTAAAATTTTCCACGTCACTATAGTGTGTACTCTTACATTGCTCAAAAAGTTTCTTTATTTGTTGAAATTCTTTTCTTATTTGCTCTGTGTCATCTGTAAATGACGCCATTCCCATTATTCCGCATATCTCAATATTTGTTATATTTTTTATCTCGTCGTTCGCTATTAATTCTATTAATTCGTCTCTGTTCAATCCAAATTTGGTCTCTTCTTGCGCTACATGTACTTGTAGAAGACATTTGATTTTTCTGTTATTTTTTTTCGCTTCCTTGTTGATGACTTCAAGAAGTTTCATGCTGTCAACACTATGTATCATGTATACGTATGGGGCAATATACTTCACTTTGTTGGTTTGCAGATGTCCTATCATGTGCCATTTTATGTCTTGCGGCAGACTTTCGGCTTTGGCTGTCATTTCTTGTACTTTGTTCTCTGCAAAATGACGTTCTCCGCATGCATAAGCTTCTTCAATATACTCTTTTGGATGTGTTTTTGACACACATAGTAATTCTACATTGTCGGGCAATGTCTTTCGTATATTTTTTATTGATTCTGCAATGGTTGACATATTTCTGTTTGTTGTATTTGCTTTCTCGCAAAGATATATAATTTTTGCATAAAAAGAGACGGACAAGTGTTATTTTGCCCGTCTCTAATATGCTGTCTGGTTTTGCGTTTAAACACGCTTTATTACCAATCCAGAACGTAGCTTTGGTTCAAACCATGTTGTCTTAGGTGGCATGATATTGCCCGAATCTGCAATATCTGTAAGCTGCTTCATTGAAACAGGATACATCGCAAACGCAACAGCCATCTCTCCCGAATCAACACGTTTCTTCAACTCGCCCAAACCGCGTATGCCTCCTACGAAGTCTATACGTGTCGAACGGCGTAAGTCTTCTATACCCAATATCTTATCAAGTACATTATTAGACAATATTGTCACATCTAGAATGCCGATAGGATCGTTGTCATTATATGTACCCTCCTTCGCATTGAGTTTGTACCACTGACCATCGAGATACATACCAAATTCATGTAGCTTGCTTGGCTTGTATATCTCCTCTCCTACACACTCAACAGTCATCTCCTCTGCTATCTTTGAGAGAAACTCCTCCTTGCTCAATCCGTTCAAATCCTTTACAACGCGGTTGTAGTCGATAATCTTAAGCTGATTGTCTGGGAAATGAACAGCCATGAAGTAGTTGTAATCCTCTGTGCCATTGTGGTTTGGGTTCTTACCTGCAAACTCATCACCTATGCGTGCTGCTGCTGCTGTACGATGGTGACCATCTGCTACATACGACGCCTCAACTTTTGTAGCAAAAAGTGTCTCTATCTCTTTTACTTTAGCCTCATCACTTATCACCCATAGCGTATGACCAAAACCGTCCTCTGCTACAAAATCATATTCTGGCTCAGTCTTTATTACCTCGTTTACTATAGCATCTATCTCGGCAACGGCTTTATAGCTGAAAAACACAGGTTCTATATTAGCTTTCAAATAACGAGTAAGTACCATACGGTCCTCCTCCTTATCCGGACGTGTCAACTCATGTTTCTTGATAATACCATTCTTGTAGTCCGCACACGCCGCAGCTCCTACTATACCGTACTGCGTACGACCATCCATAGTCTGCGCATATACATAGAAACAAGGAGTCTTATCTTCTACAAGCCAACCCTGCTCCTGCGCTTTTGTAAAATTCTCAACAGCCTTGTTGTATACCGTCTCTGAATGTATGTCTGTACCAGCAGCACAGTCTATCTCAGCTCTTGTGATGTGGAGCAGCGAACACTCCTTGCCTTCAGCCATCTGTGCAGCTTCAGCACTATTCATTACGTCATAAGGTAGACAAGCTACTTTATCTGCTATATCACGTGGTGGTCTAAGACCTTTGAATGGTTTAACTGTTACCATATCCTTTGATTTTAAATTAAAAAAGCTGGCAGCATAGCCACCAGCCGGTATGTTATTTGACTATTTCTTACTTATTCAAGCGGAAAGTCTCGTCTCCAGTCTTGAAGTATTTGATAATCTGATTTGCTGCAGCAACACCAGCGTTGATGTTAGCTTCCTGTGTCTGTGCTCCCATCTTCTTTGGTGTGAAGAAATAGCGACCCTCAAACTGCTTGAACTCATCTTTGTTATCTGGTGCTACGTCCGCTATATAGCTGAAATCTGTACGTTCTGCCATAAGTGCAACAAGGCTCTCCTCATCGATAACTTCCTTACGCGCTGTGTTGATAAGTACACCTCCCTTTGGCATCTGCTTGAGAAGAGCAGCATTGATAGATTTCTTTGTCTTCTCTGTTGCAGGTATGTGAAGTGATACATACTGACAAGTAGAGTAGAGTGCTTCTATGCTGTCAACAGCTTTAACACCATCTGCCTCAATAGCTTCCTTGCTAACAAATGGATCAAAAGCATATACCTCCATGCCAAAACCCTTTGCTATCGTTGCTACACAGCGACCTACATTACCATAAGCGTGGATACCAAGTTTCTTACCCTTAAGCTCAACACCCGATGTGCCGTTGAAATTGTTACGAGCAAGTGCAACAGCCATACCAAAAACAAGCTCTGCAACAGCATTAGCATTCTGTCCTGGTGTATTCATCGCAACAATATTACGTGCTGAACATGCTGCAAGGTCAAGATTGTCGTATCCAGCTCCCGCACGAACTACTATCTCAAGTTCTTTTGCAGCGTCAACTACAGCCTGCGTAACTTTATCCGAACGAACGATGATAGCGTTAACGTCCTTTACAGCATCAAGAAGCTGTGACTCCTCTGTGTACTTCTCAAGCAATACAAGCTCAGCACCACCAGCCTCTACTATCTCTTTTATCTGGTCAACAGCAACCTTTGCAAAAGGCTTCTCTGTTGCTACAAGTACTTTCTTCATTGTTTTATCCTTGTTTTAAATGTTAAAGGCTCAGCTTGACTGAGCCCTATAACATATTATTCGTTTATTAATGCTTTAATTCAAATTCCTTCATTGCTGCAACAAGTGCCTCAACACTCTCCTGAGGAAGCGCATTGTATGTAGACGCACGGAAACCTCCCACTGAACGGTGTCCCTTGATACCTATCATACCCTTTGATGTAGCAAACTCCATGAACTCCTTCTCAAGCTCTTTGTACTCATCATTCATCACGAAGCAGATGTTCATCGTAGAACGATCCTCATGACACTCTACAGTAGGCTTGAACATCTTGTTACGCTCTATCTCTGTGTAGAGTATGTCCGCCTTGATACCCTTACGACGTGCCATCTCCTCAACACCACCCTGTGCCTTAAGCCACTTCAATGTCTGTAGTGCTGCATATACCGAAACAACAGGTGGTGTGTTGAACATCGAACCATTGTCGATATGTGTGCGATAGTCGAGCATTGTTGGTATGTGACGCTCTACCTTGCCAAGCGCATCCTGCTTAACAATAGCAAATGTTACACCTGCTGGCGCTAAGTTCTTCTGTGCTCCTCCATAGATGATAGAATACTTTGATACATCTATTGGACGACAGAATATATCTGATGACATGTCAGCTACCAATGGAACACTTACCTCTGGATCCTTATGAAGCTGTGTACCATAAATTGTGTTGTTTGTTGTGATGTGGAAGTAATCAACATCCGTTGGAACCTTTGCCTCAAATCCCTTTGGTATGTAGCAGAATGTCTTGTCCTCTGACGATGCTACCTCTATAACCTCGCCAAACGCTGTAGCCTCCTTCTGTGCCTTCTTTGCCCATACTCCAGTCTTGAGATATGCAGCCTTCTTGTTGAGTAAGTTCATAGGTACCATGCAGAACTGAAGACTAGCTCCACCACCCAAGAACACAACTTCATAGCCGGAAGGAATGTTGAGAAGCTCCTTGAAGAGGGATGTCGCCTCATCCATTACAGCTTGAAATTCCTTACTTCTGTGCGAAATTTCTAGAAGTGAAAGTCCTGTTCCAGCAAAGTCTAATATCGCCTTTGATGTCTCCTCGATAGTGTACTGAGGGAGTATCGATGGACCAGCATAGAAATTGTGCTTTTTCATGTCTCGTTACTTTTAAGTTTTTTATTTTGTGTTATTGTTTTATTTCCTTCTTTTTAATTTTTAAATGGTCTCCCACCTAAAATCGTGTGCAAAATTAATGATTAAATTACCTAATTACAATTTTCAATCTTATTTTTTTGCATATTTAGAAACAGTTTTTTGCTCTATTTTTCGTTTTTATTCGTCGTCTCTATTTGTAAAAAGTCTTTTTGAACGCTACATACTTTTTATTCCTTCTCATTATCTTGTAAAAGAGCGCTGTGAGAAATCCTAATCCGTAACCCGTTATCTGAATCAGACCGGCGATGGTGCTTAGTAGTGCTACTTTCAATGATTTTGTCTCTATGGCTGAGTCTACGAATAGCAGTAGCATGTATAATGGCACGGCAAAGTAAAACATTGCATGCACGAAGATTCCCAATAATATTGTCGTTGGTATGCTCAAGACAAATAATGCGGGTAGTATATGCACGAGTTTCAGTGCATTCTTATGTCGTGAGGCCAACTCTATTCTCGCTGTACCCGAACTGAAGACTTGTTTGAAAAACGATTTGAATGTGTTCCGTCGTTTGTGATATACAAATGTCTCGTTTATGAGACCTATCTTATATCCGTGCTCAAGTACATTCATCGAGAAGTCTATATCTTCTCCATATCGCATGTCTGAAAAACCTCCCACTTTGTCAAATACGCTTTTCCTTACGCCTAAGTTGAAACTTCGCGGATAGAATTTGTCCATTTTTTTGTTTCCTCCACGTATGCCACCTGTAGTGAAAAGTGATGTCATTGAGTACGATATGGCTTTCTGTATCGGAGAGAAAAACATGTGAGCTTTGTCCGGACCTCCGAAGCAGTCAAGTGGCGAGTTGTCGAGATGAGCAATGGTGTTTGCCAAATAGTCTGAGGGAAGCACACAATCTGAGTCTAAGAAGATAAGGTATTCTCCTTGTGCTTCTTGTGCGCCCTTGTTGCGTGCCGGTCCCGGACCCTTGTTTTCTTGATAGATGTATTTTAGATCTATCTGTTTCATAAATGGTTCGATCTCTTTCTCGCATGTGAGTGTAGAGCCGTCCTCTACGACAATTGCTTCTATGTCGTTCTTCAACGACTGCATTGTGAGTGAGTCGAGCAGTTCTACCACCTCTTCGGGTCTGTTGTATACCGGTATGATAATAGAGAATCTGACCATTATATATTTGTATTTCAAAGAGTTGTTTGTCTGTAACCGCTTGTGGTTTCAGTGTTGTTATTACTCTTCGTCTTTGTTTTCTTCTTGTGCTGCTTTGGCGTTTTCAGCCGTTATTATGTTTTTGTCTATTAAGATATTGAACCATGTGAAGAGACGTTTTAAATCTGATACATAGATGTGTTCTTTATCCCAGTTAGGCAATACGTTGTTCATGTATTTCTTCAATTCGTCAGCAGATGCTTTCTTTGCATCTATGCATTTTTCTCCTTTGGTGAAGTCGTAGATACAAGCAAATACATAGCTGAGTTTTACATCTCCATCTTCAGTGTACATCGATATATCCTCAAGCGCACTCACCCTCGATGTACCATGAGCAGGCATTCTCTTGCCATCAACCAATGATTCCACTATGATAGAATTGTTGCCCTGAGAAACGAGCTTAAATAATCCTCCCTGTCCTGCTATTGATAATATTCCTTTTAGCATGTTATTCATTTTTATATTTATATCTTCTCTGTTTTATTCTTTATCCCCAACTTGATTTATCCCAACAATGTGTACACAATTTCTCTTTCGGAAGACCTATAGCTTCAACTAAATCCTCCAAACGCTGGAATTTCAATGTCGTCAATCCTAAATTCTTGCGTATCTGCTCAACCATAGCCTTGTGTGGCTCAGAATCAGGGTCTATATATTTCGTATAGTCAACATCTTCTGTGCCTTCTAAATCGAATATCGCTTTACGTGTTGCGAGCTCAAAACGTGTGCGCGAACGACTGAAATTTAGATATTCACATGGGAAAATGAGCGGAGGACAAGCTATGCGCATGTGCATCTCCTTTAATCCTGCTTCTGTGAGGTCTTTTACATTGTCACCCAATTGTGTGCCTCGTACTATTGAGTCATCAAGGAAAACACCTTTTTTGCCGTTGATGAGTGAGGCATTGGGTATCAGTTTCATTTTAGCTACGAGCTTACGCTGATTCTGATTTTGTGGCATGAATGAGCGTGGCCATGTTGGCGTGTATTTCGCATATGGGCGCATCAGCGGTAAGTTTCGCTCAGCACTATAACCCATTGCATGTCCTACTCCGGAGTCGGGAATGCCGGCTACAAAGTCAATATCATCTATGTCGTCATTTTGTGCAAGTTTCTTGCCACAGTTGTAACGTGTCTGGTCTACGTTGATGTCTTCGTACGATGATGGTGGATAGCCGTAGTATACCCATAAGAATGAGCATATCTGCATTTTGTCATTTGGCTTGCGCATTACAGAGTAGCCATCGTGTCGGACTGATACTATTTCGCCCGGGCCAAGGTATTTGTCTACTCTATAGCCCAAGTTGAGTATTGCCGATGTCTCCGAGGTTAGACAATATGCTCCCTCTTTTTTGCCGATGACAATAGGCGAACGACCGAGTTTGTCGCGTCCTGCAATTATCTCGTCTCTGTTTAATATGAGTAATGAACACGAACCTTTTATTGTGTTGTATACATTCTCTATGCCTTCCAAGAAGCTCTTCTTTTCGCAGATGAGCATTGCTATGAGTTCTGTCGGATTTATGCCTCCTTGGCTTGTCTCAGTAAAGGTCTTTCCCTCGCGTAAGAAATGGTCGGCTATTTCATCAATGTTGTTTATTTTACACACTGTGGTCAATGCAAATCGTCCCAAGTGTGAGAATATTACAAGTGGTTGTGCTTCCGTGTCACTGATAACTCCGACACCGGCTTCTCCCTCAAAGCCTTGTAAGTCTCCTTCAAATTTGTTTCTGAAATAGCCGTCTTCAAGACTGTGAATTGCTCTCTGATAACCATTTTTTATTGAGTATATCGCCATGCCGGCACGCTTGGTGCCTAAATGTGAATGGTAGTCTGTACCATAAAAGACGTCTGTAACGCAGTCGTTATTGGTGACTGCTCCGAAAAATCCACTCATTATCGATGTATTGTTTTACGCCCCAAAAGTAAATAAAATATTCCAACCATTATGCAAATAGACGTTAATCTTTATGTTATCAGGTGCTGTTATTTCTTGTTGTTTTATCATGTTTCTAATGCCAAATATATTGTGTATTCTAATGCTATTCTCGTATTCTCTTTTGGTGTGCAGCGTATTCATTCCAAGTCTTATTCTAAGTCTCTCTGTTTTATTCGCTATTTCATGTCTCTTGTTTTCTTGATGTTTTCGTATGCTTCTTGTACTTTCCTAAAGCGCATTTCGGCATTCTTGACTATCTCATCACCAAGTCCTGCTACTTTGTCGGGGTGATATTTCATTGCCATAGTGCGATATGCTTTTTTTACTTCGTCGTCTGTTGCGTCAGGTGTTATCTCGAGTACTTTGTAAGCTGCATCGATGTTATTGGGAGAGGCGTAAGTTCCTATTATTGATTCTGTATCGGCGGCTGAGATGCCTATGCCTGATGCTATGTTGCGTATGAGAGTCAATTCGTCTGGCGAGACTACACCGTCGGCTTTGGCTATGCCGTAGAGTATGTTGAGTATCTCTAATCGCGAATGATAATCTACTACTGTTCGTATTTGTATCATTGCATTGTAGAGGTTGTTGTTGGTTTTTAATATATCTCGTAGTTGCAAGACGGCATTTTTTGCTTCTTCGTAACCGAGTATTTGAACCAAACGTGCTTTTACGTAGTCGAGTTCCACTCTTTTGACATTGCCATCGGCTTTCATCATTGCCGCTATGAGTATGAGTAGTGCTTTGATGAAGTCAAATCGACGACTTTGGCCATATTCGTATGTGTATCCGCCATATCTATCGCCATTAGATGATAAGGACTGGTTTATATTCTTAAAGATGAATCGTATGAAAAATATAGCAAGTAGAAAAGTGAAGATTGTTCCCATTTTATTCTTTTGTTTTAGGGCAACGGTCTGATGTGCCCATTGTTTTGTTTGTTTGTTTTATTTCGTCACTTCGTTTATTTCTGTCGGAAGAGACGTTGTATTGCTACGTAGCTTGTTGTCTATTTCTAATATTTGAGGTATGAGGAAGTGTTTGTCATCGGTATATATTATTTCGTTGGCAACGTTTTTCTTTTCTTCGTCACTTAGTTGATTTTTTATTCTTTCTTCAACTTGTTTGAGTGTCAGATTGTCGCGTTTCATTGTGCGTTTTATTCTGTCTTCGTAAGGTGCACATACTACTATCAGGTAGTCGTATTTTTGATAACTGCTGTTTTCTACGAGCAGAGCGGCTTCGTTGATGATGTATTTGACACCTTTTGCCTCTTGTTCTTTGCACCACGATGCGAAATCTTCATTGACTATGGGGTGAATAAGTTCATTGACCTTTTGCAGTAGTTCTTTGTCGGAGAATATTCTACTTGCCATGTATGTTTTGTTGAGTTTTCCATTGGGAGAGTAGACTTTTTCTCCAAGTAATATCTTGAGTCCGGCAATTATGCGTTGGTCGTTTTCGTTGAGCCACTTTGCCCTTGTGTCACTATTATAGACAGGAACTCCCAACACTTTGAAGGCTTTGGCTATTGTAGATTTACCTGAACCTATACCACCTGTAAGACCTATGCGTTTCATTTCTTGTTTTTGCTTTTCTCTAACAGATACTCTATGAATATTGGCGAATATGATGTGTTTATCGCTTCTTTGGGCGAAGAACTTAGCCGTAGTTTTATTCTTGAAGTGCCGCTGCCGGGTGTTACATTTTGTAAGTCGGCTGTCACAATGAAGTCTTTCTCCGTTACCTTTTCAAAGGTACTCATTCCTACAGCAAATTTCACTTTCACTGTCTGAGGAAAGGCTTTGAATGTGTAACCTTCTGGTACATTGATTGCGCTTACAGGAATGTTTAATGTCTTTTCCGTATATAGTTCGGCTGTATATGTGGCCTTTATATTTTTGTGACTTACTATCACATCTTTTGGAACAATAAGTTTTAAGTCTATTGTTGTTGTGTCATTTACAATGAGATCCTTGTGTGTTTCGGTGTATATAGTGTCAATATTGTCTATGATGTCGTTTGTGCCCGATATATAAATTTTGGCAGGCTCCAATAGCGGTTGGTCTGCCAAGATGTGTTGTGCGTCGGCTTTGACATTGCATCTCACGACTACGGGAACTTCTTTTTTTGATATTGTCAATAGGGGAATAGTGAGTGTATCGGGCGAAACGCTGACTATTGTTATATTGTCATCGTTGATTTTGTTTTTGATATTTGATATATAATGACGCGGAACGATATATGCTTGTATTGTATTCTTGTCTAATTTTTTGTTTGTTTTGGCAATGTCTAAGTTTAATGCCAAATCTGATTCTTTCAGACTCATGAGGTTTGTTCCATCGCCTCGTAATGTTACCTGTATAGAGGGGGGAGTATCGTCTTTTATGACAAAGTGATCAGGGATATTACTACAGTTGATAGTGTAGTCGATGGTGAGGGTATAGTTATCGCGAAACTGCTCTATAAACCATATCACTGAAGTGATAGCCACAAAGACCAAATATAGTCTGAAATCGTTGTTTCGTACCAGTTTGTTGATACGTTTGAATATTTTCTTTAAAGTCTTTATCATACTTTTATTCGAGACACTGTGTCTTGCATGGCATAAAAATCGCAAAATGTTATTTCCGCAGAGATTCGTAGCAAGCAGGTGTTACTTTAGTTGTCGTAATTAAATAAAAGTGAAGGTGTATCTTCATTGATAAATCTGACACACCTTCTGTTTATTGTCTCCTAAATACGATACCGTGCTACTTGTTTTCTGTAACAACAGTAGCGATTGCTGCTTTGTCGAATTTGACCTTTACTCCTTCAGCCACTTCTACGACAACGATATTGTCTTTAACTTCAGCTACCTTTCCGTAAACGCCACCATTTGTCATGATCTGAGTTCCTTTTGAAAGCTCGTCTCGCATCTTGTTAAGTTCTTTCTGACGCTTCTGTTGTGGGCGAATCATAAAGAAGTAAAAGACAACGAGGATAAGAATAAATGGAAGGAACTGCATGAATGCGCTTCCTCCTTCTTGTGCCGTGGTGGCTTGTAGTAATGTGTAGAACATATTCTTTCTGTTATTATAGTTAATATCTTAGTCTGTCTTAATGTGTTATTGCAACTGAGAAGGGCTTAGTTTCTTTTCTTCCACCATGTGTCGAACTATCTTCTCCAAGATGCCATTAATAAAGATATGGCTCTTCTCTGTAGAGTAATATTTCGATAGCTCTATATACTCATTAAGAGTTACCTTTATGGGTATTGCTTTGAATGCTAACATCTCAGCTACAGCAAGCTGTATGAGTATCACGTCCATGAGTGTCACTCTTTCCGGGTCCCAATTGCGCGAGAACGTTTTTATAAGTTCGTATGTCTCGTCAGATGTTGCCAATGCTTTGCGCAACAATGTTTTGACATATTCTTCGTCTTCGCTATCTTTGAATAGTGGAAGTAGCTCTACTTGGTCGTTGCCTTCATCGAATGCTTTTATGGTTTTTATTGCCATGCTTATGACAAATTCCGCTTCGTCATTCCAGTAGATGCCGATGTTTTCCAATCCGTCAAAGAAGAATGCAAAGGTCGGTAACTCTTTTGACAAAAAGCGCAAGATAAATGTCTTGTCATCTTCATAACTCCCTGCTCTTTCCGACATGTATGCCTTGTACAATTCGTTGTTGCAAAAACGCGCATACACGCTCTTTAAAAGGTCCTCTTCATTGCTCCAAGATAGACCTGTTCTTGCTACAAAATCGGAAAGCATGTGGTTGTTTTCAAGCTGGTGAACGAGTTTGTTGTTGACAAATCTCATGTTCGGATTCAACTCGTCCTTCGAGGGTCGAAGCTTGTTTTTTCCATTTTCAATACGCCTTGCCGCATGACGACGCAAAGCTACCGGTAAAAGAAGAATAAAGTGGTACAACTCGTGTGCCTTTGTGATGCTCTGATACAGCTCATTCTCTATTTTGCTGTATTCCTTTTCGCCCTGTTGAGTGTTAGCGTAAATCATCTGCATCACTTTCACTCTGAGTAATCTTCTGCTTAACATGTTTAAAGAACTTTTTATTTGCTTGCAAAGATATTTATTTTATTTGTTTGTGATACGTGTGTCGTTCTTTTATTTTTAGGTTTTTTGTTTTTTTTAACTACTGCGTTTGTTGTTTGTACCCTAAAACATCGCAAATCGAATTTAAACGGCTTTCATCTGTTCCCCAATGATTATATTTCGTGTCTTTTTACGGGGAGGCTTGGTATATGTTTTGAGTGAGAAATTAAGTATTATGCAGGTTGTAGAAGCGCAGAGAAGACTAACGCAGAATACGAGCGGGAAATTTCCGCTTTCTGCCGCGAGATTGACGCAACGAAGGGAATGATGACTATCAAATTCAACACGCTCTATAATTCGGATTGCGCCTACCGCGTCAAACTGAAATGCGATAGACTGAACAAAACGCGCGAGGTGCGGCTACTCTGTCCCGGTGAGCAGTATCTTGACACCATACGCGAGGTATTGAAGGCGCGAGGGTTCACGATTTTGGAGTACGACCTGATGACGCAAAATTAGCCCTTCTCGCGGTGTTTTGCGTCTTGGTGCAAGGAACTTATCAACTTAACAGAAATAGTCAAAGGAACGCAAAAATGGGAAAAATTAACGAAAACATTATCAAGGTGGAGTTCTTCGTGCCGCTCAATGGCAAGAAGGAACACTATTTCGGCTCGCTGGCTGCTATCTACGAGGTTTTTACACCTCAACAGATTGGCTGCAAACTCGAAGCCCTTTGGGGGGCTGGGATTGAGGAGGGGAAACCTAAATCAACGCGCCTTTGTGTGATTTCCAAACACCTAATCCGCCGTAAAAACCAGAAAAAGTAGTATATTTGTGGTATGGAAACAGTATTTGACCACAACATTACGCCCGAAGAGAGTCAGCGTATCGGTATGCTCGACAAAGAGTTTTACTTGAAAAACTGCACCGAAGACGATGCAAATATGGATTTGGCTTCACTCTTCCATATACGAAACGAGAAGGAGAAAGCCCGCGAATACGCAGACAAACTCCCTCTCGATATGAAGAACGAATTTTGGCGAACCATTACGCACCCGTAAGAACTTTGCCAAACATATCATCAGAGTGCCGAAGTGTTTTTACCAGCATTTCGGCTTTCTTTTTATCTACACCTTTCCTACGAGGAATTGAACGATATTGCCAAATATATTCTCATACGGCTCTACCATTATCATTTTGCTGAAATGCGCATAAGCCTCTGAACTTGATACATTCGGAGCCGCAAGCATTTCTTCAAAATGTCGCACAGAACGACTATACCCGTAGCCGCTCTTCATGATTTCCTTCTTGTGAAAAACGCTACCACCAATAGCGCGTACTACCAGGAAGTCAAAGCCGAGTTGCAGGCTCAAGGGTAGCGACTCCCGCCATTAGAAGCGCGGGCGGGATGCTGTACCTACGGTGAGCCTATGGTGTACCTACGGTGTACCTATGACTACAGCACACCTGCTCCGTGCTTCTATTTTTTGTCTTGGAGGGGGTGAAGTGTCACTCCCTCTTATTTTTAGATTTAACCTACAAAAGACGTCTCATGCTAATCAATATTACCGACTTCAGCACCGTGTGTTCTGACTACGAGATAGAGCAGTTCACAGCAATAGGTGAGGAGCTCCAAATAGCAGAACGTGCCGCACTGGAGCAGATGGCTTCGTACTTGCGACATCGCTACGACACCGAGAAAGCCTTCTCTGCCACGGGTGAGGAACGCACCCATATAGAGCAGATGGCACGCAGACGTCAGAGCGTGCGACTTACTGCTGAACTGATGCGCAACACCGATTCGCTAACCAAGAAAGACCTCAAGACACGGACACCAAGCGTAGGAGGCGAGCAGTATGCACCATCGCGAGGGTTGAAGAGTAAGCCCGGCAGTGGTGAAATCTTTTCAGACGATCACCTCTATTTCCCGGAAGACTGTCACATCTGCCCCTTTGGGGGAGCTTTGCAGGGTCTGTGGGCTGATTTGACAGGACGGAAGAACTGCATGAAGTGCAAACGTGTACAAGCTTGCAATGACGGCACAGATGCCGACAAAAGAATCGAAAACTATGATGAGAAGGAATGGGAAAGGACATACACCCCACTTAAAGGTGGCTTTGTAGTTACTCAAAGGGAGCGCATTGCCGAGTCTAAAGCCAGCAAAGCAGAACGTAAGAAGTTCGATAAAGAGATGCGAATGTGCATGGTATTAGCCGACAACGGGCACGATGTGGAATATCTAAAGGGTGAAAACCGCCCAATTGGTCAGACATACGACATCCACATGGACGGGATAAAAGCCGACTTAAAATGTATTACCAAGGGAGCTGGCAATATAGTCAAGTACGCAAGAAAAGCCTTGAAAGAGCAGGGTGCTGAAGCGGTTGTATTTGAGATACCATCACATGCATTTGAATTCTATGATGCACTGACTGAAGCAAGGAGAAAATGTAATGGGCGAATATTCTTTTACTTTTCCGATGATATGGAACTGAAAGAGATAAAAAAATGAGGCCAGTGAAAACCGACCTCGGGGCGGTACACGATCAAAATACTTTGACCCTGTCCCTACACATTTCTGTGCATTGCAAACCTACATACTATTTTTTAATTATCCAAATAAAAACACAAGAAAATGGCAAAATCAAAATCATACGACGAGTTTGTTGAGAAGTTTAAGCCGAAACTAACTACCGACGACTGCTATAGTCCGCCATATTGTCTGTATAATCAACAGTGCAAAGGGACTCGAGATAAAGAGCTTTGATTTTGAATAAAAAAAAAGGCGACGTCGGACCCGAAGGCTCCCCAACATCACCAAATTGGATACTGCAAACCTACACACTATTTTTTAATTATCCAAATAAAATAGTAAAAAAATGGCAGTTTTATTCTTCCCTAACGGCAATTTCTCAGCGGAGAACTTCCAAGCTGGTCTTGCTAAATTCAAAGGTCTCAAGGGAACGTCTCAGTATAAGAAGTTTGATTTGATTTACTGCATACAAGGGACAGATATAGTACAAATAAAAAAGCCAAGTTAGAAAACTTGGCTGGAACGAGAGCGGGTCTCTAAAGGTTACCCCATCCCTCGCATTGCAAAGGTAATAACAAATTTTCAAAACACAACAAGTTGTGAACAAAATTTTCTTATTTCTAAAGAAAAGCAACCGCTACAAGCACCTTATAGGGGGACTGCTTGTGGGGTTATTTGCCCTGACTCCTTGGGCAGCCATATACTCGGCTGTAGTAGCTGCATCCTACCTTGAACTCAAGGATAAATTAAAAGGCTTCTACTGGGACTGGTTTGACTGGCTGATGACCATTGTCGGTGGTGGCTATCGGGCTTTTGTCTATTACAGCTTCTCAGTTTTTTTCAAAATAATTAAAGTACAAGCAATATTTTTTCTCAATTTTCTCGTCATAGTTGTTGGCAAGGTGAGGAAATAAATTCAAAGGCCTTATTTTAGACGATAAAACGACCTCTTAAAATATTTGTAGAATAAATGTAGTTTGTTTTTGCAAAATGAACTATATTTGTCGGTATGACAACAAAGAAGATAGTATATATAGTTAATCCTCGTTCCGGTATAGGCAAGAAAGCCGGATTAGAAGAAGAGATAGAGTTATGTACCGATAAAGAAAGGGTAGAGTTTAAAGTCTGTTATACCCGTCATCGAGGGCATGCTCGAGAAATAGCCATGCGGCATCGTGATAAGGTTGATGTTGTTGTTGCAGTTGGGGGAGATGGAACAATAAATGAAATAGGTTCGAGTTTAGTTGGAAGCACTACGGCAATGGGAATCATACCAGCTGGTTCAGGAAATGGTCTTGCGAGAGAGTTGGATATTCCATTTCGAGTATCACAAGCAATAAAGGTTATCAATGACTTTAATATCAGAGAGATTGATGTCATGCAGATAGGAGAACATTATTCGTTTAATGTGTCGGGCGTCGGGTTTGATGCGGTGATAAGTCATAAGTTTGCCAAGATGCGAATGCGAGGTCCATTGCAATATATGAATCTCATCACGAAAGAGTATCCAAAGTATGTGCCCAATGAGTATATTTTAAGTATTGACGGACACATATTTAAGCGTAACGCATTTTTGGTAAGTTTTGCTAATTCGTCACAGTGGGGGAATAATATTCATATTGCTCCTAATGCACAGATAGATGACGGATATATAGATGTCTGTATAGTATCGGCGTTTCCGAATTTGGCTATTCCGTCGTTGTTGTTTTCGTTGTTGACGCAAAACATAGAAAAGAACAAATACGATGAGATTATCAGGGCACACAAGATAGAGATATATAATACCAATGCTCTTTATGGGCATGTAGATGGTGAGCCTATAATAATAGAGCCTAACACAAAGATACAGATTATACCGTTAGGGCTAAAGGTGGTGGTGCCGAGTGCTGATTTTCTAAAGACATGGAGATTTAATCCTCAGGCATTGAAGGATATGATAGAACAGACTATTACTCTTCCTCAAATGCCTCAGATACAATTGCCTAAGAATCCTTTTTTCAACAAAAAGAAATAGTGACATATTATGGTACGACAAACGGCTATAACTGATGCAGAGTGTCGGGAGTTGAGTTATATATTGAGAAAATTGACCCGATTGACATCTGATGTACTTACGTATGATGACCGTCGGAAGATAAGACGACTCGTGGAGAAAGCTACTGAGCGCATAGATGTGATGCGATATAAGGCTGAAGGATTTTTGAGTTTGACGCATTCTGCGCAGGTGGCAATGATAGTATCGGACGAGATAGGGTTAGGTCGTGCGTCGGTGATAAGTGCCTTATTATATGAGAGTTTGGAGGCCGGTGGATTAGAACGCAGTGATATAGAGACGATGTTTGGTGGTCAGGTGATGGCAATATGTGATGGACTATATAAGGTGGGCGAACTATATGGTCGTGACGTGTCGATAGAGAGCGAAAATTACAGAAAACTGTTGTTTACCTTTGCCGAAGATATAAGAGTAATACTTGTCATACTCTCCGACAGGCTTAATGTCATGCGTCATTTGAAGCGATATGCAGAGACGGATCAGAAACGCATAGGGTTTGAAGTTGGATATCTGTATGCGCCTATGGCTCATCGTATGGGACTTTACAGTATGAAGTCGGAGATGGAAGATCTCTCGATGAAGTTCACCAATAGAGAGGTATATCTGAGTGTTGCGCATAAACTCAACGAGACGAAAGTCAGTCGTGAGGCATATATAAAGAGCTTCATAGAGCCGTTGCGCGAAGTGCTTGACAAGACAGGACTGAAATACGAGATGAAGGGACGAACAAAGACCATCAGTTCGATATACAACAAGTTGAAGAAGTCAAATGTGGAATTTGAACAGATATATGACCTTTTTGCGATACGAATTATAATAGATTGTGACATAAAAGATGAGAAGGCAGAGTGTTGGCGAGTCTATTCCGTTGTTACGGATATGTATCAGCCCAATCCTGTGCGTTTGAAAGATTGGATATCGGTGCCTAAGGGCAATGGGTATGAGAGTCTGCATACCACAGTTTTGGGACCCAGCAACCGATGGGTAGAGGTGCAGATACGCACCAAGCGAATGGACGAAGTTGCGGAAAAGGGTTTTGCAGCGCATTGGAAGTACAAGGGTATTAAGACAGAACAGAATATGGAACTGTGGCTTGCCAATATACGTGAAGTGCTTGAAAACCCTACACTTACCGGTGTTGACTTTATTGAAGACTTTAAGCTCAATTTATATGATAAAGAGGTTTTTGTGTTTACTCCAAAAGGAGATTTGCGAAGATTGGCTAAAGGAGCAACGGTACTTGACTTTGCATTTGATATACATACCAATGTAGGACGTAAATGTGTGGGAGCTATTGTCAACGAGCGCAATGTGCCGATACGTCATGTGTTGAAAAATGGAGATCAGGTAGAGATTCTCACCAATGCCAATCAAGAGCCCAAACGTGATTGGTTGAGTTTTGTTGTGACATCGAGAGCAAAGCTGAAATTACGTCAGGCACTGAAGGAACAAGAGTATAAGCAGTCGGAAGTTGGACGTGAATTGCTTGACAGACGACTTAAAAATTGGAAGTTGGAACTGACGGATACTATGCTTAGTGCGTTGATGAGACGCTTTAAATATAAGGATATACATGACTTCTTGTGTGATGTGGGCAATGACAGAGTATCGGCGGCAGACATAAAAGAAGTAGTCTTTGAACTGCAGAAGAAGGACGAAGAGATAGATAAGACAGTAGTTTCGGCCGGCAACTATCATTCCATAGCCAAAGAGCATAAACAAGCAGAGAATAAAAATGTATTGCTCCTTGATAGAGACCTTACTAATATAGAGTATAGTATGGCTAAATGTTGTCAGCCAATATTCGGAGATCCGGTGTTCGCCTTTGTGTCGGCTATGGGAGGTGTTAAGATTCACCGTTGCGGATGTCCCAATGAGATGGATATGCGTAAGAAATTTGGATATCGTATATTGGAGGCACGTTGGACTGGTACAGAGGGTAATTTGATGCCAGTGACATTACGTGTGACTGGAACTGATGATATAGGCATAGTAACAAATATTTCGCAGATTATCTCTAAAGACAACAATGTCAAGATGCGTTCTATAACAGTCAATTCGACAGAGGGAGGATTTGAGGGAGATGTGACAGTTCTTGTTGTAAGTGTCGATATGCTTAATGCTGTAGTGAAGAAGATAAAAGCCATAAAAGGTGTATACGGAGTGGTGCGAATAAGTTGATAACACATACATAGAGTAGGTAAAAATGAATAATCCGTGGAGAGATATACCGTTGGAAGTATATGAAGGACACATGAAGTTGGAAAGTATAGCACAATTGCAAGCTCTCAATGAGATAATGTCGGAACAGATAGCTTCATGTAGAGGAGAAATACTTATGATATTGGGTATAGCAGGTGGAAATGGGTTGGAGTACATCGAGGGAAGCAATTGTAATAAAGTATATGGAGTAGATATTAACAAAGAGTATCTTGATGAATGTGTAACGAGGTATGGTGATATAGGAGGGAGATTTGATCCGATATGTGTCGACCTTATGGAAGAAGGAGTAGAACTTCCTAAAGCGGACAGAGTGATAGCCAATTTGCTAATAGAATACATTGGATATGACAAGTTTGTAGCAGTACTTAAACGAGTAAAGCCGCAGTATGTGTCGTGTGTGATACAGATAAACCCAAGTGAGGGTTTTGTCTCTGACTCTCCATATATGGAGCAGTTGAATACGTTGCAAGCGGTACATCATCAGATAAACGAAGCAGAATTGGGAGAGCGAATGAAACAGTCCGGATATACATATATATATGGAAAAGACACGAAGATGGCAAATGGGAAGATTTTGCGACGAATAGACTATATAAAAGAATAAAGAAAAGAAGCATATTATATATCAACAAAGATGGAGACTCAATTAAGCAAGGAAATCGGGCAATTGCTATCTGAGAGAGGGGAGACACTCTCAACGGCAGAGAGTTGTACAGGTGGACTTATAGGACATCGCATAACAGTTATTCCCGGCAGTTCGGCGTACTATAAAGGAGGCGTGATAAGTTACAGCAACGAGATAAAAGAGCGAGTATTAGGTGTTCGAGGAGAAGCATTGCGTCAGTACGGAGCGGTGAGTGAAGCCGTTGTCAAGCAGATGGCGGAGGGCGTACGACTATTGATGGATACAGACTACGGGGTAGCGACATCGGGAGTTGCCGGACCTGGAGGTGGAACACCGGAGAAACCTGTAGGAACGGTGTGTATAGCTGTTGCAACACGTGAAGTTACTGAATGTAAGTGTCTGAATCTTAAAGGAGACAGAGAAAGGAATATATCAGAAAGTGCAGAGTCTGTCATGGAACTATTAAAAAGTTTCTTGAAAAAATAGTTCAAACAATGTTATTCCGATAATAACAGATTATTAAAGGAGGCAGTAAAGAGGTTAAAAAAAAATAAAAAGGGTGTAAGTATTTGCTGTCAAGTAAATAATATATAATTTTGTCGCCGTGAAAAGTGGGTCATAGTATTTACTTAGGAATAAAGACGAGCTTCTCCATGACCATAGAGTCTGCGAAAAAAGCGAGGAAGATGCAGCCTTGTGTAAGTAGACGAAAGGGTCCGTACAAATTAAAATGTATGAAAGTCTTGTTTTTTTGAAAATAAATGTCGTACTTTGCGCACGTGTTTGAAAAAAGTATCTGAAAAGAAATTAAGCAATGTCGAAAATTTGTCAAATAACAGGCATCTCTTTTATGACGGGAAACAATGTTTCTCACTCTAAGAGAAGAACAAAGAGAAGATTTGAGCCAAATCTTTTCGTTAAGAAATTTTACATACCTGAGGATAACACTTGGGTAACGTTGAAGGTGTCTTGCGCCGGTCTTCGTTTGATTAACAAGATAGGTGTTAAGTCAGCTATTAAGCGTGCGATAGAAAAAGGTTACATCAAATAATTAACAGACATACATTATGGCTAAGAAAGCTAAAGGTAATCGTGTACAGGTAATCCTTGAGTGCACAGAGCAGAAGGAAAGCGGCGTACCAGGTATGTCGCGTTACATTACGGTTAAGAATCGTAAGAACAATCCTGACCGTATGGAGCAGAGAAAGTATAATCCATTTTTGAAGCGTGTTACGCTTCACCGTGAAATAAAATAAAATATTGAACTATGGCAAAGAAAGTAGTTGCAACATTGCAGAAAGGTGAAGGTAAAGGCTACGTAAAAGCTATCAAGATGGTTAAGTCGCCTAAGACCGGTGCGTACACATTTCAGGAAGAAATGGTAGTTACTGACGAGGTAAAGAATTTCTTTAATAAGAAGTAATTGTACTCTGCATAAAAGATAGAAAGGATAAGTCGTCAGGCTTGTCCTTTCTTTGTATTTATAAGCATATTTCACAAGAGGATATGAGCAGTATGACTGTTAGAGTGTTGAGGTGGATACCTGCGTTGTTTATCATCGGTGTGAGTTGCTATTTGTCGTCGAAGGAACATATAGAAGCCATGCCGACGTTCTTTAATGCGGACAAGTTGGTTCACCTTGTCTGTTTTGCCGGGTTGGCATTTTGGGTGGCGTTTGGTTTTGACACGAAAGAGTATTTGCGTGTATGGATTCCTGTGGTGTTCGTGATGTTGTATGGAGCCTTTGACGAGTTGCATCAGTCGTGTGTGCCGGGAGAATGGCTTCGGTATAGATTGGCTGTTTGACGTGATGGGTGGAGTTGTCGGGAGTGTGGCTTATGTGTGGGTGTGGCGAAATCTTCGTAGAAGAGCCGAATAAGTCTCATTTATGAATCAACGACGATAATCCGACAGGACGCAAAGCGATTATTAACGAACAAAAAAACACATAACAATTATGAAGAAGATAGGATTGGTAGGTGGCATGGGTCCGGAATCTACACTGATATACTACAAAGAAATTAACCGTATGATCTGTGACTCATGCGGAGGAGGCCGTTTTCCGGAGATTGCTATCGAAAGTGTTGATATGTACAAGTTCTTTGAATATCTGAAAGCCGGAGAACTCGAGCAGTTGGAGCAATACATGTGGGAGAAAATAGAGAACCTGCTCGGCTGCAAATGTGAAATAATAGCCTTAGCGTGCAATACGGTACATGTGGTGTACCATAGTTTGGCAAAACGACTTAAAGCAAAGAGTGACGTACCGTTGATAAGTCTACCGAAGATAACATGTGATGAAGCGAAACGTCGTTGCTTCCGTAAAGTAGGATTGCTTGGCACGCTCTATACGATGAAAATGGACTTTTTTAAACAAGACTTTATCTCGGCAGGAGTCGAAGTGATAACACCTGATGACGACAACAAAGCCAAAATATCAAGCATAATAATCGACGAATTGGAGATGGGGATAGTGAAACCATCATCGCAAGCGGCACTTATTGAGCAGATACAAGAAATGCAGAAAATGCACGGTATAGAAGCCGTCATACTCGGTTGCACCGAGTTGCCGTTGGCTCTTAATGAAGACAATTGTCCGTTGCCATATTTGGACACGATGCAGTTGCACATTGAAAAACTTGTTGAAATCTCTTTGGAATAGAGTATGTCTCATTAGGTGAAACACGTAATTTTTAACAGCATCAAGAAAAGAAACCACAAGAGCAATGATATATATGGTAAATATAACGCACTGATATATAGCACAGTGCGCAAGAAGCAATGCCATGATTCGGGACGGAATAACTCTGTTTAGACTACATATAAATAGCCAA
The DNA here is from genome assembly GCA_937892255.1 of uncultured Bacteroidales bacterium. Taxonomy (GTDB): domain Bacteria; phylum Bacteroidota; class Bacteroidia; order Bacteroidales; family Marinilabiliaceae; genus W3P20-009. The sequence continues at coordinate 52,696 of CALAUL010000078.1, read as the reverse complement.
AACATTCCGTAATAGAAAATATTTTTACGAATTTTGCGAATGAAATGTGTCATTGTGTTTTATAGCACGTGAAAGCATAGAAAATAAGAAGAAAATAATATATATAGGTATTATGAATTTAATTGTTGGTAAGGAACATTTTTCCGAAAATGTTGTGAAGCTCGAGATAGAGGCTCCACGCATCGCCAAGGCACGTAGAGCAGGTCACTTTGTGATAGTACGTGTTGGAGAAGATGGCGAACGTATTCCGTTGACCATAGCCGGTTCGGATATTGAGAAAGGTACAATAACGTTGGTAGTACAGCGTATAGGAGTATCGTCGCATAAACTCACATCGCTTAATGTGGGTGATTATGTCACAGATTTAGTTGGACCGCTTGGTCAGGCAACAAAGATAGAAAAGCAAGAAGGAGCCGTACTTTGTTGTGGTGGAGGAGTAGGTGTTGCTCCTCTTTTGCCAATTATAGAAGCGCACAAGGCTGCAGGCAACAAGGTTATATCAGTACTTGCAGCACGTACAAAAGACCTCATAATACTTGAAGAAGAAGTAAGACGTAGTTCTGACGAAGTGATAATCATGACAGACGACGGATCTTATGGTCAGAAAGGACTCGTGACACAGGGCATCGAAGATGTTGTAGCTCGTGAAAAGGTTTCGGAGGCTGTAGTCATCGGTCCGGCGATAATGATGAAGTTTGCTTCACTTACTACGAAAAAATACGACATACCAACAGTAGTATCATTGAACACTGTGATGGTAGACGGAACAGGCATGTGTGGAGCATGTCGTGTCACAGTAGGCGGAAAGACAAAATTCGTTTGTGTAGATGGACCTGAATTTGACGCACATCAGGTAGACTTTGACGAAATGCTCAGTCGTATGGCAGGATATAAGGCCGAGGAGAAAGAGGCTTACGAGGCATATATGGCGAGTAAGTAGTTAGAAAAAAAGAAGTTGACGTTAATAAACAAATAGAAGATATGGCAATTAACGAAGATATATTAAAAGCTGAGCGTGAAGAAGCTTGGCGCAAAGAGGTGAGAGATGCAATCAAACCAAAAGATCGTATGGCACTTGCCCGAGTAAAGATGTTGGAGGTTGAACCTGATGTGCGTAACAAATCGTATGTAGAGGTTAACCAAGGTTTGACACTTGAAGAGGCAATGAACGAAGCTAAACGTTGTTTGGATTGTCCTAATCCTTCATGTATGACAGGTTGTCCTGTTGAAATCAATATACCAAAGTTTATAAAGAACATAGAGCGAGGTGAGATACTTGAGGCTGCAAAGACAATTAAGCAAACATCGACACTTCCTGCGGTGTGTGGTCGTGTATGTCCACAAGAGAAACAGTGTGAGTCTAAATGTATCTACCATAAATCGAAGAAGGAACCTGTAGCAATTGGCTATTTAGAGCGTTTTGCGGCAGATTATGAAAGAGAGTCTGGCAAGATGTCAGTGCCGGAAGTTGCGCCTGCAAACGGCATTAAGGTTGCAGTTGTAGGTTCTGGTCCTGCTGGTTTGACATTTGCTGGTGAGGCGGCTAAGTTGGGTTACGATGTGACAGTATTTGAGGCTCTCCATGAGATAGGTGGTGTATTGAAATATGGAATTCCTGAATTCCGTTTGCCAAACAGCATCGTTGATGTAGAGATAGAGAACTTGCGTAAGATGGGCGTTAAGTTTGAGGCAGACTTCATCGTTGGTAAGACAGCAACGATGGACGATTTACGTGAAGAAGGTTTTCAAGCGTTCTTCTGTGCATCGGGAGCAGGTCTGCCACGTTTCATGAATATACCGGGCGAGAACTGCATCGGTATCATGTCGTCAAACGAGTATTTGACACGTGTAAATCTTATGCATGCTGCAGATAAGAAGTATGATACACCTGTTTTCTTCGGTAAGAATGTGGCCGTTATAGGTGGTGGTAATACAGCTATGGATTCAGTACGTACAGCAAAACGTCTTGGTGCAGAGCGTGCAATGATTATCTATCGTAGAGGTTTGGAAGAAATGCCGGCACGTCTCGAGGAGATAAAGCACGCTAAGGAAGAGGGCGTAGAATTTATCATGCTTTCTAACCCTATAGAGTATATCGCAGACGAGAAAGGTCGTGTAGCACAGATGAAGGTTCAGAAGATGGAACTTGGAGAGCCTGATGAACGCGGACGCAGAAGTCCAGTGCCTATTGAGGGTGCTATAGAGACAATGGATGTTGACTTAGTAATAGTATCTGTTGGTGTATCACCGAACCCACTTATTCCTAATTCACACCCTGACCTCGGTGTCACGTCTAAGGGAACACTCGAAGCAACAGATAGCTTGCAGACAACAGTAGGCGATGTTTGGGCAGGTGGAGACATCGTTCGAGGTGGAGCTACAGTTATCCTCGCTATGGGCGATGGACGTAAAGCTGCAGCTTCAATGCATGCGAAGTTTCAGGGAAAGTAGTTCGTTAGAACCAAACGAGTAATATATAAAAGCTCAATGTGAGGATATTCTTGCATTGAGCTTTTTTGTTGGAAATGTAATTTTGATACATACGGAATCCGTCCCGAAAAATAAATTTTGGTTTGTGAAAAAAATCTCATACCTTGCAATCAGTAAATTAATTTTAATAAATAACAAGGGAATGATAGGAGCTATAATTGGAGATATTGTCGGCTCACGTTTTGAGTTTGACAATACTGAAAATCCAAAATTTGAATTGTTTACCTCGGAGTGTGACTTCACTGATGATACGATATGTACTATCGCTGTGGCAGATGCTATAATGAAAGGGACGAGTTACAAAGAGTCTTTTCTTTCATGGTGCAGACGTTATCCTAATCCTATGGGTGCATACGGAGGTTCGTTTGAAAGATGGCTGTTTTCCACGAATAACGAGCCGTATGGCAGTTATGGAAATGGTTCGGCGATGCGAGTTTCGCCCGTAGCATGGCTTTTTGATACATTGGAAGAGGTGAAATGCGAAGCAGAGGCAACAGCATTGCCTACACACAATCACCCGGAAGGTGTCAAGGGGGCAGTTTCGTTGGCACATGCAATATTCCATTTTCGAAAGGGTGGCGATAAAAGTGGCTTTATAGAGTTGGCAAAGAGTTATTATCCGGACTTTTTAGAACGAGACTATAAGGTTGGATATTTTGATGTTACGTGTCAAGGCACAGTGCCACTTTGTATGAATGTCATAGCAAAAAGTGAGAGCTTTGAAGAGACTATCAGAAATGTGATACTATATGGCGGAGATACGGATACAAACGGAGCTATAGCCTGTTCTATGGCAGAGGCTTTATGGGGAATACCGGAGCAGATAAGCAAGAAAACATTGTCGTATCTTCCTCAAGAGATGCTTGATGTTGTGGCTGAGTATAGAAAGAGAATAGCAATATAAAAATAAAGAATATGCGTAAGAATTTCGGAGTAAGGAGTTGGCTTTATCCTATGCCGGTGTTTATTGTTGTGGCATACGACGAAGCAGGAATTCCCAATGCTATGAATGCAGCTTGGGGCGGAATGTATACCGACAACATGATTGGCGTATGTCTGTCGGAAGGTCATAAGACAACAAAGAATATTCTCAAAACAAAAGCGTTTACAGTGAGTATGGCAACGGCTGAATATGTGACGTCGTGTGATTACGTAGGAATAGTATCGGGCAACAAAGAGCCTGAAAAATTCACAAAAGCAGGATTTCATGCTACACGTTCCGAGTTTGTCAATGCACCGATAATAGATGAATTGCCAATGACGTTGGAGTGCGAATTTGTGAGTTATGACGAGGAGAGCAATCATTTGGTAGGTCGTATCGTGAATATATCTATTGACGACAAGGTGTTAACTGACGATAAGGTAGATATAAGGAAAATGAAACCTATAACATACGACCCGATAAATCATGACTATATAGAATTGGGAGCTATTGTCGGAAAAGCATTCTCGGATGGAAAGAAGATAAAAACAAATGAAGAAACAATATAATATGAGACTAATATCTATTTTATTATCGGTGCTGTTTGTTGTGTTTGGCACAATATCGTGTACATCATTGAACCGAGATGCCAAGGTCGTGATAGAGGGTTGTTTGACGAACGTTCCTGATAGTTTGAAGTTGAATCTATATGAATTTACCGGAGGAACTGCTTCTGTTGTAGCTACAGATACTATGGTCGGTGGCAAATTTCGTTTTGAAGTGGACTCTGATATTGACGAAACACATAGAATGATTGTTAGCAATATAAATGTTGCACTTGATTTCGAGTTATGGGTAGAGAAAGGTGCCAATATAGAGATTTCGGGAGAAGGATTAGATTTCTCGAAGTTGAATATCAAGAGCAACGTATCAGCACAAGAGACAGAAAAACGTTTTATTGAAGCAACGAGAACGGAAATAAGCCAAAAGTATTTGTTTGAGACAGAGTATATTCCGCTTAGGATGAAATATTATGAAGTTACGTCGCCAGAGGAAAAAACTCTGATGCGAAATCGCATAATGGAACTACAGATGTCAATGGATTCGATTAATGGTGTAGCTGTCAATAAGACAAAGCCTCTATTTGAAACAATGAAACCCGACGTGTCGTGGTTGAACCGTTTAGTTACGTTTGCCCAAAATGCCAAGAGTAAAAAAGATACGTCAGAATATGCAATGCTCAGAACTCAATACGAGCGCATGGACGAATGTTTAAAAAGTTCGACCAATGGAAGAAAGTTGGCAAATATCATATATCCACCACAAATCATTAAGGTTGGAGATGTCGTGCCGGATATAGAACTGACTGACACGGCGGGCAATGTACATCGTCTGCAAGAGTTGAAAGGAAAGTTTGTTCTGCTTGATTTTTGGAGTCATGGTTGCGGACCATGTATATTAGCAATGCCGGAGTTAAAGGAGATTTCAGAGCAAATGAAAGATAGTTTGGTCGTTGTAAGCATAAGTATGGATTCGGAAAAGATGTGGAAAAAAGCATCGTCAGAGCATGGAATAACATGGAATAGTTGGAATGACATGCAATATGACACCAATATTTATGCTCGTTTTGGAATATATGTCATACCGCATTTCTGTATAATTTCGCCGGAAGGAAAACTCCTTGATTCAGCTTTCGGATATGCAAAAGGTATGATTAAAAATGCAATTATTCCAAGGAATATCTACTCTTATGGCAAGCCAACATCGTATAGCAGAGATTCAGGAAAACTGACAATAGACAATCCTACGTCGAAAGAAAACAATACGTTCTGTCTATATATCGATAGCATCGAACTGAGCGACAATGCTACTGACATAACATTCAAAGCCTTCTATGTGCCAAACCAATGGATAAAGATAGCAGCAGAGGCGCACTTGATTACCGACAAAGGAGAAAAGTTGCAAGTTGTCTCAGCAACGGGAATCGAACTTGGTAAGGAATTTTATATGCCGGAAACGGGTATAGCTGAATTTACGCTCCATTTTAAAGCACTTCCTAAGGGAACCGAAACAATCAGTTTCTACGAAGAAGAGAATGGCTCTGACGACAGTTGGCGTATAACAGATATCTGCGTAAAAGAGAAATAGGGTCATGTAAAGGCTTCTTAAACTGTTTTAGGCTGTGATGGAGTAGAACACAACATCACAGCCTTTTGTCTTTCATCTATATGACTTTATTATTTCCTTTTCCAATAGCGTTTTACTTCTTTTTATGCTTTCTGTAAGACTTAGTCCCAAAGCCAAATATCCCGCTATTCCGCTTGATAATCTGCACCCTGTGCCGCTAAAGTTGCCTTCTCTTATTCGTTGGGAGTTGAATGATATTATTTCGTCTGTTCCCTTCAAGCACAGAATGTCTGTCAACACGTCATCTTGTAGATGTCCGCCTTTAAGCAGGACATTGCAATTGTAATCGCGAGACAAATCTTTTGCTGCTTCGGACATATCGTCAGTGTTTTTGATTTCTCTGTTTGTCAGAGTTGATGCTTCCGGGATATTGGGCGTAATGAGTTCGCATATCGGAAAGAGCTCCTCTTTGATGACGTCGACAGCCTCTCGGCTCATCAGCAATCCCCCGGAAGTCGAAACCATCACCGGGTCATAGATGATTGGTATAGTGGGGTAGTCTCGAATAGTTCTCACTATGCATTTTGTTATCTCAGCATTGTATATCATGCCAATCTTTATCGATGATGGTGTTGTATCATTAATCACCGAACGTATTTGGGCTTCCACTATTTCGGTCGGAATGGCATGTATGGCTTGTACACCGGTTCTGTTTTGAGCCGTGACGGCCGTTATAACTGTTGCGGCGTGACAGCCCGTACTTCTTATAGTCGCTATGTCAGCTTGAATTCCGGCTCTGCCCGAACTATCCGAGCCTGCTATCGTCAATACTACATGTTGTCTCTCTTTATTCATGGTATGTGTTATTGTACAATTTGATTTGTTTATACTCCATACTCCAGCAGGTAACAATACTTCTTCGGATTATCCCAAGCATCACCCAGTATTGCTGCACCGCCAAAGCCTATTGTTTTTACGTCGTGAAGTCTCTCTGCCGTCACTCCGCCGAGAGCAATGACGCGGTCATCTATCACACCTTCGTCTCTTGCATGTTCTAAATCATGTCGTAGAAATGGTGTCTTATACCCCTTTTTTGATATGCTGTCGAAAATGGGCGAAAGAAAGAGATAGTCGTATTTTGCCTTTTTCTCTATTACTTCGGAAAACGAATGGCACGATGCGGAGGTTGTCATTGGCACTTCGCTAATAAGACTATCGTTGCGACGGTTCAGGTGAACACCTCCCAAGCTGTATTTGTTTAGCAACGAGAAGTTGTCATGAAGAACGATATTGGGGTGATGACGACTATCTATCTTTTGTAAAAGGTCTTCTGTCTCGGCAAGAGACCAAGAGGGTTTGCGAATGTGAAGACGTTGAAGTCCGCAGTCGAAAAAGTGGTTTATCAACATTGCTTCGTCGTGGACATGGTCTTCTCTTGTTATGATAATAATCTTCATAAGTCGAATAACTCCATGTTCAATGTTCTCAAGTCAACAGACGCCAATTTATCTATCAGCGTCGGACGAATCCCAACAATCATTTTTATCGTCTCCATAGCTTGTAGAGAAGCTATCACGCCGGCAGTAGGTCCTAATATTAATCTGTCCGTTTCGACAACACTTGCATCTTCTTTTTCAGACATAATATCTCTGTAAGTCTTCTTTTTGCAGCAGAGAACAGACACTTGTCCGGTCATGCCACATACAGCACCAAAAACAAAAGGTTTACCATGAGCCTGACATGCGTCGGAGAGCAAAAAACGAGTTTCGTAATTATCAGAACCGTCAACAATAATATCATATTTGCTAACAATTTCGTCAACGTTACTTCGTTCCAGCTTCACTGTTATCGCATCGGTTTTCACTTCCTTGTTCAGAGCTCTTATGTAACGTTCAGCGCAAAGTACTTTAGAGTGTCCTATGTCGTTTTCATTATAACAAAGCTGTCTGTTTAAGTTGCTATCTGTCACTATATCATAATCACATAATCCCAATCTTCCTACACCGGCAGAGGCAAGATAAGCAACCGACACACAACCTAATCCGCCTATGCCGACAACGAGAACCGACGCACGTTTAAGAGCCGCTTGTCCACTTTTCCCTATTTCGGGCAATCCTAACTGTCTTTCGTATCGGCTCATCGTATTACAATATCAAATGAACTATCCCAATCTTTCCAAATAGGCTCTCTGCCTAACTCTCGCAATCGACGTTCTATCTCATGAGCTGTCCGTTCATCGTTTACATGAAACTGCTCCAACGACTGTGGATAAGTGCAATATCCGCCCGGATCTGTTTTGCTCTCTGCGCTCATTGTCGTTACACCTAATTCTGCCATATTATCACGAATGAAAGACGTTTCACGTGTCGAATATGAAATATCGACGTCGTTGTCAAATATGCGCATAGCAAAAGTAAGTTGAGCTAACTCCTTGTCAGTCATTACCACGTTGGGTTGAAATCCGTCATTTTCTGCCGGACGCATTCGTGGAAAGTTGACGCTATAACGAGTGCGCCAATAAGTATGTTGCAAATAACGCAAATGGTGTGCCATCATTGTCACATCAGTGCGCCAATCTTCCAAGCCAATGAGAACACCCATGCCGATGGAATGAACGCCGGCCATTCCCATGCGATCAAATCCGTTTAGACGCCATTCAAAGTCGGCTTTCATACCCCTCGGATGATAGACATTGTAGCGACTTCTGTTGTATGTCTCTTGAAAACAGACGACACCGTTCAGACCATGTTTTATAAGTTCGATATATTCCTCCGTTTTAAGAGGCATCACTTCAATTTTAATGTTGGCGAAGTAACGTTTGGCAATATCTATGGCCTCAGCTAAATATGGTACGCCGGCTTTTACAGGATTCTCCCCTGTGACAAGAAGTATATTCTCAAAAGGGCCCAAGCCGCGTATTGCTTTGTATTCAGCTTCTATTTGTTCTGCCGTGAGAATCGTTCGAGTCATGGTGTTGCTGACATGAAATCCGCAATAGACACATGAGTTTATGCAAGAATTAGTCAGGTATAATGGAATGAACAATGATATTGTCTTGCCAAAACGTTGTTCAGTAAGACGTTTGCTCTTTTGAGCCATCTCTTCAAGATGGGGCAATGCAGCAGGAGACACCAAAGCCATGAAGTCCGTAATATCTAAATGCTGTTTTCTCAACGCCTTAATCACATCGCTATCATTCATGTCGTATATGCGATGCATGGTCTCTTGCCATGAAATATTCTTTAGTATTTCCGAAAACATATTAATCAGGCTATTTTGTAAGTGTTGTTTTTAAATCGTGACTATGCTTCAATGCGCAGAAATTAGGTCCGCACATGGTACAATATTCCTCATCGATATGATGTCCTTCTTTAAAGAACACTTCTGCGCGTTCAGGGTCTAAAGACAAGTTGAATTGGTCGCGCCATCGGAAGTCGAAACGAGCTTTGCTTAGAGCATTGTCGCGTAACATTGCTGCCGGGTGACCTTTGGCTAAATCTGCTGCATGAGCGGCTATCTTATATGCCATAATGCCGTTACGAACATCATCTGTCGAAGGGAGTCCAAGATGCTCTTTGGGTGTAACGTAACAGAGCATTGCCGTTCCGAGCCAGCCTATCTGTGCTGCACCTATAGCCGATGTGATATGGTCGTAAGCCGGTGCTATATCGGTAACGATAGGTCCTAAGGTATAAAAAGGAGCGTTGTGGCATATCTCAATCTGTCTACGCATATTTTCTTCTATCTTGTGCATAGGCACATGTCCGGGACCTTCGACGAAAGCCTGCACATCTTTCTGCCAAGCACGCAACACCAATTCACCCAAAGTCTCAAGTTCTGCAAACTGTGCAATGTCGTTAGCGTCGGCAATAGCTCCAGGACGTAGACCATCGCCCAAAGAGACAGCAACATCGTATTGTCTAAGAATGTCGCATATATCATCGAAGTGCTCGTAAAGAAAATTTTCCCTACCATGAAGTGCACACCATTTGCTCAATATTGACCCTCCACGACTCACTATACCACAAACTCTGTTATCTGCTAAGTGTACATTTTTAAGTCTAACTCCGGCATGTATTGTAAAGTAATCTACGCCTTGTTCGCACTGTTCGATGATTGTCTCACGGAAAATATCCCACGATAGACTCTCCACCTTGCCATCGACTTTATCCAATGCCTGATATATGGGGACTGTTCCCACTGGTACAGGGCAGTTGCGTAATATCATCTCACGTGTTTCTGTTATCTTGTCGCCTGTTGACAAATCCATCAGGGTGTCGCCTCCCCATTTGCAACTACGTATCATCTTTTCAACCTCTTCGTTGACCGACGAAGTAGTAGCAGAGTTGCCGATGTTAGTGTTTATTTTTACCAAGAAATTACGGCCTATAATCATTGGCTCGCACTCTGGGTGTTTGATATTTGCCGGTATAACAGCACGACCTTCAGCAATCTCATTGCGTACAAATTCGGGCGTTATATGGCTCTCTATGCCATAATCTTGACATCTCATATTCTCACGCAATGCGACGTATTCCATCTCTGCTGTTATGATACCCTGACGAGCCAATGCACGTTGTGTACCATGCTGACCATTGTGTATCCTTGCTTCTATCCAGCTTTGACGTATTGGAGCTATACCGCTGTTTATGTCAGTTGGTATTTGTAGGTCGGAGTAAGGTCCGCCGGTATCATAGATATATAACGGAGGATTATCTGTCGTTATGTTCTTTCCATTCTTTATTTCTACAGTAGGAGTCAATACAACACGTTGCATGCCAACTCTAATATCGGGAAAGAGAGTACCATTGATGTATACCTTTTCTCTTTTGTACGGTGTGTTATTAATCATTTTGCTTACAGTGTATATGTTAATCCAAAAAAGCTGTTAATGGGGAAGAGGCAGAGGCGTAGAAGTTCGTATTTTCAGAGGCGACACCGGCTTCAAAAGCTCTACGTCCAGCCACCACAGCCTCTTTAAAGGCACAAGCCATACTTATCGGGTCATGAGCAATCGCAATAGCCGTATTCACCAAACATGCGTCTGCTCCCATCTCCATAGCCTCTGCAGCATGTGAAGGAGCACCAATACCGGCATCAACTACAACGGGGATATTAGCTTGCTCAATTATGATGCGTAAGAAATCACGTGTTTGTAATCCTCTATTACTACCTATAGGCGCACCCAAAGGCATTACTGTTGCAGCACCTGCCTCTTCAAGATGTTTGCATAGAGTTGGATCAGCCTGACAATAGGGGAGTACAACGAATCCCATTTTCACAAGTTGTTCGGTAGCTTTGAGCGTCTCTACCGAGTCTGGCAAAAGATAGCGAGGGTCGGGGTGAATCTCAAGTTTTAGCCAATTAGTACCAAAAGCCTCGCGAGACATCTGAGCGGCAAAAACAGCTTCTTCGGCATTTCTTACGCCCGAAGTATTGGGTAAAAGTTGTATATCGGGAGCAGTTATATGAGCCAACAAATCGTCTTCCTTGTTATCAAGGTCAACACGTTTCATGGCAACAGTTACCATTTCTGTGGCAGAAGCCTTTATAGACTCACTCATGATGATGTTGTTGGCATATTTGCCTGTACCTAAGAAGAGACGAGAAGAGAACTCCCGTCCGGCGATAATTAAATTCTGCATTGTTGTATGTATTTATTTGTGATTTCTAATATTTCGTTCATTTTCGTGGTAGGATTTGGCGCATTTAGCACGTAACCACTTAAAGCAATACCATACAGGCCGATATTCAAAAGAGAAGAAATATCGTCGGCTGTAACACCTCCAATGGCATATATAGGGACTGTTAGCTTTTGCTTTTGAACCTCGTTGATTATCTCCGCATATCCACTCAAGCCTAATGTCGGACTAAGCCTTTCCTTTGTCGTTGTAAAACGCAATGGTCCACAGCCTATATAATCAGCACCCGAGCGTACAGCATGTTGAATATCGTCAAACGTATTGGCAGTAGAACCAATGATATAGTTGCTTCCGAGAATTTTGCGAGCATCAGCAACGGGCATGTCATTCTTACCTAAGTGCACCCCGTCAGCCTTTAATATACGACATAAGTCTGCTGAATCATTGATGATAAATGTAGCATTGTATCGTTGGCATAATGACTTTACTTTTTCTCCCGTTCGTATTATATCTTCCCACGACGCACCTTTCATGCGCAGTTGTATCCAACGGCATCCGCCTTCAAGGGCAAGACGAGCCGATTCGACATGCGATATATGTCCATTGCAGTGAGTGATAAACTGAATCTTCTCCATCGGTTTATCCTCCACACGCAATAGTGATAATTGTAATATTCGCCCCTTCAGAGAGTGAATACTCATTCCACAGACTGCGCATCACAATCTGTTTATCTACAGCAACAGCTATACGTGCCGTATTCAAATCCAATTCAGCTAATAGAGCCGCTAACGTGGCAGATGAAGTAATAACCTCCTTGTTGTTTACTTTTACAATCATTGTATCAAGCATTAAAAAGTTAATTTTTTTGATACAAAGGAGGCTCTATCAAGTAAGGTCTTAAACAAAAAGACGCATATCCGAAAATGGACATACGTCATAATATTGTCATATCCACAATTCCTACGGCAGTACTAACTGCTTCAGGTTCGAGGGTATAATCTCAGCTCCAAAATGGAGCACCCCTTTGTTTCATTTTATTTCTGCGGGCAAAGTAAGGTAGTATTATTTAAATATGCAAATAGAGTGCTGAGAAAATAGCTTTTTCGTAATCGAGAAGATGGGTGTTTAGAAAGGAAAAGACAAGGAGTAGTGGTAATGAATGTTAAAACAAGAAGTGGTCTTTTGGGGCTTGTAGCCGGCTTGACGATAGCGTGAAGCTACGGTGAAGATATAGTGAAACATTATGGGTTTAATTTGCAAATAGATATTAATGATTAGTGTGTTATTGTTAAAGAATGTGTATATAAAAAAGATATGCATAAAAGTGAAAAAAAAAAGCCTTGTATGGCAAGGGAAAAAAATGCACACATCTTTGTGGGAAGTTAAAAGATGATTTAAAAGCTTTTTAAAAGCTTTTTAAACGGCATTTAAATAGTGTTTGAACAGCGTTTGAATAGCAATCGAATGGTATTTGAAGATGATTGATTCGAGGAATAAACATAAAAGCTCATGAAACGTGTTATTTGTCGTCATTGGTGGCACATTGTCAGGATATTTTGTCATTTGTCATTCTAAAATACTATATTTGCGTGATAAAAACATAGAAATAAGAATCTGACATGAAGAAATCATTCCATATACAACTATTGATAGTGATGTTGACTGTCGGGGCGATGGTGCAAAGTGGGGAAGTCGTTGCGCAGAAGAAATTGAGTACGGTTGTCATCGATGCAGGACATGGAGGCAAAGACCCGGGCGCATTGGGAAAGATCTGTCGGGAGAAAGATATAGTGCTTGATGTGGCATTACGTTTGGGAAAGATGATAAATGATAGTTTGCCGGAGGTTAAGACGATATACACGAGAGATAAAGACGTCTTTGTGGATTTGCACAAGAGAGCGGATATAGCCAATAAGAGCGGGGCAGATTTGTTTATATCGATACATGCCAATTGGGTAAAGAATCCTGAGATAAAGGGAGCAGAAACATTTGTATTGGGTTTACATCGTTCGAAAGAGAACCTTGAAGTGGCACAGAAAGAAAACTCAGTTATTACACTTGAGGAAGATTACACAAATAATTATGAAGGGTTTGATCCATCGCAACCAGAGTCTTACATCATATTTGAGTTGATGCAGAATCGTTTTTTAGAGAATAGTCTGCTTATGGCATCAAAGACTCAAGATGAATTTGTAGGATTGAAACGAGAAAATAGGGGAGTGAGACAAGCAGGTTTTTTGGTGTTGAGACAGACCTCAATGCCAAGTGTATTGGTGGAATTAGGCTTTTTAAGCAATAAAGAAGAGGAACTCTACATGAAGAGTGAAGAAGGTAAAAAAGCCTATGTGGAATCAATATTTAGAGCATTTAAGAACTATAAGATGCAATTTGATGGAGCGAACAAAGTCGCAGTAGTAAAACCGGAACCACCAAAGGCAAAGATTGACAATAAAGGGATAAAGTTTAAAATACAAATAATAACATCGTCGAAGAAGATAGATAATTTACCAAAGACATTTGGTGAAGTGGAATATAGGGAAGAAGACGGGAAGCATAAGTATATGGTGTATAACACAGATACATACGATGAGATTTCCAAATTGGTAAGTAAAGTAAAAAAAGTGTATTCAGATTGTTTTATTGTGGCATACGAAGACGGAAAGAAAGTGACAACAAAATATGCACGTAAGAAAACGAAGAAGTAAGAGAATTAATACAGAGGAAAAATGTTGAAGAATAAGAATATTAGGATAGGAATCTTTGGTGTTTGTGCTTTTGCGATACTGTGTATAGGACTTAACTTTTTGAAAGGGCGGGATGTCTTCTTCAGTGGAGATAAGTTTTATGCATATTACAGCGATATAAACGGGCTTACAGATGCGAGTCCGGTATTCTATGAGGGGTATAAAGTGGGAGCGGTCAGAGATATAGAGATTTGTCCGCAAGAGCCGTCAGAACGACGATTTAAGGTGACGATAGCAATAGATATTGATATTGACATACCAAGTGATACAAGAGCAGAGATATATAGCACCGACATATTAGGAGGAAAAGGAATAGATATGGTATGGGGAAGAAGTAGCGAGTTGGCCGAGAGTGGCGATGAACTTACTTCCGGAGTAAGGGTAGGTTTGACCGAACAATTGGAACCTTTGAAAGACAAAGCGGAGTTGTTGATGGTACGTTTGGACTCGGCATTGCAGGGAGTGACGAACATATTGGGAGGAGAGAGCGGAGCACATCTATCGGGAGCAGTGGCATCACTCAATGCGTCGATGAGAAATGTTGAGGAGTTGACATCAGATGTAGCACGAATGACAAGACGTCATGGAGAGTTGTCAGACGCAATGGTTAACTTGGACACGTTGATGATGGCATTAAAAGCGCAAAGCGGAGCAGTAGAGACGATGATGAAAAACATGGTTGTATTTTCTAACGACTTGGCAAATAGCGGAATAGATACGTTAGTTTCAACAATGAATAAAACAATAGCCGGAATAGGAAGCATAGTAAGTGACATAGATAGTGCAAAGGGGACATTGGGAAAGATAGTTAACGATACAGAGCTGTATGACAATGTAAATAGGCTATTGGTTGATTTGCGATTAAATCCGTCGAGATACATAAGCATATCGGCGATGAAATTCGGCAAAGACATATACGTGTCATCGCCCGAGATAGCAGAAGAGATGAAGGGAACAATATATACGGTAAAACTTGTTACCTCTAAAAAGCCATTAGACATACCAACAGACATGGAAGGAGAGAAAGTGATGGAGTATAGACAGGGGAACCGATATGAATATCTGTTAGGCGTAAAGAGGGATAAAAAAGAGGCAGAAATATTGCTAAAAAAGGCAATAGTTATTTATCCCGAATCAAAATTAGCAAAGTATGAAAATGGTGTTGAAATAAGTATAAAAGACTAATATAAAGATAATTGCACGAAACTATTTTACTTAAAGTGGTCGCTGTAATGGGTTTATAATCAGCGTAATAAGTTAGAGTAAATTTAAATGACTGATTATAAGACAGAAAACACTTTTTGGTAAAAGCAATAAGCAGTGTATTTTTTTTTATAGAAAATAATGCCAAACTTTGCGAGAAGAAAATCTATTGCAAATACGACTGAAAATAGAACGAACTACTTAAATTAGGATTAAAGAAATGAATTACAATTCTGCTTGGAGCAGTTGTTTGGACTACATAAAGGGCAATGTGACATTGTCGGCATTCGAGACATGGTTTTATCCGTTGAAACCTGTTTCGTTGGTTGATAGTACATTGACATTGGAAGTTCCGAGTCGTTTTTTTATTGAGACGTTAGAAGGTCAGTATTTGGGAGTTTTAAGTGGAGCGTTGCGATTGGTATTAGGCGAGAAAGCCAAGTTGGAGTATACGCTTAAGATAGCCAAGCAGAAGTTGACACAACCAGCCAACATGCAAGGCGAAAGTCATAACCTATCGGGAGGATATCAACAAATATTAAAGCATACAAGTGGGAGAGAACCACATAATCCATTTGCTGCTGTAGCAATACAATCATTGAACATAGATCCACAGTTGAATGCCGGGTTTACGTTTGATAACTTTGTAGAAGGCGAATGCAACAAGATGGCATGGGTAGTAGGACATGCTGTATCGGAGAAGCCGGGAAGTGTCTTTAATCCGTTTTTTGTCTATGGAAATAGCGGGTATGGAAAGACACATTTGATACAGGCCGTAGGAGCAGAAGTGAAGAGGCGCAATCCGTCGAGCAACGTTATATATTTGTCGGCAAATAGGTTTATGCGTCAGTACATGGACGCCAGTCGCAATAACAGCATCAATGGATTTCTCAACTTCTATCAAATGATAGATGTGTTGATAATAGACGATATACAGGAATTGGCGGGCAAGACAGGTACAGAGAATGTATTCTTCCAGATATTTAATCATTTGCAGCATAACAATAAGCAGATAATAATAGCAGCAGATAAAAAGCCGAGTGAGATAACAGGTTTTGAGGAGCGATTATTGTCGCGTTTCAAGTCCGGAATGATAGCGGAGTTGACGATGCCTGATTTTGAGACTCGAGTGAAAATCATAGAGAATAAGCAAAAGAAAGACGGTATAGTGCTGTCGCAAGAAGTAATAGATTATTTGGCTACGAATATCACTA
Source organism: uncultured Bacteroidales bacterium (assembly GCA_937892255.1). Taxonomy (GTDB): domain Bacteria; phylum Bacteroidota; class Bacteroidia; order Bacteroidales; family Marinilabiliaceae; genus W3P20-009. Next base: position 36,354 of record CALAUL010000078.1, on the reverse strand, counting down.
CGAGTGTCAGAGAGTTAGAGGGAGCAATGGTTTCGTTGTTGGCACATGCGACGTTGAATCATGAGGATTTGACGATGGACGTAGCACGTCGTGTCGTTGGGTATATGGTAAAGAGGGAAGAACGAGAGACCACGATAGAAGATGTGGCACATGTAATATGTGAGCATTATGGCATAGACAACAACCTGCTATGTATGAAGACACGCAAGAGAGAGGTTGTCACGGCGCGTCAGTTGGCTATGTATTTGGCAAAAGAATTGACAACGAGCAGTCTGTCGACGATAGGAAGCAGATTTGGGCATTATAATCACACGACGGTGTTGTATGCGGTAAAATGCGTAAGTGACCAGCGTGCTGTTGATAAAGATTTTGACAATCACGTAAAAGAATTGGAAAGTCGAATAAAGTCATAACGATAAAATTAAGTACGACTGATTATTCGAATGATAGTTTTAGTTCATCCATCATAGTTTCGATAGCTGAATTTTTTTCGATAAATAGTTTCAATTTTCCTTCGTTGGTAAACATTGTTGAAGTGTTGTCGTCTGAGTTTTGAGGCAGAGAGGGCACTATTTCAATAAAGATATTTCTAAGTTCATTGCGAAGGAATCTCTTCAAGTCATTAGCGTTTGACAATAAGTTGGCTTGGTGAGCATTCTCCAGATTGATAATAATGTCGTTTTTTTGAAAAGAAACCTCTCTATCCATCACGTAGTACAATTGTTCGTCAGAAGATGAAATAGAGCGCATATAACGACGCCACGTTTCATTGAGACGTTCTTGAGTAAGAGGTTCAACGTAGTTGTTCCCGCTTTGACTTTGTTTATGTGCATTGTCAGATGAAACATGCGAATACATCGAATTGATGCTTATGTTGCCAATATCGGAAGAAGAAACGTTTCTATTTATGGGGTTGTTAGAGTTATTGGTTTGATGCAAGATACTCAACGTGGTAGGTTGAGATATTGGCATATTTTTAGGCTTTTTAGGGGTGATATTGAGGCGTTTAAAGTAAGAGTTAAGTTGTTTAATTACTTTTTTTTTTCGTCGCCCTCCATGCAGGCTTTCAATAGTCCAAATTCGACATGTTGGCGTTTGTCGTGAGCTTGTTTATAATTTAGTTCATATAAAGCAATTATTTCAATAAGCTTTATAATGTAGTAATTGTCAATAGCTTGAGCTTGTTTTGCGTATTTTTCGGCGGTTGACTCGCTAACATCGAGAAGTGATATGCTTTGCTGGTGTTTAGCCACGAGCAAATTACGCAGATGATGAGTTAATCCGGAAAGGAAATTCATCAAATCAAAACCTTTGGAAATAACCTTGTTGTCCAAAGTAATCAAAGCCGCAAGGTAGTCATGAGAAGATATTTGGTCTACAATCTCAAAGAAAATATCGTAGTCTAAGACGTTAAGGTTTTCGACAACAGACTGATAAGAAATATTCTTACCTGAGAATGCGACTATTTGGTCGAAGATAGACAAAGCGTCACGCATTGCGCCGTCTGCCTTTTGGGCGATGATTGCCAAACCGTCAATTTCAGCTGTTATGCCTTCGTTTTCAGCCACATATTTTAGATGTTCGACAACGTCGTTAACAGTTATTCGATTGAAGTCGAACACTTGACATCTGGAAATAATAGTTGGTATGATTTTGTGTTTCTCTGTTGTTGCCAAGATGAATATGGCATAAGCAGGCGGTTCTTCGAGAGTCTTAAGCAGAGCGTTGAACGCCTGTGTTGAAAGCATGTGTACCTCGTCGATGATATATACAGAGTATCTGCCGTCTTGAGGCGGTATTCTGACTTTTTCGATTAGAAGTCGGATGTCATCGACAGAGTTGTTAGACGCAGCATCTAATTCATGAATATTGAAAGAGCGATTTTCGTTGAAAGATTTGCATGAATCGCATTCGTTGCAAGGATTAAGTGTGTCGTCAGACAGGTTGGCACAATTTATAGTTTTAGCGAAGATACGAGCGCATGTTGTCTTTCCCACACCGCGCGGACCACAGAACAAATATGCATGAGCTATTTTGTTGTTTTTTATTGCGTTTTTGAGAGTCGAGGTGATATTCTTCTGTCCGACAACTGATTCAAAAGTCGCAGGTCTGTATTTACGAGCCGAAACTATATATTCCATTTATCTTTGTTTTGATAATGCAAATGTATGCAAATTTTGTTTATGAACCAATTTGTAATATGTGCTTTTTTCAAAAATCGGCGACTATTTCAAAATGAACTATTTTGCCTGTTGCCGGATGTTTAAACTCTATCATTTCAGAATGAAGCATAAGTCTTTCAGCCATTTTGCCGTATAAAGAATCGCCAACGATGGGGCAGTTGAGGCCATTTTTGTGAGAAGCATGGACTCGGAGTTGGTGAGTTCGTCCAGTCAATGGATAGAACTCTATGCGAGTACGATTTTCGATAGATTCAACGACCTTGTATCGAGTAATCGCTTCTTTTCCATAAGTCTGATTTACAATTTGTTCGGGTGAATTATTGACATTAAGACATAAAGGTAAAGAAATAATTCCTTCCTTTTCTTTCGGAATACCATCGAGAATAGCGATATATCTCTTTTTGACCGTTCGAGATTCGAACTGATGTTGCAAATCGGACAAAGTTTTCAGATTCTTTGCAGCGACGAGGATACCAGATGTTGACATATCAAGACGGTGTGCAACAACGGGGAATCCATCTGTATTGCAGAGCGATTGCAATCGGCTTTGAACGGAGTCGGAACAATCTTTTCCCGGAATGGAGAGCAATCCGCAAGGCTTGTTTACCACTATTATCGATTCATCTTCGTATATGACGTTCAAAGAGATTTTTTTGTCAAAGAGCAAAGGATTAGGTTCGATATTTAAACCTTGAAGCATAAAGTTTAGGATAGGTTCACATTTATTGTGGCATGAAGGATAGAAAAAACCTTGATGTCGTACCTCGTTTTCGGGAGAAGGACCCCACCAAAATTCGCCCATGCAGATAGGTTTCAAGTTGTTGAGATATGCAAATTGGAGCATTTTGGGAGCTGCACATTCGCCGGCTCCTGCGGGAGGATATTTGTCAAGAGCATGTTTGAAAATCTGATTTAGGGTCATAGAAACGTTCTTTGAGTTATAAACAACGAACTGTTCGAACAACCAATATTGCAAGTCAGCAGAGCGTCGTTTTCTTTCAGATTTGAGAGACTCGACAACTGACAACATATCATCTATTTTGGATTGTTGGGCGACGATAGAGTCATTTAGTCTTTTTTCAAGACGTTTGATTTCAGCCTTTTCAAACTGACTTTGCTTTATTAATGTAGCTTCATCTTGAGAGGATAGTTGATTTTGTCGCAAAAGAGCTCTCTTTGATTTGTTGATGGCATACTTCTTTTTGGCATCAGAAATAAGCTGTAGAGCCACCTTTGTAAATTCGGAAAGACTCTCTCTTGCAGAGATGAACTCTTGAGAATTGAGAAGCGAATCAATTTGTTTGTTGATGTCGGAAATGGCTTTTTCCTCTTTTTTGAAATATCCGTTAGGTGCAAGGTAGTCAAATATGGGCGGGACAAAGAAATTGTGAGTATCGTTGCCTCCCAACTGACCGGAGAAAGCAGCGATATATCCCAAAGAGTCGTTGTTGTCTTTGACGACAAGTACGCCAAACATTTTGCCTTCTGTCAGTGCTTTTTGTATAGACGCAGTCGTTTGGATATAATCAATGACCTCACTTGCTGCTTTTTGAGTAAGAATATGAGGCGAGTAGCAGTATGGATATGTAAAAAGAGAAGGAATCTCGGTTTCGTTTATTTTGTTCTTAAATCGATGTATCATACGCAAATGTAATATATATTTTGTAAATTCGCACAGATAAAAAAGTGTAAGATGAAGTCAATGAACAAAACGATAGAAGTCAATGAGTATTTAGTTCCGTTATATCGATATGCAGTATTGTTGGTGAGTTACACGTTGCTTCGAATAGCGTTTTATTGTTTCAATGTAGAGTTGTTTCCCAATGTTACTTTTGAGAGTTTTTGGAAATTGCTGTATGGAGGAGTTCGTTTTGATTTGAGTGCATTAACATATCTAAATCTCTTATACTTTGTATGTTATTACTTGTCATTTAAAGGGCGAAACAATGTTGGATATAGACGTTTTCTTGAAATGACGTTTTATATCCCGAATACGTTGGGTATAGCACTTAACTGTATTGACTTTATTTATTATCGGTTTATTTTAAAGCGGACGACATACAATGTCTTGGATATACTTCAGAACGAGGAGAATATGGGTTCGTTGTGGATACAGTTTATTATCGACTATTGGTATGTAGCCTTGTTCTTTGTAGTGTTTATGGTCTGTTTTGTTTGGGTGATAGGCAGAGTACGAGGCAAGAGTCATATCGAACGGGCATGGCTTAATGCTGTGGTGTCAGTTGGCGTATTCGCAGTTATTGCGGGATTATCAGTTGCAGCTATTCGAGGAGGATTTCGTCATAGCACGCGACCGATAGCCATGAGTAATGCAGCTGCGTATACGAACTCACCTGAGGAGAGTGCCATAGTATTAAATACGCCGTTTTCGTTTATCCGGACGATAGGGAAAAAAAGTTTTCAAAAGATGAGTTTCTATTCGGATGCGGAGGTTGAAGAAATCTTCACGCCAATACATCATGTTTCGGATACATCAATGCGAAAACAATCAAAAAAGAACGTTGTAATATTCATATTAGAGAGTTTCTCACGAGAGTTTCTCGGTTGTATGAATCCAACGCTTGAAGGAGGCAAATACAAAGGATACACACCATTTTTGGACTCATTGTCGCAACATAGTCTGGTGTTTACCAATGCGTATGCAAACGGTCGCAAATCAATAGACGCCATGCCATCTGTCTTGGCATCGATACCGGCACTTACAATGCCATACGTCATAAGTCAATATTCGGGAAATAGAATTAACAGTGTTGCTTCGCTTCTGAAAGATGAAGGGTATCAAACGGCATTTTTCCATGGAGCACCCAACGGTTCAATGGGGTTTGATGGATTTGCCAAAATAGCAGGTTTTGATAGTTACTATGGCAAGACGGAGTATAACAATGATGAACATTTTGACGGTATTTGGGGTATTTGGGACCATCATTTTTTTCAGCGATTTGCAGATGAAATGAAAACGATGCAAGAGCCATTTTGTACAGCATTATTCTCTCTGTCATCGCATCACCCGTTTAAAGTGCCGGCAGAATACGAGGGCTGTTTTCCAGAAGGGCCGCTTCCTGTTGAGAAATGTATAGGATATACAGACAACGCATTGCGAATGTTCTTTGACAAAGCACGTAAAATGCCATGGTTTGACAATACGTTGTTTGTCATAACAGCAGATCACAGTTCGATACCCGACCATGAAGAATACAAGAACAATGCACAAGCGTTTGCCGTTCCGCTCATGTTTTATTCTTCGGGGGATTCATCGTTGTGCGGCGTCGATACATTGCCGGCGCAACAGATAGATATACTGCCATCAATAATGTCATACTTGGGGTACAACAAACCATTTGTCTCGTTTGGAGTTAATCTCTTTGATAACAAAGCAGACCGATTCGTTGTCAATTACAACAATGACATCTATCAGATTATTTTAAACGATACAATAACATATTTCGATGGCAAGAAAATCATTGGCACATACGACATGAAACATGACCCATCATTAAAAAACAATATATACCAAAAGGGTAGAGTTGAGAAGGCAAATTCTTTAGTTAAAGCCTTTGTTCAGCAGTTCAACAACAGAATGATACAAGATAATTTGACAATTAACAAATAGTATGAGATATTTAATTACACTGATTATTACGATGATATATGCCGTTACGGCAACGGCACAAGCAATAGAGCGACCGAAGATAGGATTGGTACTCAGCGGAGGAGGAGCCAAAGGCCTCGCACATGTAGGAGTGCTAAAAGCAATAGATGAAGCAGGATTAACGATAGACTACATATCGGGAACAAGTATGGGCGCTATCATCGCAGCGATGTATGCTGCCGGATATAGTGGGGAAGAGATAGAAGAAGCCTCAAGAAACATAGATTGGACATCGTTGATGAGTGGTTCGGTTGATTTTTTAGACATCAGCATAGAAGAAAAAGAGAACTATGAGAATTATTCGATTAATGTACCTTTAAAAGGATTTAAAATGTCACCATTTACAGGTGTTAAGGAACCACAAGAGGTGATGTTGAAATTTGCGGAGGTCTTCTTCCCTGTATATAAGACAAAAAAATTTGATCAATTAGATATACCATTTCGATGTATTGCGGCAGATTTGAGTAACGGAGATGCCGTAGTCATCAAAGAGGGCGATTTGGCATTTGCCGTCAGAAGCAGTATGGCAATTCCGGGAGTGTTTGAAGCAACAAACTACGGAGAAACAAAACTTGTTGACGGAGGTATAGTACGAAACTTTCCGGTGAGAGACGTTAAAGATATGGGAGCCGACTTTGTCATAGGAGTAAACCTCTTTTTGGGACTTTACGAACCACATGACCTTACGACGGCAGTAGATGTGTTGATGCAGATAGCAAATTTCAGAGACGCCAACGACCTTATAGACGAAAAACGCCAATGTGATATGGTAATTGAGCCAGATGTTACCGGCTTTAGTGCTGCAAGTTTTGGCTCAAGTGATAAGATATTGGCAATAGGAGATAGCGTTGGCAAAGACTTCTATCCGTTGTTTAAACAACTTGCAGATTCGTTGCACAACCATTATGGATTGGAATATTCAACCAAAGAACGTCTTCCGCAGTATTCGGATTCTGTGGTAATAAAGAGCTTTGATATAGTCGGTTTGAGCAATACGACACAAGGCCTTTTGATGCACAATCTAAACTTGAAAATAGGGGAGAGCTACACCGTTCAACAACTAAATGACGCATTTCGCAAGGCATACTCATCGCAGTACTATACCAATCTTACCTACGAACTCATTCCCATAGATGATGAAAATGGAGTGTCGTTAAAATGCAATGTGGAGGAATACCCATTGTCATCTCTTAAAATAGGACTCTCATACAACACGTTTACCAATGCATCACTCATATTGGGTTATTCACACAAAAACCTTACCGGCGAACGTTCTACGATTGACTTTAAAGTAGCATTGTCGGAGTCGTTCAGATTCAAAGTTGGGAACAAATTATACTTCGGGGATAAATACAATCATCATTTTGATGCGTATTACGACTTCTCTATGTTTAAATTGCCTATATACAAAAGCAACCACAAGACACATGTATATGACTATAGAAGAAATGATTTGGCTGTTCAAGTAGGACATATATTCTCCAAAAAAAGTGAGATGCTGGTCAAGATAGGGTATGAATCATTGTCCATCTCACCTGACGTCAGTGAAATAAGTGACAAAAATGACACTATAAAAATACAACGTGAAATATTGGACGGCAAAATAAAAAACACGTATTTCAATCTAAAATACCATTATAATACGCTCAATAGAAAACAATTGCCACAAAAAGGAATTTCATTTGAGACAAATCTCAATGTTGCAATAAAACCCAAGTATAACTTTGAAAATACGAGTGATTCGATAATGAATACCATAAAAGATAGGAATACCATCTTTAGACTTAAGTCAGAATTATCAATGTATCAACAAATAAATGAGAGATCGTCAGTTATAGAGCATATAAGTCTCGTGACATCATATGGCAAACAGACAGAAGTTCAAAAAACAGCATTGGGCGGTTGTAATAAATTCTTGCCCAACCACGTATCATTCTACGGCCTGACAACAGCGCAGATGCTTGTAGAATCTGTTGTTGCAGTAAAAGTGGGACTTCAACATCGAATTGTCGATGAATTGTATGGCATATTACATTTAAATGCAGCAACAACATTTAACAGAATAGATGACTATATAGAAAAGAAATACTTTAAAGAAGATTCATATTTCTATGGAGTAGGAGCGACATTGGCATATAATTTTTCATATCTGCCATTTGAATTGACGCTAATGTATTCACCAGATTATAAATTCAATGTATCTGTTAACGTAGGATTTTTATTTTAGAAGATGAATGACGAATATAAGACCATAGAAGCACCTTCAGAAGGGATATACAAGGAAAAAGGCAGTAAATTTTTGGCTTTTGCGTATCCGGTATATACATTAGATGAAATAAAAGAGATAGTCGCAAAAATCAACAAGGATTATTACGATGCGCGTCATAGATGTTTTGCGTGGCGTTTGGGCTTAGATGATAATAACTTCAGAGCAAATGATGATGGAGAACCATCAGGAACAGCCGGAAAACCAATATATGGACAATTGTTGTCAAATGAGTTGACCAATATATTAGTTGTTGTAGTTAGGTATTTCGGAGGAATAAAGTTAGGTACAAGCGGACTGATATATGCGTATAAAACAGCAACGGCAGATGCCATAGAAAATGCCAAAATCATATCGAAAACCGTAAATGACTATTATACGGTCTGTTTTTCATACGAAGCAATGAATGACGTTATGAAAGTCATCAAAGATGATAATGTCGAAGTTCAAGGACAGGAATTCGATTTACAATGCAAATTAAAAATCATCATGCGTCAGTCGGCCATGGAAAAGACAAAAGAAAAACTTGAGAAGATAACATCAGTAAAATTATATTTCGACGGTTCATTTTAAAATTGCATTTCTGAACGCGTGTATATTTTTATCTTATTTATCATAATACAAATTCTTCGACTTTAATTTGGATTTATCGGAATATCCCCTTATACGTTATAAATCAGTACAAAGAAAAAATAGACGATAGTCTATTCTGACCATCGTCTATTAATTATGTCGTTTGAATTTTACTTTTTAGAGAGCATTTGCTTTGTCTGCCATTTCTTGCGATTTTGTGTAGTCGCCAATCTGATAATACAAAGACTTTAACTCTAAGTAGATAAGTTTCTTTATCTCTCCAGACTCTGTCAAAGTAATTGAACGTTCCAAGTAGCTGATAGACTTCTTGTATTCGTTCTTTGCATTGTTCATGAGTTCGTCGTACTTAGCCTGAGAAATCTTGCTATCAGCTGTAGCGTCAGACTTCATCTTATTTCCAATTTCAATGTGCAATTCGCCCAAACGAACGATAGCATTGAAGTAGTTTTCGTCCATTGAAATAGCCTTTTGGTAGTCTGCAACGGCCAAAGATTGATCCAACTTCTCATTGAGGTATGCACGTGCATAATAGAACTGTGGGTTCTTCGGGTCTTTCTTGATAGCCTCATTCAAGTAAGCCAAAGCTTCGTTGTTCTTCTCTGTTGTGATGTAGTAGTTGATGAGAGTGTTCAAGATATCCTTATCATCAGGATAGTTTTCAAAGCCTGTTTTCAACACAGCCTCACGCTTTTCGTTGTTGTTGAGTTTCTCGTAGCATTGACTTGCGAAGATGAGAGACTTCTGAGGTTCATATTTTGTCTCGAAAGCCTTCATAAAGTAGTCAGCAGATGTCTGATACTCCTCGCTCAACCATGCTGCTTGTGCCAAGTTGTAGAATGTAAGAGAGTCTGATATCATATTGTACTGATCTACCTTACGTTCGTTAGCCCAGATGACAACTTTAAAGTTGTTCATTGATGAACGGAACTTCTTTGCACCCCAATCATTATGAGCTGATTGTTCCGCATTTCCGGCAAGTGTAGCGCAAGACTCCTTGATATCCTTCTGGAACTTGCCAATACCCTTTCCTTTTGCATCACCTTTAGCGTCGAGCTCCATAGCTTTCTCTATGTACATCTTTGCTTTTTCGATACCTGCAGTATCTTTGCCATTTGCGGCCAACTTTCCGTAAACGTCTGCTGCCATTGTGTATGTTCCGGCAAAATTTGCTGTCTTTTCGTTTGCAATAGCCTCATCTATAGCAGCTTTGGCTTCATCGTAACGCATAAGAATAAGGTTGTTCTTAGCGTTGGCAATTTTTGACTTTTGTGCGTAGCCTGCAGTTGCTAAACATGCCATAGCTACAATTAGTGTTAACTTTTTCATGTTCTGTATGTGTTATTTGTTGTTACTATTCTGTTTTCTCAGTAGTTGTCTGTTCCGGTATTTCTGTATCAACGGCATTTTCGTTTGCCTCCTCTCTGTTTTCCTCTATTTCTTCATGTGGCACTACTCCACCCGAAGCTATAGAGTCGTTTTTCTTTGCCAAATTGATAAGTTTAACGCCTTGTGTTGCACGACCAGATACGGTGATGTCACTTGCCGGTATACGAATTGTGATACCTGACTTGTTGATTATCATAAGGTCGTTGTCATTACTTATTTTATCGATTGCAATAAGCGTGCCAGTTTTTTCGGTAATCTTTATTGTCTTAACGCCTTTACCGCCTCTGTTGGTGATTCGGTATTCGTCAACATTAGATCTCTTACCAAAGCCATTTTCAGAAAGGACCAATATGTCGCTTTCCATATCCGGCTTAATGCCAATAAATCCGACTACACTATCATTGTCATCATCGAGTGTAATACCTCTCACGCCTGCACCTGTACGACCTATCACTCGTATCTTCGTTTCCTGGAATCTGATAGCTCTACCCGAACGTGTTGCCATCATGACCTCGTTGGTGCCGTCTGTTAAGATAGCTTGCAAAAGTTCATCGCCATCTTTAATAGTGATAGCTATGATACCATTGGTTCGAGGACGAGAGAAGTTTTCAAGCAAACATCTCTTTATGACGCCATTGCGTGTTCCCATCATGATATAATGACTGTTGATGTATTCTGCATCATTCAACCCTCTTACGGTGATAAACGCCTTTACTTTGTCATCTTTCTCAATGTTCAAGAGATTCTGTATTGCTCTACCCTTCGATGCTTTGTTGCCCTCCGGAATGTCGTATACTTTCTGCCAGAAACATCTGCCCGACTGTGTGAAGAACATCATTGTATCATGCATTTTAGCCGGATAGAGATGTTCGATAAAATCTGCGTCTCGAGTATTAGAACCCTTCGACCCTACTCCGCCTCGTCCCTGAGCTTTAAATTCTGCCAAAGCAGTACGTTTTATATAGCCCATGTGCGATACCGTGATAATCATATCTTCGTCGGCATAGAAGTCTTCAGGATTAAACTCTTCTGCAGAGAACTCTATATTTGTGCGTCGTTCATCTCCATATTTCTCCTTTATCTCCAAGAGCTCTTCTTTGATGACTTCCATACGTTTAGCCTCGCTTCCTAACAACTCTGTCAGATAAGCTATAAGCTCTTGCAACTTATTGAATTCTGCATGTAGTTTATCTTGTTCAAGACCTGTCAACTGACGCAAACGCATTTCTACGATAGCTCTTGCCTGTATCTCCGAGAGGTTAAATCTTTCTATCAAATTGTTTTTTGCCTCATCAGGATTGCTTGCTGCTCTGATTATCTTTATCACTTCATCTATATGGTCAGAAGCTATGATAAGACCCTCTAAGATATGTGCGCGCTCCTCGGCTTTGCGTTTTTCGAATATCGAACGGCGTGTTACGACCTCATGTCTGTGGTCAACGAAACACTTTATCATCTGTTGCAAAGTCAACAACTGGGGACGTCCGTTTATCAGCGCAATATTATTAACACCGAAACTTGATTGTAAAGCGGTATTTTTATACAGATGATTTAGCACTATATTGGCTATTGCATCGCGTCGCAACTCTATGACAATACGTGTACCGCTCTTGTCTGACTCGTCTCTGACTTCTGCTATTCCGTCAATCTTTTTCTCGTTTACGAGGTCAACTATCTTAACTACCAATTCGGCTTTGTTGACCATGTAAGGTATCTCCGTAACAACTATTCTGTCATGTCCGTCTTCGCTCTCTATTTCACATTTCGAACGAATTATAATTCTACCGCGACCTGTCTCATAAGCTTCTTTGACGCCAGAATAACCAAATATCGTTCCCCCTGTTGGAAAATCCGGAGCTTTGATTATTTTGATGAGTTCATCTTGTGATATGTCGTGGTCTTCAACGTATGCTATAATGGCATTTATTGCGTCTGTGAGGTTGTGTGGTGGCATGTTTGTAGCCATACCTACGGCTATACCTGAAGCTCCGTTAACTAAGAGAGTCGGTATTCGTGTTGGCAACACTGTAGGCTCTTCCAACGATTCGTCGAAGTTCTTTTGGAAGTCAACAGTCTCTTTTTCTATATCTACCAACATCTCTTCGGCTATACGTTGCATTCGTGCTTCTGTATAACGCATAGCAGCCGGAGAGTCTCCATCTACCGAACCGAAGTTGCCTTGTCCGTCAACAAGCATATATCGCAATGACCAAGGTTGGGCCATTCGGACTAATGCTCCATATACGGCAGAATCTCCATGTGGGTGATACTTACCTAAAACATCTCCTACTATACGAGCTGATTTCTTGTGTGGTTGATTGGAAGCAACTCCCAATGCATTCATTCCAAATAAAATGCGTCTGTGTACAGGTTTAAAGCCGTCCCTTGCATCTGGCAACGCTCGAGAAACTATCACCGACATCGAGTAGTCAATGTAGGCTGTTTTCATCTGTTCCTCAATTTTAATAGGAATTATTTTTTCTCCTTCTGTCATAGTTATATTTTATTCTTTTTGTTTCTTTTTTTTAAAATCGTGTAAATATAGGCATTTTTTTTATTCCAGCCATATTTTCGACACCCATAAATGCATTTTTTTAATCTTAAAAAAAATGGCATTAAAATGCTTTTCCCGACATCACAGTTTAAGATATCAACAAAACTAGCAAAATGATATGTTTCATCGATTTGCTCGTTTGTTTATGTTTAAATGGAGTTTAAAGGTTCTCATAATACAGAGGCACTGTTGCCTTGTCCTCTACGGCACGTTTGAAGTCGTAGATACTGACATTATCGTTGGAAAGCAACGGTGTACCCGTAAATCCTATTCGGCAGGCCATAGGTACGTAAAGTTATCGGCAAAGATACCGTTCTGTGTGCGGTGTGCTTCGTCGCTGATGACCACAATGTCATGGTCGGGATAAATAGGTTCTGCATCCGGACGGTTGAATTTCAGTATCAGAGAGAAGATGAAATAAGGATTTCCTTTCAATTTGGTAATCATGTCTTCTCCTCTTTGAGCCATGAATTCACGAGCCTTAACTTTGCCTAACATGCCACAGTTCTCAAACGTGTCGCTAAGTTGCTTGTCCAATTCTTCATAAACGGATTCCTTACTACATTCCCTTCTTTTGAATAAATGATTATGCAAGGGACGTTTGGTCTGGGGGATTCTTCATCTATATCTTCATATCCGAGATGTCGTAGGATAGGAATGTCTCTACTATAACCACTTAGTTGGCTAATGACATTATTATCAAGCGATGAACTCTCATACTTTGGTATATTTAGCAATCCGTATACATAGTGTTCATATAGCAAGGACATATCCAAAGTAAACGGAGGAACATTCTCGTCCAAAGAACTTGTTTTACAGATAATATAATCGTATCTCCGAAGAATATGTTTCGCCAATCGTACAGCTTCATTGTATTCACTAAAGAGTTTATGCCCTTTTATCAGAGAAACCGCCTTTATCTGTACTTCATCACTTACATTTTCAAACAGAGCTAAAGATTTTGAAAGCATCATTTTGCATCTGTTTCTCTGTTATTGTTTTGAGTATCTGGAAACTGAATAATAAGGCTTTTTTAATAAGCCTGTTTTCGGGAATATCAACCGTATATTCGTCAAAGTCACAAAATACTCTATCGAATCTTTTTGAAGCAATGTTCTTTCTTTCTTCATCACTTGTATGTGTCCTTTGATTTTTTAGGTTCTCGCTGTAATGTAGATAGCCTTTTTTCAAAGACTTGATTCTACTTACAATTCCGAAAAATGCAGTACTATAAAAGGACTTAAAACGCCTTTTAGTGATGGAGCATGTATGACCAGAGCCTCACTATCAATGTTATAAATCTCAGCGAAAGACTCTGGCTTTTCTAAAATTAACATGGATGAACTTCTCACACAGAGAATCACGAAAGGAATTGTTACCTATAATCTGACATTGACTGCCTTTTCTAACCAGAACTATATTTTCATTTTCAATTGTTTTGAAGTTCCGGCATTGAGCATCGTCCCATTCGCCTATTCCTATGATAGGTTCAGACTCCATCAACATTAGACTTGGAGTCAATAACTTCTCCGCCTTTACCTTCGGGAAGATGCATTTGAATATACCAAAACTTATCGTATTCTGTTTATTGTGGTAATATTGGAGCGCTTGTACTTGCTCGACTTTTAGAATTTCTTCTACATTGGTATCCTTAAGTGACAAGACAACATCTTCTTTATCACATTTCCTCAATACAACGAGGGAATCCCACTATTGGAATGCCCTCGTTATGATGCTACATGTGTTTTCTATTTCTTAGCAATAAAAAGACATAAGACTGCCTCTTTACGATGGTTGGTGCTGTGGCCTGAGTAAGTCCATTACCGTCTTTACTGGATTGAATGTCTCTACCGGTACCTCGACAAAGAATGTCAGCCATTTGGCCATTGCGCCATTCCATAGTCCGGGCAATTCCATTGCTTTGAGGTCTTTGCCTCCCAAACTTTTGTATGATATGAATCCGGCATTATGATCAACAAATTTTGTCAAGTCATATTTTTTACCCTCTCTATCTGTTATGCAACAGAAAAGGTCTACTGGATTGAAGTGCGTACTGCTATTCATTATAGATGCTTTTTCTGCATCGTTGGTATCTATTTGCGCACTTTCAACTACTTGCAATGTCACTTGTCCGTCTTCGCCTTTTACCCAGAATGGGCCACCACCCGGTTCTCCTTCGTTTTTCACCATTCCGCATACACGCAACGGACGGTCCAATGTCTCTCGTATGAATGATATCTTCTCGCTGTCACTCGCTGTTGAGTAGTTGTCGGGGAATATCGTTCCCAACTCATCACGCATGAAGGTTTCTGCTTCTGCTATCATGTTCAGATTGCCATTGTCCAATACTCTCAATATTTCATCTACTCTGTTTTTGCGTTCTAAGGCGTATCCTGCTATCACCTTTTTGTACAACACTGTTGTCGGGAGCAAATGTTCCTGTGCAACATTGTCGATGTTTTTGATGAAGACCATATCTGCCTCGAGGTCGTTAAGGTTTTCTATCAATGCACCATGTCCTCCCGGACGGAATACCAACTCACCATTGTCATTGCGGAATGGTTCGTTATCCATAGTCGCAGCAAGGGTGTCTGTAGATTGCTTTTGGAACGAATAAGATATGTTGATTGAGCAATTGTGCTTTTTCTCTATCTCATTCTTTGTATTCTCGACAGCGGCTTTGAAGAGTTCCAAATGTGCCGGAGATACGGTGAAATGCAGATTTATTTCTCCGTCTTTGTTGGCATAGTTCAGGCCCTCATATATATGTTCTTCGGCTGCTGTTCGTGCTCCTGTCGGATAGTTATGAAACAGGAGTACACCTTTGGGCTTTTGTCCGTAGCCCAATCCATCTTCGTCAAGCATCTTGCTGATGTTGTCATACTCTGTCGATGGATTTGTGGCTTTCAATGTCTCTGCAAAAGCGAAGTCGTTAAGACGTGCAAGGAATTCTTTATAAGGTTTCTCTTGCGCCATGATATCTTGCTTTGTCTTGTCCGAATTTTTAAATTCAAACATTGCTTTGAACATACGCGTTGCAGCTCCTGATGCCGGAATGAACTTAACGACATTTTTGCCTTTTTTCAATGTCTCATCGTAGATGTTTACATATTTGGCATTTTCTGTATCTGCTATTGCGGCTATGCCATCACCTATAGTGGCCGCTCTCTGTATGTCGGCAAAAGGAAATCCCGACTTAAATTGCGCCAACTGTTTCATTACTTGAGCTTCGGCTATCCCTTTCTTTGCCAAAAACTCCTTGTCTGCTGCACTTATCATATCCTTTATTCTTAGTTCTTATTTCAAATCAAATTTTATAGCATTATTTTCATATCCTATCGCAATATGCTGCGCATGGTTTATTTTCGCTTCGAGCAACATCTCAGCCAATTCATCTTCTATATAAGACTGTATTACTCGTTTGAGTGGTCGAGCTCCATATTGACTGTCATAACTCTTTTCGGTCAAGAAGTCTTTTGCCTCTTTGCTTATCGTTATTGTAAAGCCTAATGCACATACTCTCGAGAACAATTTGCTAAGTTCAAGTTCTATAATGCTGTAGATATGGTTTTTCTCTAACTCGCCAAAGATTATTGTTTCGTCTACACGATTAAGGAACTCGGGTGCAAATGTCTTTTTAAGAGCTTTTTGCAATATGGCATTTGTGCGCTCTTCGTTGTCAAGTTTACTGTTATGAAAGCCAACTCCGTTGCCAAAGTCTTTTAGTTCTCGGGTGCCGATGTTGGACGTCATTATTATTATCGTGTTTTTGAAGTCTATGGTTTTTCCCAGACTGTCTGTCATGCGTCCTTCATCGAGTACCTGAAGCAACATATTGAATGTGTCGGGGTGTGCTTTTTCTATTTCGTCCAACAACACCACCGAGTATGGTTTTCGTCTTACTTTCTCTGTCAACTGTCCGCCCTCTTCATGTCCCACATATCCCGGAGGTGCACCCACCAAGCGCGATACCGCAAATTTCTCCATGTATTCACTCATGTCTATTCTTATGAGCGAATCTACCGAACCGAAGAGTCTCTTTGCCAACTGCTGTGCCAATAATGTTTTGCCCACACCCGTCGGACCTAAGAAGATGAATGTTCCGATAGGTCTGTTGGGGTCTTTTATTCCGGCTCTGTTTCGTTGTATGGCTCTGACGACTTTCTTGATGGCATCTGTCTGACCTATCACGGCTTGTTCTAAGTCCTGACGCATGCTTAGCAGTTTTTGGCTCTCGTCCGTTGCTACTTTCTGTACCGGTATTCCTGTCATTGTCGATACTACTTGAGCTATGGCGTCTTTGTCTATCACTACCCTATCTTTCGATGCTTCGTTGATCCATTGTTTTTTTGCATCTTCAAGCTGTCGTTGCAACGCTTTTTCCTTATCTCTGAAATTCGCCGCCAATTCGTAATTTTGAGCTTTGACAGCTGTCTGTTTGTTTAGTGTCAGTGTCTCCAAACGTTGCTCCATCTCTGTTATATGTGCCGGAACAACGATATCATTGAGGTGTACTCGCGAACCTGCTTCGTCCATAGCGTCTATGGCTTTGTCGGGTAGGCATCTCTCATTCACATAACGAACGGTAAGGTCGATACAGGCTTGTATGGCATCATCGGTATATGTCACGTTGTGATGTGTTTCATATCTATCCTTGATATTCATCAGTATCTGTCGCGTCTCCTCTGCCGTTGTCGGATTTACCAATATCTTCTGAAAACGTCTTTCGAGAGCTCCGTCTTTTTCAAACACTTTGCGATATTCGTCAAGTGTCGTTGCTCCGATACATTGCAACTCTCCTCGTGCCAGTGCCGGCTTGAGGATATTGGCTGCATCTAAGCTTCCTGATGAGCCTCCGGCTCCTATGATGGTGTGTATCTCATCTATGAAGAGTATGAGGTCTTTGTTTTTCTTCAATGTATCCATCATTTCTTTCAGACGTTCTTCGAACTGACCTCTGTATTTGGTGCCGGCAACAAGTGATGCCATATCAAGCGACAATATCTTTTTGTTCATCAGTATGCGTGGCACTTTCTTTGTCGCAATGCTTATCGCAAGTCCTTCTACTATGGCTGATTTACCAACGCCGGGCTCTCCTATTAGAAGCGGATTGTTTTTCTTCCTCCTGCTCAATATCTGTATGAGACGTTCTATCTCTTCACTTCGTCCTACTACAGGGTCCAACTTGCCCTCTTCTGCCGCCTTGGTGATGTTGAAACAATATGACTCCAACTTCGATATATCACCTTCCTTAGCCGATGTGTTGTTACGTCGTATCGATGACATGTCTTCTTCGAATACGTCATCTTCTTCGTAACTCTTGCTATAGTCTGCTATGGGCATGGCTCTGTCTTTCGATGGTTGCGCCTTGATGGTGATATCCTTGACTATGTCGTATGTGATATTCATGCTCTTGAATATCTGACTTGTTATGGTTCTACTGTCGTACAACAAGGCCAACAACAAGTGCACTTCGTTGATGTCTTTGCTGTTGTCTTCCATGGCTGCCTTATTGCCATAGGTTACGATATTCATGACGGTACGTGTAAATCTGACCGAGAAATCATTTCCGCTACTTGTCATTTCTATCGATTCGCTTTCGTTGGCAATCTTTGGCAGGGTCGATATATAGCTTCTTACATCTTCTTCCAACTTTACAATGTCTATATGCAACTTCAACATCGCTGCATAAGCTTTGTTGTTTTTGTGTTTGATGATACTCAATAAAAAATGACTATAATCTGGTGCCTCGTTTTGCAAAATGACTGCTTCTTCATAAGCCATTCGAAATATCTGTGTAGCATTATATGTTAGAGTCTTTCCTTCCATGCTGTATGTGTTCTTTTCATCTTTAAGATGCAATTATAATCAATTCTCAAACAAATGTCAAATAAAATCGCATATAAGAAACTGTTAATTGTTGAGAAACAAAATGCATATACGACTTTAAAACAAAACGGTTATATTCCCTTTTTGTCTGTATAAATCTATCATGTTGTTGCGTTTTTACATACGGTAGATGGCGCAGAATAGTAAGACTTTCATTGTTCGTCTTACGCTCGTTTTTTCTGTACTGTATTGATATTGCGCAAATTATTGAAAAGAAAGATAGTCCATACTATAATAGTATTATTAAGCAAAAAAGATTTACTTTTGCACTTGATTCTTTTTGGCATACAATCTCCTTCTTGGATAAGGAGAAGATGTGGTCAATAAGGAAGTACTACATTCTGGAATGCGTTTACCG
Source organism: uncultured Bacteroidales bacterium (assembly GCA_937892255.1). Lineage (GTDB taxonomy): Bacteria > Bacteroidota > Bacteroidia > Bacteroidales > Marinilabiliaceae > W3P20-009. Next base: position 17,454 of record CALAUL010000078.1, on the reverse strand, counting down.
ACGCTATGTTTTTGGTCGTTAGAACCTAGGAAATTCAAGCGTAGAATCAAAGACTGAAAACGATAATTGGAAAGCATTTTACAAAAAGAGGATTACGCGAGTGATTATTCCTTACATCATTTGGACTTTACTGTATTCGTTACCGACTGTATTAAGAAACGGAGATATATTATGCGTTGTAAAGAATCTTCTTACAGCGAGAGCCGCTGCTACGATGTACTACATCTTCGTGTATATACAGTTCGTTTTATTGACACCTTTGTTGGGTAAATTGGCAAAATCGAAATACCGCAATCTTGGTTGGTTCGTAGCCCCTCTATCAACGCTGATTTTCAAGTATTACAGTTTGCTGTCGGGTGTAGAATTGAATCCATACGTTTCACTGTTCTGGGGTGACTGCTGTTTGGGTTGGTTCACCTATTATTATTTAGGCTTGGTGTTAGGCAATCGTATCATTGAAAAGAATTTCTCGTTGAAGTCGCTTGTGGCGTTATATTTCGTCTCAATGATTCTACAAATGGCCGAAGGGTATGGATGGCTTATGCTTGGCGAAACAAATTGCGGTACACAAATCAAACTTACATCGTTCTTGACAAGTACTTTATTCTTGCTGATTATATACACTATCTTGAAGAAACCACATGTCTCTGTCAATAGCAAATTCTTACGGTTGCTTGGAGACTATTCATTTGGAATCTACTTGTGCCATATTATGGTGATGATGGTCTTCAATCAAATACCACATTATAACGTTATTCCTTTTCCAGTCAATTCAGTTATAATCATTCTTGTCAGTCTTGCTTGCTGTTGCCTTGCATATAGAATATTGGGGACAAAATTCAGTAGAAGGATAGGAATCAAATGATTTTCCCCCGCAGTGAATGTCTCTTATCTGATGTATTTAGGTGTAAATTTGGTGAGATATTCAACTCCCAAAAGACAATTTGTTAACAATAAACAAAACATAGAAAATAGCAAAGATATTTCTAATCATTATCCGAAGTCCATCGAAACAATGGTTGCTGTAGTTGACAATTCATAGTTGGTGAAAATGTACTATTATCCCGATTTTAATTGATTATTCAGCGTTTTGTATTAAATTTGTTGTTTGTAAATAAACCTTTTAGATAGACCATAACATGCAAAGCGGGACTGCTTTATCATATCCGCATGGCAAGAGAAAGGACATGTAAATGAACAAATAAATATATTGTATGAAAATCACCTTTTTAGGTACAGGAACATCAATAGGAGTGCCGGTAATAGGTTGTACGTGCGAAGTGTGCAAGTCGCAAGATAGCAGAGATATACGTTTGCGAGCTTCGGTATTGTGGGAAGTTGAAGGAAGACGTTTTCTGATAGATGCAGGTCCTGATTTCAGACAGCAGATGTTACTCTCGGGGTGTACTCAGTTCAATGCGATACTTATAACACACGAACATTACGACCACGTAGGAGGCTTAGACGATGTGAGAGGGATAAACTTATCGACAAAACGAGATGTCAAGATATATGCAGAACAACGTCCGGCTGATGCTATACGAAGGTCGTTGCACTATGTGTTTGCTGCGGAAAAATATCCGGGCGTTCCAGATATGACTCTGAATGTAATAGGATTAGACCCGATAAACATAGATGGCATAGAGGTAAAGCCAATCAGAGCAATACACTGCAAATTGCCTATCGTAGGATATAGAATTGGCAATTGGGCATATATCACGGATGCGAGTTATATTCCGGAAGAGAGTCTCGAGGAACTGAAAGGATTAGACGTTTTGGTTATCAATGCCTTGCGATGGAAGAATCATATATCGCATTTCACTGTCGAAGAGGCATTGGAGGTGGTGAAGAAGTTGCAACCTCGCAGAGTATATTTTACTCACGTATGTCATGAAATAGGGCTTTATGAGAAAGTGGAAAAGCTCTTACCGCAAGGAGTGTATTTGGCATACGATGGCTTGACGATAGAAGATACTGACGAATAATAATTGTGAGAATAAACATTGGCATCATGGCAAAAATAAATAAGACAAATGCGGCACGACTCTTAGATAAAGCTAAAGTGCAATACGAATTGATACCTTACGAATATGATGAGAACAACTTGGCAGCAATACATGTGGCAGAGGAATTGGGCGAGAATATCGAACAGGTATTTAAGACGTTGGTACTCAGAGGCGATAAAAGCGGAATATTTGTTTGTGTAGTGCCCGGAGACAAAGAGGTGGATTTGAAAAAAGCAGCCAAGGTGTCAAGCAATAAGAGTTGCGACATGATAGCCATGAAAGAACTATTGCCTACTACGGGTTATATACGCGGAGGGTGCTCCCCTATCGGCATGAAAAAGCCATATCCGATATATATTCATGAGACAATGTCGAAATATGACATAGTATACGTGAGTGCGGGACAGAGGGGTTTGCAGATAAAAATATCAGGGAAAGCGTTGATAGAGTTCACCAATGCAACAGTTTGTGATATAGCTATATGAACGAGATTGCAACATACTCTGATGAAGGACAATGTTTGGAACGAGTAAACCAGCATTGCAAGGGACGATATGTGGTAGACGAGCGTGTGACGGTCATAGGCAAAGGAGCTTTTGCCGGTTGCAGAGAACTGACGCAAATTGTTCTGCCCGTCGGATTGCAAAGGATAGAAGAAGCAGCATTTTATAATTGCAAATCATTGACGGAGTTAGTTTTGCCAGCCGGAGTGGAGTGTGTCGGAGAATATGCTTTTGAGGGATGTAAGAGATTAAAAAGTCTTGCGTTGAATGCCTCTTTGAGAGAAATTAAAAATGGAGCATTTGCCTATTGCAACGCTCTGCAAGAGATAATATTGCCCACGGCATTGGAGGAGTACGGAGAGGGATTATTTGTTGGTTGCGACAGCTTGAAAAAGATATTCCTGCCTGCAAATATGGAATATATCGAGCCTTCTTTTTTTGATGGTTGTAAATCTTTGTTCGAGATATATGTAGATGAAAATAACAGAAATTACAGACGCATAAATGGCTCGTTGTGTACGTATTACAACAGCGAATTGGTCTATTGTCCGGCGGCGTATGCAGGAACGGAATATACAGTGGAAAGAGGAATTGTCTCAATAGAAAAAGAGGCATTTAAGGATTGCGTAGAGTTGGAACGATTATTACTACCCTCTTCCATCGAATATATTGACAACAAAGCTTTTGATGGTTGTGTCTGTTTGAATGAATTGCACGTGGCAAAAGGAGGTATATATAGCGTTGTCGACGGTGTTATATATAAAAATGACAACATAATCTGTTATTGCATAGACAAAAAAAACATTACAGAATACACTGTTTCAGAAAGCGTTGTAGACATTGAGCCAGGCGCATTTTATGGTTGTAAGAACTTAGAAAGAGTCATCTTCAAAAATGGGCAAATGGAACTAAAAGAGGGAATATTTGAAAACTGCAAAATGCTGAGAGAGGTGATATTGCCACCGTGTTTAGAGACAATAGAACGAAGTGTATTTAAAAATTGTACTTCACTTGAAAAGATTAATTTGCCTCTGACAATGTACAAGATAGGCGAAATGGCATTTGCATTTTGTGACAATCTACAAATAGAGTTGCCGGACGACGTGGAAGTCATAGAGCCAAGAGCGTTTATGAGTTGTAAGTCGCTGAGTAAAATAGTCTTGCCATCAGCGTTGCACGTTGTGTCGGATGAATGTTTTGCAGAGTGTGACAATTTGCAAGAGGTAGATTTTTCCGACGAGACGACATACATAGGGAGAGAGGCTTTTGCGTATTGCGAGGGATTACAAAGCATCGAATTGCCTGAGGAATTAAAGAGTATAGGAGGAGGAGCTTTTTTGCAAACGGGACTTACATCGGTTGTGGTACCAAAGAGCGTTGAGAAGGTAGGCGATTATGCATTTGCATATTGTAGATATTTAGAAATGGCGGTCCTTCCACGAGAGATAGGAGATGTTTCGGAAACAGTGTTTTACGAAAGCGACAAAGTCGAGTATTTCAGATAGAAGCAAGTAATACGAAAAAATCAGATAAACACTTTTCTGAAGTTCTGAACAAAGCCTTCACCTTCGGGATATTCAATATCTACAAGAGATAATCCACATGCGGCGGCAGAAGTAGATGCGCGTTTGCGATCTTTAGCCTCTATGATATCTATAAACTGTTGTTTTGTCATTTTATCTCGTCCTACGTCCATGAGGGTGCCAACGATAGCTCTGACCATATTACGAAGAAATCTGTTGGCTTTTATGACGAAGTACCAGTTGCCATCAGGTTGTTGTATCCATTTGGCAAACATGACATTGCAGTCGTTGTTCTTAGTGTCGGTGTGCAGACGCGAAAAACTTGTAAAGTCGGTATATTTAAGTAGCTCTGCAGCAGCCTCGTTCATTTTATCGAAATCAAGAGGGAAATATGGACGGAAATGGTTTATTCGATTGAAAGGCGACTTAAGTGTTGTGAGCCTGTAGTAATAAGTTCTGCTGCGAGCAGAGAAACGGCTGTGAAGTTCGTTGTTTACCCGTTGAAGCGAATATACAGCAATATCCGGAGGCAATATAGAGTTTAACTTAAAGATGGAGTAAGGTATGTCTACATCTTTAGCATTGTCGATATCAAAATGAGCAACGAAATAGTCGGAGTGAACTCCTGTGTCAGTACGTCCACATCCGACTATATAAATATCTTGTCTGAAAACTTTACGTAGTGCATCGTTCATCAACTCTTGTACCGAAACGGCATTTGGTTGTATCTGCCAGCCATGATAGTTGGTACCATCGTAGGCAAGTTCGATAAAAAAACGTTGCATATACGAAGTGTTAACCTTGTTGTTCTGATAATATCTTATCAACAAGCTCTTTGCCCATCTCTCGAAGTTTGTATTTCATTACTTTGCCACTACCAGTCTTAGGATAATCGTCAACAAAGAACACATATTTAGGTATCTTATATCGAGCTATTTGACCTTTACAGAATTCCTGAACATCTTCTTGAGTAAGCGAGGTGTTATCTTTAAGAACAACAAATGCTCCAACAATTTCTCCGTATTTTTCATCGGGAATACCCACAACCTCGACCATTTTAACTTGAGGCATTTTCAAAAGGAAGTTCTCTATTTCGCGTGGATAGATGTTTTCTCCACCTCTGATAATCATATCTTTAATACGGCCCGTGATATGATAAAATCCATCTTCATCTTTGATGGCAATATCACCGGAATGAAGCCAGCCGTCTTTGTCGATAGTCTGTGCAGTAGCTTCCGGGTTGTTGTAGTATCCCTTCATGACATTGTAGCCACGGCAACATATTTCACCTGGTTGATTTATTCCACACTCTGCACCTGTTGCAGGGTTGAATATCTTGACTTCTACATTTGGGTATTCGATACCGACTGTTGTGACACGCTTCTCCATAGAATGATGTATTCTCGAGCATGTCATACCAGGCGAAGACTCTGTAAGACCGTACACACTTATGATGTCTTTCATGTACATCTTTTCCATCACTTCTTTCATTGTCTCTATTGGACATACAGACCCTGCCATGATGCCGGTACGGAGTGATGATAAGTCATATTTGTCGAAATCTTCATGATGCAACTCAGCAACAAACATTGTTGGAACACCATATAATGCTGTGCATCGTTCCTTCTCTATCAGACGAAGTACATCAGCTGCTTTGAAGTCTACCGTATATACCATTGCGTTGCCATGGGTCAGAGAGCTGCATACAGCCAACACGATGCCAAAGCAATGGAAAAGAGGCACACAAACAAGCAGACGCTCTTTTGGGGTAAATTTCATTGCATCACCTGTGGCACAACCATTATTTATGATATTGTAGTGTGAAAGCATTACGCCTTTGGGGAATCCCGTTGTACCGGAAGTGTATTGCATATTGACAATGTCATGGCAATCAAAACTTCGTTTCATTGCTTGATATTGAGCTTCATCTGCTTTTCTGCCCAATTCCATGAGACTCTCTTCTGAATGCATGCCTTCCGACGCCGCCCCATCAAGGAGAACTATATTGCGCAAAAATGGTAATTTATCAGAATTGATATACTCTCCTTTGTTCTCTTTAAGTGAAGGAATCAATTCGTACATCATATCCACGTAGTTGCTATCTCTGTACTGATGGATCATGCACATAGTATGAATATCAGCATTCTTCATGAGATATTCAACTTCAGATAACTTGTAGTTGGTATTGACTGTCACAAGACACGCACCTATCTTCGCTGTGGCAAAAAAAACTGTATTCCAATCGGGAATATTATTAGCCCAAATACCGACTTTTGTGTCTTTTGTAACACCCATTTCCATCAAACCTTTGGCAAAGATGTCTACACGCTCATTGAATTCTTTGAACGTCCAACGTATGCCATAGTCCGGATATACAATAAAGTCAGAATCAGGTGTTTCTGAAGCCCACTTCTCCAGCATGTCACCTACAGTATCATTGATAAGTTTCATTTAATCTTATTTATTGTTCGTGAAAATTCAGCACAAAATTACTTCTTTTTTTATTGATAGAAAATATTGTATTAATTTTTTGTAAATTTGCGATAAATAAAGCCATCGCAAAAAGCAAGTAAAGTAATATAAATAATAGAGTTATATGCGTACGTACGGACTTATCGGTTATCCGCTTGGACATTCTTTTTCAGAGTCATATTTCACTGAAAAATTTCAAAGTCAAAATATAGATGCTTGTTATAAGTTATTTCCCATTGCGAATGTTGAAATGCTTCAGGAGGTGATAAATTCAAATCCCTCGTTAAAAGGATTTAATGTCACCATTCCATATAAACAACAAGTGATGTCTTTTCTAAACGAAATAGACGATGAGGCAGCAAAAGTCGGTGCTGTAAATGTCGTGAAGGTGATAAATCGTGATGGAAAGAAACTTTTAAAGGGATACAATAGCGATATATATGGCTTTTATACATCATTGCAGCCTTTATTACAAACATATCATGATAAAGCTCTTATCCTCGGTACAGGCGGAGCATCTAAAGCTGTATCAGCAATGTTGACAAAGTTGGGTATAGATTATAAATTCGTATCTCGCAAAAGTCAAACAGGACAATTGACGTATGACGATATTGACAGCGTCGTCTTATCCGAACATAAGCTGATAGTAAACTGTACTCCGGTGGGAATGTCTCCAAACACAGACGAAGCCCCGTCACTGCCATACGAATTTTTCACAGAAAAACATATAGCCTACGATTTGATATACAACCCATCAGAAACTCTATTTTTAAGCAAGGCAAAAGAACATGGCGCAACAATAAAAAATGGATTGGAGATGTTGCACCTTCAAGCTGAAAGAGCATGGGAAATATGGAATAAACACGAACATAATGAGTGAAACAAAAAATAAAATAGAGCAATTACGCGAATTTCTTCATAAGCAAAATTATAACTATTACATGCTAAATTCGCCTATCATATCAGATATGGAATTTGATATGAAGATGAAAGAATTGCAATCATTAGAAGAGAAATATCCGGAATATTATGATGTCAACAGTCCTACGCAACGTGTAGGAAGCGATATAAGCGTTGCATTTGAACAAGTGACTCACGAACGTCCAATGTTGTCGCTCGGAAATACATATAGCGAAGAAGAGATATCAGATTTCTACAATAGGATATATAAGCAAATTGGCGTGTCTTTTGAACTTACATGCGAATTGAAATTTGACGGGACTGCCATAAGTCTGATATATGAAAATGGCGAATTAGTCAGAGCAGCGACACGTGGAAATGGAATAGTGGGTGATGATGTTACCCGCAATGTGAAAACCATTAAAACAATACCACTCAAACTACAAGGAGACTACCCTGCTTATCTTGAAATGAGAGGCGAAATAATAATGCCACGTGCCGGCTTTGAATCTCTGAACAAGCAACGTCTTGAAGACGGAGAATCTCCATTTGCCAACCCACGAAATGCTGCGGCTGGCTCTTTGAAACTTCAGAGCAGCAAACAAGTCGCCAAACGCCCTCTTGACTGCATACTATATTATGTCCTGACAGATGACATAGAATTTAAAAATCACTCTGAATCCTTAGAGAAAGCGAAAGAATGGGGCTTTAATATATCTCCGTATTTTCAAACAGCCGAGAACTTGAATGAAGTCTTTGCTTATATGAAATATTGGGCTGAAAAGAGAAATGATTTGCCTTACGACATAGATGGATTGGTCTTTAAAGTAAATAACCTGTCACTGCAACGAGAATTAGGTTTTACAGCCAAGAATCCACGTTGGGCAATATCTTACAAATTTAAAGCCGAACAAGCTCATAGCAAATTGCTGTCGGTGACATATCAAGTCGGCAGAACAGGCATCGTGACACCTGTGGCAAATATGGAACCTATGCAGTTGGCCGGAACAATTGTAAAAAGAGCTTCACTGCACAATGCTGATATCATAGAGGCATTAGATTTGCATTGCAATGATACTGTCGTGGTAGAAAAAGGAGGAGAAATAATTCCTAAGATAGTAGGCGTTGATACCAAACTGCGAAAACCCGATGCAGAAAAAATTATCTTCCCGACAGTATGCCCCGAATGCGGAACAACACTTGTTCGTATTGAAGGCGAAGCAGGACATTATTGCCCCAACAGAAATAATTGCCGTCCTCAACAAATAGGTAAATTAGTGCATTTCATAGCACGAAAAGCCATGAATATTGAAAGCATCGGAGAAGAGACAGCAGTTCAGTTATTTCAAAAAGGATTGGTTGCCAATGTTGCAGATTTGTATGAATTAAGAGAAGAACAACTACTTGTTTTAGATGGTTTTGCAGAAAAATCGGCTAAAAACGTGATAAAAGGAATCGCAGAATCAAAAACTATACCATATGAACGAGTGCTATTTGCATTGGGAATACGCTTTGTCGGAGAAACCGTAGCTAAAAAAATAGCTGCAATGTTTCCAGATATAGACTCTTTGAAGAACGCAACCAAAGAGCAATTATTGTCGGCAGATGAAGTTGGAGAGAAAATAGCACAAAGCATACTCGACTTCTTTGCCGATGTAGAAAATCTGAATATCGTAAACAAACTGAAATCAGCAGGATTACAATTCGTCAAAGAACAAAAAGAACTGTTGAGCAACACTCTTTCAGGTCTGTCATTCGTAATAAGCGGAACATTCGAACGATACGGAAGAGACGAACTAAAACAGCTGATAGAAGATAATGGAGGCAAGATTTTAAGCAGTATTTCCGCAAAAACAAACTATCTTGTAGCCGGAAATAAGATGGGACCTTCTAAATTAGAAAAAGCAACCCAATTAGAAGTCTCAATCATAAGTGAAGAAGAACTTTTAAAAATGATAAACCATTAAGACTCAAAAAAGTGAGAGTGTTTTGTAAAAATATTAGAATCAAAATAGGTCATTATCTAAATGGCTTAAACCAAAAAAAAGACACATCGTCAGGTAATAAAAAACCATCTGATGTTAAATCAATGCTTATTATCTCTGACATCTCGATGTCCAACACACAACAAGGAATAAAGCAATTAAAAAAGGGAATAAAGGAGATTTGTCCTAATGTAGAGTTTACCGCAATACATTTTAATAGCGTGATAAATAGAATTGACGGCGAAACTCTGATAAGCGATACAAATAGAGAGTATATTTCAGAAGAAGATTTCTCTTTTTTCTTTAAAATAAAAAATACAACTATACAAGATTATCTTGATAGAAACTACGACATAATTGTATTGCTAATAATTGAACCTCAGTTATATATCAACTTTCTTTTAGAATACTCTCGAGGTAGCTTGATTGTCGGTAAAAATGGAGTATCAGAAAAACTTAATTTCATCATCAATACCAAAACAACAGATGTTAAAACATTGGCAGAGACAATAATCAACACATACAAAATGATATTCGCAAACAAATAAATACATATAAAATTATATGTATTTATTTGGATTGAATATTATGATTGTTGCCACATTGATATTCTCACAATTATTGATGTCTGATAAAAACAGATTATATTTTGGGAAAGAGTTAATATGTCGCTTTTTATGAAACTTCTTTCGTCACGACTAAAAGTTATTAGCATTATATCGTTGCCATAAAGTGTCTTTCTCAAGCAAATCCGTCTTTGGCCAATGATTGATATTATCAATAATCTTATCAATATTTACTCTTATCAATGTTGACAAATCCGGTCCTCGATGATTTGCACTGTTGAACAAGACAACATAACACACTCCATCAGAACGTCTTGATACCATTGCAGAGGTAGCAGCCAATGTCCCGCTTCTATACCAATTGTTATCATGAACATATCGCCAACCGAGAGGGTCGAAACCTTTTTCACTCGTTGTCATTATTTCTATATGCTTCTTGTTTAGTATATCGTGGACATTGTCAAAACCATCGATGACAAGAACCAGTTTCAGTAAATCCGTAGCACTCGCAACCCAACCGCCGGCAGAACCAAGTGTTTGAATATCAGTTCCTCCGTATGCTCTGCGAACTCTGACACTATCTTTTTCATCTGTTCGATAGTCAAATGCCGTATGACTCGAATCCGCTTCATAATAGTAGACTTCATTTTTCAATCGTTTGTCCTTGTCAGAAAAGCCTATCGACATATCATAAATCCCCAACGGAGATAATATGTTGCTTTTGACATATTCTTCATAGGGTTGTCCTGAGACTTTAGATACAACTTCGCCCAAAATACCATACCCAAAATTAGAATATACAGATGATGTTCCCGGTGTGAAATGCATCCATCTGTTATGCATAAATACAATGATATCTTTCATGGATATTGGCAAACTATAATTCATTTGTCGAGCTATGGCATGAGGCATAAACATCGGATCTCCCCAACGAGCAGTCCATCCGGCAGAATGATTTAGCAGACGATATACAGTAACCGAGTCCATACGACTATCCTTGTAGTGTAAATATATAGAGTCATTTAAAATTCCGTTTACTCCAAATACGTTTTGATGTAAACCTAATTTACCGTCTTCAATAAGTTTAAAAACAGCGACTGCAGTTACAAGTTTAGAAACACTGGCTATTCGCATTGTGTTGTATGGCTGTAATACCACCGTATCTTCTATGTTAGAATATCCATACCCTTTTGCATATACGAGTTTTCCGTCTTTACTGATAGCTACAGATGCTCCACCTTTAAGACCTTCTCGTCTTATAAATCTCGAAATGAAATTGTCGATTGATAACAGATTTGTGTCATTATCTTCGTTCAATATCTTATATGATTCTGATTTTATTGGTTTGTCTAAATTGATTTTTACCTTGTCTTCTTTTTCAAATATTCTCAAAAGCAAATATGTCAATGACAAAATAAAGAGAATTACAAATATAGTTCTTCTGTATCTCATCTTGTAAATCTATAAATTGACATATTTCGAATAAATAACGCTCCTGCTATTGGATACGCCATCATTGGCAACATTTGAACTTCAAACATACTTAACAGTATCAATACTATAAGAAACGCATTATTAATGATTGCTATCACATGTAAACCATGTAAAGCATATTTCTTTTTACCCATTAATACTATAAAATATATAGTTGGTAAATATACAATAGACGCCCAAAGACAATTTAAATTCCACTCTGTAATCGTATGTTTGGTGAATAGTCCTAAGTACAGGAGTAAACCTCCAACTAACAATGCAACAGTAAAAACAATAATATCATAAAATTTAATGTAGTGTTTACAATATATTTCAATTATAAATATTAACAGCGATAATGTAAACAATAGTAAACTAAAACAGTTCGGTGTAAACACATCTAAAAAGTTCTCGTCAGATGTTTTTTTTTGTGGAATAACTTCTTTTTCAGATGTAATCAATCCTGCCTGATGAAACAAACTATCCAAATACAACGGCATATAAGCTCTATCATAATAAGAGGCTACTCTATCTGCTTTTATGCCTAACACTAAGTCTACACCATGTGATTTCCAACTGGTTTTTCCGGCTAAAGCATGCAAATAATCCCTATATGTCGCACCACTACTTTTTGTATAAGCCTCTTTATCTAAACCTTTTACCTTAAAAACAATATCTCTGATTCGTGTTGCACAATTATCAAAGAAAAAATCATACCTATAAAATCGGTTCTGAGGTTGTATGTTTTCTACCAACAAACACCATAGTTCTTGGCGTTCTCTAAGGGTCAACTCCAACTTACCACTCGAAACGCCTCGTCCATCGTTCTTATAACTATATATAAAGCGTTCGTAATCAGTATATGACAACATGTATTTTAGATCCCCGTTCATAAATTTTCCGTAAAAATTTGGGGTATCAAAATCAAATGTGCCATAGTTGAATACATAATCATATCCCAAAGAATCGTCTTTTACCCTTATGGCACTATGTCCAAATACCGAATATAATTCTTCGCCAGAAGAACATGTCAGTAGATATATTTCAGATTTATTAGTCAAATTTACAACTGCCCCGTTGACTTGTAAACCAACCAATAGTAGACTTATCAAAGTAAACAACAATCTCATTATTTGTAAACTATACTATGTAAACTATACGATTTACACTGTTTGTAAACTGCCAATTATTTCATTTACAGATTTAAAATTATGTCTCTGTAAATACTCTTCTATACCTTTTACAATTTTCACAGTAATTGTTGGGTCGATAAAATTCGCGGTTCCCACCTGAATTGCAGAAGCTCCTGCTAACAAAAATTCTATAGCATCTGTAGCATTCATAATACCACCCAAACCAACAATAGGTATGTTTACAGCCTTACTAACTTGCCATACCATTCGTAATGCAATAGGTTTTACAGCCGCTCCGGACAGACCTCCTGTAACTGTAGATATAACTGGACGTCTAGTTTCTGCGTTGATTGCCATTCCTAAAAGTGTATTGATTAGTGATACAGAATCTGCACCCGAAGCTTCTACTGCTTTTGCAATATCGGCAATGCTTGTTACGTTGGGCGATAATTTCACCATCAAATGTTTTTTATAGACCTTACGAACGGCAGCTACCACCTTAGAAGCTGATTCTGAACTTGTTCCAAAGGCCATTCCTCCTTCTTTTACATTCGGACACGAGATGTTAAGTTCTATAGCCGGAATATTGCCCAATTCATTGATTCGTTCTGCTGTTGCAACATAATCTTCTATCGTTGAACCAGAAACGTTTACAAGCACATTGGTTGTATATTTGGTTAGTTTTGGGTTGATGTTTTTACAAAAATAGTCAACACCTTTGTTCTGTAAACCCACGGCATTTATCATACCTTGCGGTGTCTCTGCCAAACGAGGATATTTATTTCCTTCTCTTGCATTTAGGGTTGTTCCTTTAACTATTATTCCGCCTAAAGATGATACGTCAATGAAGTCGTCGTATTCATATCCATAACCAAACGTCCCCGATGCTGTCATTACGGGGTTTTTGAACGTTAAATCACCGAGTTTTACTGATAAATCTACCATGTTAATTCATTTATTTCAAATACCGGACCTTCTGAACATACACACTTATGACCTTCTTTTGTCTCTGTCACACAACATAAGCATACGCCTATTCCGCATGCCATCTTGTTTTCAAGTGAGACCTCACAATGAATCTTTTCCGTAATTGCAATCTTCCCAATGGCTTTCATCATTGGCGTAGGTCCACAGACAAATATGCTTGTATAATCATTTAGATGGCTAAATACAGAATGATTTGTCACAAATCCTTTTTCCCCTACCGAACCATCTTCTGTCGTAATGTAGACTGCACCTTCTTGCTTAAATGTGTCAATAAGTAATAGTCCGTCGGAAGATTTTGCTCCAAAAAGAAATTCCGGAATTGAGCCATTTTCTTTAAGTTTCTTTGCCAAATACAACATCGGAGCAACTCCTACTCCTCCACCTATAAGCAATGCTTTTTTGCCGGCTTTGTCAATAGAAAAGCCATTTCCAAGAGGGTAAATAAGGTTGACCTTGTCTCCATCGATTAGATTTGACAGCAATGTTGTGCCATTTCCGACTATACGAATCAATAATGATATCGTGTTTGATTCATAATTTACATCATGAATTGATATTGGTCTGCGAAGAAAAGTTTTAGCTGTATCCGGTATCTGTATTTCTACAAATTGACCAGCGTCTATTTGAGGCAGATTATTAGGGTGTTTCAACTCTAATAATATGTAGTCTTCGCCTATTTTTTTATTACCGACAACAGTAAAGTCTGTAGTAAATCGTTTTAGCATTTCTTGTTCTTTTGAATATTCTCCGCCAAAGATATAAAATCTGAACAAGAAATACTCTCTGAACTACGATATCTCTACATTTTTTATGTTTTCTTATCGATACAATCATTCGTCAAGAGGGATATGATTGGTGAATGTTCCATCGCTGTAGAATATTACTATTCGCTCTATTTTGCGTTTTTCTTCTTTTTTTAAGTCAGATTCTCTTAATGGGAATTCGTTTTTTGATAAGACATTGTTTTGATCATGAACAATATTTGTCTTATCTATATGTTGCTTATACGCCGTTTTTACTTCCGACTTGGAATTCCCAACAGAGGTGTTATTGTTTTCTAATTCAATGTCTTCCAATGTTTGAATCAATGACTTTTCATGGAAGTCTTCGATTTGTGTCATTGAGCCATGCCCTGTAGTTAGCCAATTTCTATTAATCTCAGGAAAGGCTTGTAATATTTTCTCTATATTATTCGCAAATGAACCTCCACGGCCGTTGGGAGACATAATATGCGATAGAGATGACTTTGAAATACCAGTTCTTTTGCAGAGTTCGGTTTGATTTATATCTAAATACTCTAATATGGCTTTTATTCTGTCTCTCATGACTATTATTTTTTTTACATTATGCAAATATACATATTTACATAGAATTTACAAAATTAAGTAAACATTTTTCACTCAATAAAATGTAAACAAACCTATGTAAACAATATAGTTTACACTTATGTAAACCGCAATGTTTACATAAATGTAAACTGATATTTTGAATTAAACTTGTAAAAACTGATTGTCGTAGGGTTCATGTGTATTGTTATAAATTTTAAAAATCCGCCTATTATAGATTTGGATTGAATGCTTCATATATTTGAGAACTGAACTACGACAATCGGCATTACGCTCGATAATTTTTTGAGAGTTCATACCGAAAATCATTAGAATTTTAATTCTATAATTTTTATTGGGCAAATTGTAATGTTTAGACACGTTTTAGACATGCTTTTGCTTGTATAAAGCTGGGTTTTGCCCTTATAACAACAGATTTATACAGGTTATCATTAGGACTAACGCTCCTCAAGCGGTTGTATCATAATTTAAGAGAGCATTTTTGTTCGCAGTTAAACCGATATCAACAACCTAATATCATGACAAAAATGAATATATTGAAACATTACAGTTATTGACATCGTATGTTAGTAATAAAGCTAATGTAAAGATTAGCAGCAACTTAGTTTTATTGACAGGTTGTTAATATCCTTAAAAGGACAAAATGAATCATTTTTCGTAAAATCCTTAAAATCAAATTTATAACATATTAATCTACACTTTAAGTGGAGATATTTTGTGTAATTATTTGAAATTCAATGTATAATCATTAATTTTAATTAAAATTATAGCAATATTTACACAAATAAATGGATTTGTCTAAATATTTACTATAATTAATCTTGTGTAACTAATTGAAATTAAACACATAATATGATGTATACTTTTTAAAAAAACACCTCTTTTTGCATTGTAAACAACGCCCCAATTATTGTAAACTTGTGTAAATATTATGTTTACATGGCTTTTTGAAGCATATTCCTACCCTATTTCTTGATTATTTATGTTTCTGCAACAAGTTTTTGTTTATAATATTAGACATTGGATAATTAGTTGTTTTAAATAACTTAATTAACGACTTATGGTCACACCATATTTTCGTTGTCAGATGTATTTGAAACAAAATTGGCTTTAATCAGATTTCGACTTGTATAAATATTATTGCTAAACACTACACTTTTTGTACTTTGATCTACTTAACAATATCAAAACAATATACTGACGAAATAAATAATGATTGTGTGTGTTTTTTTAGAGTCTCCCTAAAAAATTTTTAACGAGTTAGTATTTAAACAAAAAGTCCTTTTAAAAGGAGAACAAACGATTATTTTACATCTTTGAAATTACGATTTAGTAACATGTCATGTTGGACGATATCATAAACAATACAAGAAGTGATAATGGTAATAGAAATTTGAATAACCCACAACAACAAAATAGAACCCTTAAAAAAGAAATACGACAACAAAAACGAACTTTACGCTTTTTCACTCATCAAGGCTAATAACAATCTTTTCCGTGACCTCTAAAAAACAAAAAAAGGACACCCCAAAAGGACGTCCTATATAATGTTCTGTTTTATGTGTGATATTACCAAAGACCCTGCTTCTCTAACTCTCGGAGTTCTTCACCTGTGCACGGAATGAAAGTGAATGCGTTGTTAAAGATTTCATATATTTCGCTCCACTTCTCCAATGGGAAAAGACTATCAATCTTTGCCTTTGCATCTGTTATCTGTTTGTTGGGTACGTATGCAAGAGTATCTGTACCTAAGTATGTGCCATTCTCTCCGTAAACAAATCTCATTAAATAATAATTACGATAAGCAAAGAATATATTGTCATAAGTCCCATTATTGATATACCCTGCTTGCATGGCAAACCGATTGTTTATTGTATCAATATTGCCCAAAGCAAACTCAAAGAGTTCAGATATTCCCGAATGCAAATCAGAACTGTTGAGCCATACACTATCAATGCGAACAATCTCTTCCACTGATAGATTTTCATAACGTACGGCTTTGTTTGCTTTATCCACTCCGTTGATGTAAAGTCGGTGATTACTATCAAATTTGTTATTTTCATCATCCTTGTTGCATGCCGTAAAGAGCAGAAATACCCCTAAAATCACAAATAAAACTTTCTTCATATCTTTTACTTATTAATGTTTACGTGTCAAAAATATCATCTTTTTTTTACTTATCAAAGCGTTAATAGGTAGAAGTGTCAATACAAGTTATCGTTGCGTCATAATTTCCTCCGAGATTAAGAGTAAACGATGATGTTGTTTCACTTTGTAAAGTTGCATAACTTCGTGATGCATGTATTATCACCGATACATTGAGTGCTTTCCCGTAATTGTGTGTAATAACCAAAGCAGTTCCACTCCCCGAGAAACTAAAATTCACCCCTTTCGGATTATATGCTCCGCTATATCCATATTTTCCTGTCGAACTACTGTAACTCACTCTAAAACTCAAAACAATAGGATTAGCAAGATAATAGCTACTTCCACCGTTAAGGTTAAAGAGCAGACCAACATTTTTCTTTATTCGATAAATGGCATTTCCGTTGCGCCACTG
>CALAUL010000077.1 GCA_937892255.1 uncultured Bacteroidales bacterium | reverse complement strand
TAAGGACAAAAGAGGTTAATTTCTGAATATTTTTACCCAAAATACAGCGTTAGATATGTGTTGGGTCGGGAAGGTGTGTGCAGACGCATGCGTTGTTTTTGTTAGTCCTAAACGATTATCATCTACATTGTACGAGGGGTTTAAATGAAGGCTTTTTATCTGATTTTAATTGTGTTACATATATACCTTCTATGAGGAACGAAGCAATAAAGTGATTGATGAGCATGAACGAAACACCTACTTTTATGAGCCGTCACATGTATATTGATGACAAATATATTCGTACCTTTGCGCGACTATGAAAAGTGGAACAAAATATACGTCATGTTATAAGTCATTGCTCGCTTTAGCTTCACCAGTGATAGCCTCACAAGCGGGAGTAATGTTAGTATCCATAGTAGATACTGCCATGGTAGGATCTCTCGGCAAAGATGCCTTAGCTGCTGTGGCTTTTGCAGGCAATCTGACGGTGCCTGTCACGTATGCAGGCATAGGCATAGCCCTCTGCGCAACACCACTCATAGGACGTCGTTACGGACAAGGTAACACCTTGAGTGCTGCAACATGCATGGTTAACTCTCGTCTGCTCAACTTCTTTGTGGGCTTGGCTGAAATGCTTATTCTCGTTGCCCTATGGTGGCTATTGCCCTATATGGGACAACCGTCGGAAGTAGTTGAGATAACACGTGGCTATCTGCCCATATTGATAGCATCGATACTGCCTTTGCAGATGTTCTCTTGCTACAAACAGATGATAGAGGGACTACAGAACACCGGTATGGCAATGAAGATTTCCATCATAGGCAATGTACTTAACATCATCGTCAACTACGTACTCATATATGGCTTTTGGGTTATTCCGGCCATAGGCGTCAATGGAGCGGCATGGGGAACACTTGTCTCGCGTCTCTTTATGTGGATAGCCATAGCCGTATGCTTCAGACGGAGCAGGTTAAGCCGAGCATACTCTACGATAGTCTCTGGAATCAAAGTCAACTATCGAGTCATCAGAACACTCTTTTTTATGGGTTTGCCCATAGGCGGACAGATGGTTGTCGAGTGCATGACATTCGCCATGGGAGGCATAATGATGGGCTGGATAAGCAGTGCGGCATTGGCGGCACATCAGGTAGTGATGTCGTTCACCAGCCTGACATATATGATGGTGTCGGGTCTTGCCTCGGCAGTGACAATAAGAGTAAGTCTGTTCAACGGACAAAATGATAATATCAACGTACGACGCAACAGCAAAGCCGGATTGCTCATGGGTACACTGTTCATGACATTTACCTCAGTCTGTCTGATAGTAGGCCGACACTGGTTGCCATCGCTCTTCATCGATGATAACGAGACACTTGCTGTTGCCGTGGGGTTAATGCTTGCAGGAGCATCGTTTCAGATATTCGACGGATTACAGATGGTGAGTCTGGGAATATTGAGAGGATTGGGAGACATGCGTTATCCGGCAATGGTGTCGGGGATAGCATACGCTGCGACAAGTCTGCCGGTGGCATATATAGTGGGATTTATCTTTGACTTCGGCAGTTGCGGAGTATGGTCGGGCTATGTAGTGGGACTGCTTGTGGCAAGCATTTTGTTGCTACGACGAGTGAAAAGCAAATTAAAATGAGGAACATACCTCATAGAAGAAAAAGTACTTTTTGAAAACGAAACGAAAACAAATATAGTATCGTAGAACAAAGAAACTTAGGGAATGGTGTGTGATTATTCAACAAACAATATTATCTTTGTCGCATAGAAATTCCTTAGAATTACACTATAAAACAAAAAATAACCATTATGAAAATTAAGAATTTAGTATTAAGTGTTGCTCTTTGTGGAGCTATTGTTTTGTCAGGTTGTTCAAGCATGTCAAACACTGCCAAAGGTGGTATCATTGGTGGTGCAGGTGGTGCGGCTATTGGTGCCGGTGTAGGAGCATTGGTATCAAAGAACAAGACAAAGGGTGCTCTCATTGGTGCAGCAGCAGGCGCAGCAGTAGGTACTACAGCAGGTGTTCTCATCGGTAAGAAGATGGATAAGAAGAAAAAAGAATTAGAGGCACTTAAGAATGCACAGGTAGAGGCTGCAACAGACGTAAATGGTCTTCAGGCTATCAAGGTTACGTTCGACAGCGGTATTCTCTTTGCTACTAACAGCTCTACTCTCTCTTCAGCATCTAAGACTACATTAGCTGATTTCGCTGCTAAGCTTCAGGGCGATATGACAGATACTAACGTATCTATCTTCGGTCACACTGACAACACCGGTACTCGTGAGGTTAACCAGAAAGTATCAGATCAGAGAGCAAAGGCTGTAGCTGACTTCTTGTCATCTAAGGGTATTGCTTCAGACCGTATGACTACAACAGGTATGGCATTTGATGACCCTGTAGCAGACAACTCAACAGCTGAAGGCCGTGCACAGAACCGTCGTGTAGAGATTTACATCTCAGCTAACCAGGCTATGATCGACGCTGCTGAGGCAGGCACATTGAAGTAAGAGCATTTCTTATCAAAGTAATAATAAGCCGTTACTTGCAAAGAGTAACGGCTTATTTGTTTTTTATGATTAAATAGTTACCTTTGTCAAAAACGATAAACATAAATCATGAAGCAAACAGAACTATTTTGGAAGGTATTTAATCAGGCTATAACTGACTATCACAAATACGACGATGTAGACCACGAGATAGAAAATCCATATGACCGCAGTCAATTGGAACATCTCCTATACCACAAGAATTGGGTTGACACAGTACAATGGCACTTTGAAGATATTATCCGCGACCCGGAGATAGACCCAGCAGCAGCACTTGTACTCAAACGTCGCATAGATGCTTCAAATCAAGTAAGAACAGACATGGTAGAGTATATAGATTCATACTTTCTTGACAAATACAAAGATGTCAAAGTTCTACCTGACGCAAAGATTAACACCGAATCTCCGGCATGGGCTATAGACCGCTACTCTATCCTCGCTCTTAAGATTTACCATATGGAGCAAGAGACCAAACGTGAGGATGTTGACCAAGCTCACAAAGAGGCGTGTCAAAAGAAACTTGACGTATTGAAGGAACAGCACAAAGACCTCTCTACTGCTATCGAAGAGCTCATCGAGGATATAGAGGCAGGTCGCAAATACATGAAAGTCTACAAACAGATGAAGATGTACAACGACCCTAACCTCAACCCTATACTCTACGGTGGTAAAAAATAACAGAAGCAAGATGAGAGTATTGGTGATGAGAATATCAGCCATGGGCGATGTGGCAATGTGCGCACCCGTAATGTCAGCAGTGTGCAGAGCATATCCCGATGTGCATTTCGACTTCCTCACTACAACATTCTACAAACCTTTCTTCGAATCCTTGCCAAACCTCAACGTCATAGGCACCGATATAAAGAAAGAACGTGCAGGATTCAAAAGCCTGTGCAAGCTATATCGAGAACTGACAAACAATGCCAAATATGACAAAGTCATCGATTTGCACGATGTACTGCGCACAAAAGTCTTACGCATTCTCTTCTCCCTCTCAGGTGTTCAAGCAACGAAGATAAACAAAGGTCGTGCAGAAAAAAAGAGACTTACGGCAAAGGACAACAAAGATTTTCGTCCACTGCGCACAACAATAGACAGATATGCCGAAGCCTTCGCAAAAATAGGTCTGCCGATAGAGAATATCTCCGAAGTACAGGAGAAGAAATCTATGCCCGAACAATTTGCTTCCTTCAGTGGCAAACTCGTAGGCATAGCACCATTTGCACAACATGCCGGGAAGATATACCCTCAGGACAAGATGCGCGAAGTAGTCAGAATCCTCAACGAACAGAGAGATAAGACAATATTTATCTTTGGAGGAGGAGACTCAGAAAAGGCAGTGGCTGAAGCATGGGAAAAAGAGTTTGAACATTGTGTCTCCGTGATAGGCAAAGTACGCCTTGCCGATGAACTTGCCACAATATCAAACCTTGACTACATGATATCAATGGACTCCTCGGCTATGCACATGGCATCGCTTTATGGCGTCAAAGTCATATCTATCTGGGGAGCCACACACCCCTATGCCGGCTTCTTGGGCTACGGACAAAGTGACAAAATGTCAGTTCAACTTGATTTGCCATGCCGTCCTTGCTCCGTATATGGCAATAAACCTTGTCATTTTGGAGATTATAGATGTCTGAATATTCCTCCCGAAAACATTATAGAGAAGATAAACTGACAATTTGTCACATTATTATACTATGGCATGAAAATTGCATTAAGTAGGCAGTAAACCACAATAAAAAAAGAAGACAATGTTAGTAATATTCATAACGTTTGCTTTGCTTAGCTTC
Source organism: uncultured Bacteroidales bacterium (assembly GCA_937892255.1). Classification (GTDB taxonomy): domain Bacteria; phylum Bacteroidota; class Bacteroidia; order Bacteroidales; family Marinilabiliaceae; genus W3P20-009. The sequence continues at coordinate 741 of CALAUL010000077.1, read as the reverse complement.
TTCGTCAGCAACAGACTGAAGAGCAAATTTGAGAAGTATTCACAAGTAGGATTATCTATGTCGGGTGCCGAAGTGGCAAAACGTATGTTGCAAGACAATGGAATATACGATGTCACTATTCGTCCTGTAGATGGAACACTTACCGATCATTACAACCCGACAGATAAGACAGTAAACCTTAGTAAAGACGTTTACTACGGACAGAGCGTATCAGCGGCGGCCGTTGCAGCTCACGAGACAGGACATGCCATACAGCATGCCACGGCATACTCGATGTTGGAATTGCGCACAGCACTTGTTCCGTTGCAAAACATTAGTTCTAAGATTCTCAATATCATCTTCATTGCCATGTTTGCAGGAGCTATCTTCCTTCCTAATATCATGCCTATGGAGTTGGCACTACAGATTATCGTTGCGGCATACGCCATCTTTGCACTCTTCGCTGTAGTGACTCTACCGGTAGAAATCAACGCAAGTCAGCGAGCTATAGCATGGCTTACGGGCTCAGGTATCATAGCAGGCAAGACGCGCGAACAAGCACGCGATGCCCTAAAATGGGCAGCTTACACATACGTAGTGGCAGCACTTTCTGCAATAGCAACACTGCTCTACTATGTCATGTTGCTCGTCGGACGACGCGACTAAGAAGCTGTTTAATTTTTATTTCGAACATATTTGAGAAGCGTTTTTTGAATATATTTTAATTCACTCTTTTGCCGATAATAGCGGGCTATTTTCAAA
>CALAUL010000076.1 GCA_937892255.1 uncultured Bacteroidales bacterium | reverse complement strand
TTTAATTTATTATTAACTAATCAGAATTCAATTGCATTTGTAAGTTGAATTCACCGCATTTGTTCCCAAGAAAACATAGCAGTTGTTGATATTGCCGGAGTTTCTGCCGACAAGCAAACCTACGGTTGATGTTGATACGTTTGTCACAAGTTGTGCGTTTGACATCTCCACGGCACAGCTCTCTATTGTGCCGTTGTTCTCACATGCAAATATTCCAAAGTTCTCTTCTTTTCCGTTTGCAGATCCCTCCGGATTTGTAACTACAAGGTTTTTCACCGTAGCACCTATGCCTATAGAGCTAAAAAGAGATGAACCATTCAACGTTATAGTATGGCCATTGCCATTCAGCGTAACGCCCGAACCAAGTGTTACTTCTCCGTATTCGGACGAAAGTGAAATATTATCTTTCAGATTTATTGTAGCTCCCGACAGAGCCTCAAAGTATCCATTGTCTTTAAAAGCCTTCCAATCATCTTCAGACGATATGACAGAAAGATTTATTCCTTGTATCTTGTCGGCATAATCTTTCCAAAATTCTGCCGATTTGTATTTTTCCACCGACTCTGACGACACGTAGAATGTTATGTTCTCAGGAATATAAAGCCAATCTAATTGTGGAGGGGTTTCAGCCAAAACATAAACAGAATTAAGGTTGAAACATCCCTCGAAAGCATACCCATTCACATATTTCACACTGCTTGGTATGGTATATGACAAGGCAACTTTCCCTGCCGGATATGCTATTAATGTGTCCTTATCATTGTTGAACAATACTCCATCAATTGATGTGTACTTTTCATTGTCCGCTGCTACGTATATGCCTGTAAGAGAAGAACAACAAATGAACGCATGATCGCCTATCTCTGTTACAGTCGCAGGTAATTTTATTTCTGTAAATGAGCTGCTAAAAAAAGCTTCATATCCTATCGTTGTAACACCTTCGGGTATAGTGATGGGTGTTTGAGTTTCACTATAGTAAATGAATGCTTGTTGATATATTGTATCCACACTCTCGGGTATTGTATAACCAGTGGCATCTTTACCTCGGGGAAATTGTATTAAGGCTGTTTTATCCTTGTTAAACAATACTCCGTCTGATGATGAGTACTTCAAATTACCATCCGCAACTTGTATCTTTGTTAGATTAAAGGCAGAGGATAATGTATAACCTGGTATCGACATCAAACTCTCGGGTAGGGTTATGTTAGTAAGAAAATCACAACTAGCGAAAACATCACTATCTACTATCGCTGTTACTCCGTCGGGAATAGTATACGAAGTAGCATCTTTCCCTGCCGGATATGCTATTAATGTGTCCTTATCATTGTTGAACAATACTCCATCAATTGATGTGTACTTTTCATTGTCCGCTGCTACGTATATGCCTGTAAGAAAATAACAATAAGAGAAAGCCATTTCTCCTATCTCTGTTACAGTCGCAGGTATTTCTATTTTTGTAAATGAACTATTATAGAAAGCCTCATATCCTATCGTTGTAACACCTTCGGGTATAGTGATGGTTTGAGTTTCACCATAGTAAATGAATGCTCGTTGATATATTGTATCCACACTCTCGGGTATTGTATAACCAGTGGCATCTTTACCTCGGGGAAATTGTATTAAGGCTGTTTTATCCTTGTTAAACAATACTCCGTCTGATGATGAGTACTTCAAATTACCATCCGCAACTTGTATCTTTGTTAGATTAGAGGCACCGGAGAAAGCTAAAGCTCCTATACTTGTTACGCTATTGGGAAGTGTTATGCTTGTAAGATTGGAACAGTCAGTGAAGGCATGAACTCCTATCGACGTCACGCTATACTCCACTCCACCATACGTCACCGTTGACGGGATGACAATGTCTCCTGTGTACTCGCTGTAGCTGTCGTGAGAATCTCCCTTGTACGTCACTGTTGCAGTCTTGGTGCTGCTGTCAAAATCATACCAAATTTCAACTCCATCGGAGTTCTTGACGCTCGTGTCCGACGCCATGGCATATACGCTCACGAACATCGATAAAAACAATAGTTTAGTTCGTTTATCCATAAATTTACGCTTTTTATTTATCTGATACACAGGCATAATCTCACACAGCAAACGCCGTAAATTTAATCATATTTTTTCAAATATAAAACTTTTTTAATAGATTCTTTCTATGTTAGGTGGTTAGCTGTTGGCTTCTAACCGTGAAATACCAAACACATTCCAATCACAGCTTCGGAGCATAGTAACTGATGACAACGCCCAGCCTTGCCTCTATCTGCTGCCAACTATCAACATCAAATCCTACAACTACGACGGCAGACGGCGGAAAAGATATGCCATGTTGCGACACCAAATTACTGGTCGCTGTGCTAATATCGGGGTTATGACCGACTATCATAAGTGTATCTGTATCATCGGAGGCGGTTTTGATTAACTCTAACAACTCGTCGGTGGTGTATCCGTAATAGATAAATTCGTGAACTGACACGCATGAAGGGTCAAGGTTAAGAGTCTGCACAACAACAGATGTTGTCTGCTTTGCACGTTGAGCATGACTGGTAAAAACGACACTTGGCACAAATCCGTTTTGCAACAAGTATTGAGCCGAACGAGCAGCGGCCGCACGACCTTCAGACGTAAGACGACGTTCCACATCATTAGTATCATAGCCATACTCCGGGTGAGCATGACGCATAAGGACAATTGTTTTCATTTCGTTGACAGCATTTTATATATTTCGAACTGCGCACGTATCGATTCCGATTCCGAAGGTGTCTGCCTGTGTCCGCAGAGGCTGTTGTCAAGAACTTCGGCTTTGGTATTGTCCGATAGCTGAATATGCAGTATCGACATTATCTCTTGCCGTATTCTATTGTTTTCGATTGGCACAGCCACTTCTATACGACGCATGACATTCCTATTCAGCAAATCCGACGATGTCAGATACACGCCCCTTTCGCCGTCAGGTCCGAACGTCCAAATTCTGCTATGTTCCAAGAACTTATCCACAAGTCGAACGACTCTTATATTACGGCTGAAATCCTCATTCGGGACAAGGCAACAGACGCCTCTTATTATAAGGTCTATCTTCACACCTGCCATGCTTGCCTCATAAAGTTTGTCGATAATCGCACGACTTTGCAGACCGTTCATCTTCATTAGGATATATCCCTCTCCTCCGTTTCGAGCTATGGCTATTTCATTGTCGATATGCGAGACAAGGGTGGGCAACAAGTTGACTTTTGACACAAGTATTTTCTCCATGACCGGCACATTGTCTTGATTTTCAAGGAAGTCAAAGAACTTGCAGACATCGCTGACTATGGTCTTGTCGCATGTAAAAAAGCCTTGGTCGGTATATATCTGCGCCGTCAGTTCGTTGAAGTTGCCGGTACTCAAGTAGGCAAAAGAGCGTTTCATGGCACCGTCTCTGCCTTTTCGGATAACGAGAGCTGTCTTGGCATGCACTTTAAGCCCGGGAATGCTGTATATTATCTTTATTCCCGCCGACTTCATACGTTCTGCCGTCTCGAGGTTGTTAGCCTCATCGAAACGGGCTTTCAACTCGACGAAGACCGTTACCTTCTTACCATTGCGAGCCGCTGTGATAAGAGCATTTACAACAGCCGAATCGTGAGCCACTCTATACTGCGTGACTTTTATAGCCTCGACTTTATCATCGATGGCTGCTTCGTTGAGAAAATGAATGACATAATCAAACGAATGATACGGATAGTGAAGAATACAATCTCGTTTTTTTATTGTGTCGAACATCGACGACGCCTGCAGTTTGTACGGTTTTATTGGAACAAGTCGGGGCGATGACTCTTCCGGGATAAGTGATGCTGGAAATTTCGACAACTGACTAAGATTGAGGTATCTGTCACACGCAACTTTTTCGCTTATGCGGAAGTCAAACTTACGAAGCAAAAACTTCAACAAACTCGCATCTATGGTCTTATCATAATACAGACTTGCAGGGATTCCCGTCTTGCGCTTGACCAAATTTTTCTTTATTATGTCTACGATATTGGTATCTCTGTCCGAGTCAACACCAATGTCAGCATCGCGCGTTATCTTTATGCTCCAAGCTCCATCGATATGGAAACCGGGAAAAAGCGTCGAGAGGTTTAAACGAATAATATCATCGAGAAACATCACATGTCGCAATCCTTCGCTCTCCGGAAGTTCTACAAATCGCGGCAAATCATTGATAGGCAACTTTATAATGGAGTACACTGGCGTTTTCGATATTCCTTCCCGAGTACGTTTGTACATCTTGAGTGCGAAATAAGGTCTGTTGTCCCTTAAAAAAGTCATTGTTCTGCTCGACAACAAAACGGGTTGAAGATATGGAATGACCTCACTTAAAAAGAATTGTCGGATAAAGTCCATGTGTACATCGGCTGTCGGTATATCTCCGAGATAGAGTTTCACATTACGAGCCAACAAGGCCGGAGCAATCTGATTGTTAAGGATAACCGAAGTCTCTGATATCTGTCGGGAAACAATCTCATTTATTGAACGCAATATCGTTGCGGCATTGGCTACTTCCGGCAACTTCACATTTTGCTCTGCGGCATTTCGATATTCCGCCACCCTGACACGGTAAAACTCATCGAGGTTAGAAGCATATATAGACAAGAAACGTATCTGCTCAGCAAGAGGAAGGCTCATATCCTTTGCCTCTTCCAAAATACGATAGTTGAAGGCGAGCCAACTTATATCGCGATTGAAATATTTCTTTTTGCGTCGTGCCATAACATTACAAAGTTACACAAACTCTTTGATATTTCGTAATTATCCGCTAATTTCACAATCATGAAGAAAATAGGACTGATATCGGATACTCACGGCCATTTCGACGAACGTTTGGAACGCATCTTTTCAGATGTCGACGAAATATGGCACGCCGGTGATCTTGGAGATATTCACTTATTGGAAAAACTACAAACATTCAAACCTTTACGCGCTGTATATGGCAATATCGACGATAGCATAACCCGTAGCGAACTGAAAGAAGATTTACGCTTCGAGTGCGAGAATCTTGATGTTTACATGACACACATAGGTGGTTATCCCGGTAAATATGCACCGAAGGTGAAAGAAATAATGATGTCAAATCCCCCTAAACTGATGATTGCTGGACATTCTCATATATTGAAAGTGATTTATGACAAAACGTTTGACGTGCTACATATCAATCCGGGAGCATGTGGCTTATATGGATTTCACTCTGTAAGAACAGCCTTACGTTTTGACATAGAAAATGGAACATTACATAATATGGAAATCGTAGAATTGGGAGCACGACAACAAAAAATACAAACCGATGGGAAATAAAGAATTAGATAATATCGACAAAATTGTCAACTTCTTTGTTGAAGTTTTTGAATCAGAACAACACTACGAGTTGCCGTGCAGCGTCGTAGAAGCCATAAATGACTTAGATAGAGCCGAACGAGGAGAGTTAAAATCAAGATTATTCAACGAAGCCAAACGATTAGGCAAAGGCGGTGACGCTATGAAAGCCATTCGTTGGCTGGAAACGGCATTCGACTTGGTTGAGAAGAACTCGTTTCGTCTGCACGAAGTGTTGTTCTCTCCCGGACAAGACATTCCAGAGAACATATCTTTTTACCTATCACAAGCAAAAAACAGCATAGACCTATGCGTATTTACAATATCAGACGAAAGTTTGGCCCACGCACTGAAAGCTGCACACAAAAGAGGAGTAAGAGTCCGACTGATAACCGACAACAACAAAATGAGAGACCACGGTTCTCAAGTAAAGGAGTTGGCTCGAGCTGGCATCGATGTTAAAATAGACAACTCGCGCTATCACATGCACAACAAATTTGGTTTAATAGATGGCAGAATACTCTTTACGGGTTCTTACAATTGGACATACACTGCAAAAACATATAATCAAGAAAATATCATCATAACAACCAACTATACTATTGTTCATAAATTCAAAGATGAATTTGCACGACTTTGGCAAGATATGTTTTGGTTAAGAGTCAAACAACAAAAGAGCGGACAACTTAAAGCCGAATTAAGTGAAAACAAAACCACATGGAACACTCCGGAAAAGATAAACACGCCTCCGGATATCACAGCCGAAGATTTTACTCGCAAGAAAAATAAAAAGAAAAAAATGAAACGAAAGAACAACAACTACAAACATAGATAATAGCTTTATCTGCTAAAGTGCGGCAATCTACCTCCAACCAATCTTATTACACACCAACAAGAACAAACATAGTGCAAATTTCGTCAACGGATATGGCACTATGCACATCACCATCTCAAATAACGACACATCAACACAATTCGTAATATTTTGCCCTCATCTCCTCTAAATTTACACTTATTTCGCCTTAGTTATTCAACAAATAAATCTGTTCCGCACACTCTATTTTGCCTTTCAAACATCATTCAAACGCCATTCAAATACCCTTCTAACTAATATTTCTCAGCTTTACAACCCGCCAACAACAACTTCGTGCGCAGAAGGTGCGCACCATATGCGCACAGAGTTTTCAAATCACAAAATGAAAAGTACAACAATCATCCATAAGCATTGTTGACCTCTATTGGTTTATCATTCAAATCGTATTTTATCACCGTTTAAATGCCATTTAAATGCCATTTAAA
>CALAUL010000075.1 GCA_937892255.1 uncultured Bacteroidales bacterium | reverse complement strand
CAAACGTCTCATCCATAACGATGAAACCCATACTATCACAGAGTTCCAATAGCTCCGGTGCAGGAGGATTATGCGAACAACGTATACCATTACAACCCATAGCTTTGAGTATTTCAAGTTGGCGTTCTATGGCTCTGTAGTTGATAGCCGAACCCAAACAACCGAGGTCATGGTGCATACACACACCATTTATCTTTACGCTCTTGTCGTTGAGGATAAATCCTTCCTCGGCATCAAAATAGAAACTTCTAACTCCAAAAGAGGTAGTATAGACGTCACTGAGTTCGTTGTCGTCGTAGACTTCTGTTCGCATTGTATAGCGGTACGGGTCGTCGATATTCCACAGGTGAGGATTGCCCAATCGCAGTTTCTGCTCTATATAGAATGTGTCATCTGCTGCGGCTTGCACCTCCGACGACACTGTCTCTATCTGCTTGCCTCTGCTGTCATATATTGTCGAGACGACCTTCACTTCTGTCGGATATCCATTGAGGTTTAGCAACCTTGTCTGTACTTTGACATCTGCTTTTGCTGTGTTTACGAGTGGCGTTGTGACGAACGTGCCCCAATTGTCGACAGCGACATTCTTTGTCTTTGTTATCCACACGTTGCGATATATGCCACAACCGCTATACCAACGTGAGTTGGGCTGTTTGGAGTTGTCGACACGCACTGCGATGACGTTATCGCCTTCGTTGAGCAGGTCTGTCATCTCATAGCGGAACGAGATATACCCATACGGTCTGTGGCCGAGTTCTTTGCCATTGAGATAGACTGTCGAATTCATATACACGCCATCGAATGTGATGTATATGTGCTTGCCTTTGTCTTCCGGCGATAGGGTGAAGGTCTTTCTATACCATGCTATTCCTCCCGGGAGTGCACCTCCTCCTGTCCCCGATGGATTTGACTCCGAGAAGTCGCCCTCTATCGCCCAGTCGTGTGGCAAGTCGAGCGTACGCCACGAGGTGTCGTCATAGCCGGGCTCTATACATTGCATGGAGTCGCCGAGTGCGAATTTCCACCCTTTGGTAAATTTGTAGTGCTCACGTGGCATTTTAACGTCTTCCGCACACGAAAGTGCCATGACACTTGCCACAACGGCAACTACAATTAGCTCGAGTCTATCTTTTATCTTATGCATTGTGTTTATTTTTTGTTCGTTGTTTCTTCGTCTCGTTGCATGACATTTATAATCCTGCAAAAGTCAAAATTACAACTTTATTCCGTTCTTAACCTATTTAAGGTTATCTATTTACTCCAAATAATTAAAATAAGCCGAGGTCTCAATTTATCTGCGCGACCTTCGGCTTACCCTTTTTAGATGCACCAATCGATATTTATCATCTTCGTGATATCGTTTGTTTGGTTCTTTCAAAACTTCACAACAACTTTCGAACCGTCATATTTCACAACCTCTCCGGCTGCCTTGACGTCGAATGCTTTTGGTGCATCTGCATTTACATATACGACATTGAATGTTCTCTCTTTCAACATGCCTTCATATTCTCCCTGACGTTCTCCGATGACGAGTGTCTTTGCTGTCTCGTCATAGGTAAATTCTATCTTTGTGTATTTACCCTTCTCGTAGTTGTAGTTCACTCCTTCGTCTTCATAGAGTGTGAATTTGCCATCTTTGCCGGCATAGACATAGAGTGTCACATTGTCCGACATGCGCTCCGATGTGTACTGCATAGCTTCTTCGCATGGTATGATAGCTCCTTCGCACACATATATCGGCATTCGTTCGTAAGGGGCTGACACTTCTACTGTCTGACCTCCGCGTACGTACTCGCCTGTGTAGAAGTCGTACCAGCCTGTCGTTGATGGGAAGTACACCTCGCGCGAACGTGCTTCATATTTATACACCGGGCATATCATCAGTGCATTGCCAAACATATATTGGTCGCCTATGTTGTTGACTTTGGCATCACAGGCATAGTCCATGACAAGTGGTCGCATTATGGTGTAATCGTCGAAATATGTCATTCCTGCCAACGAGTAGATATATGGCATGAGCTGATAACGCAACCTAGTATAGTATACGATAGTGTTGTAGCACTGATGTCCTTCTGGTGCGATATTCCATACTTCACGGAACGGATATTGTCCATGTGCTCTGAAGAGCGGACAGAAAGCTCCAAACTGATACCAACGAGCATTGAGTTCTCGCCACTCCTTGTAATCGGCATTTTCCTTACCACTCGCATTATACAATGCCTGTCCAAGTTCATAACGTTTCTCTACACAGAATCCGCCTATGTCCATTGTCCAATATGGAATTCCCGATATTGAGAAGTTGAGTCCTGCCGATATTTGCGCTTTCAAATCCTCCCAGCGTGTAGCGATGTCTCCCGACCATGTCGCTGTCGAGTAGCGTTGCAATCCGGCAAATCCCGAACGTGTCAACAAGAATACTCGGGTGTCATTGTCCTCCTCGCGCTGTCCGTTATATATTGCCTCTGCGTTCATGAGGGCGTAGGCATTGAAGTACTTCGTTGACGGACCGAGTGCCGTCGGACCACAGAGGGCCTTGCGATATTCGAGGTCGGTACAGTCGCGCACGTTAGGCTCTGAAGCGTCCATCCACCATGCATCGAAACCAAGAGGATAGAGATGTTCTGCCATCTGCTGCCAGAAGAGTTTACGTGCCTCGGGTGAATATGCGTCATAGAACGAACCTATATATCCCTGGCCTATCCAGTCGCGTATCGAGTCTTTAACAGCCTGCTGATACATCCAGCCGTTCTTGTCAAATTCCTTATAGTGTTCCGTCGAACAATAGAACTTAGGCCATACCGATATCATTATCTTTGCGTTCATGGCATGAACCGAATCCACCATGGCCTTAGGATTTGCAAAACGGACTGTGTCAAACTCATGCGAACCCCATGCGTCTTCGGGCCAATACGACCAGTCAAGAACGATATTATCGATAGGTATCTGACGACGGCGGAACTCACTGAGAGCACCCAACAGTTCGTCAGCTGTCTTATAGCGTTCTCTACTCTGCCAATAACCCATAGCCCACTTAGGCATTATCTGTGACTTACCTGTAAGAGTACGATAGCCGCTGACTACATCGTCCATGTTATGGCCATTCACAAAGTAATAGTCTACTATGTCGCCCATCTCACTCCAGAAGGCAAGTTTATTTTGTTCCTCGTCAGCCACAGGCTCCAAAGCACGAAGACCACAATACGACTCTCCGCCATCGGGTATCCACTCTATATGCAGTTTGGCTTTCTTGCCTGCCTCCATGTCGTAGGCGAACTTGTAGCTATTAGGATTCCACGCTGTACGCCATCGCTCCGGAACAACCTCATTGTCATCAATAAACACCTTTACATATCCCGCATAGTACAATATAAACTTATACTCTCCTGTTTTCGATGGCTCCAAATATCCATCAAATGTTACATTCGAACCCATAAGAGGGAATCCCTTTGGCAGATACTCCTTGTTGGCCTTGAGATTCTCGAAATACAAAAACGGCTCGTTGCGCTCCAATATCTCCGCTCCCGTCTGCGCTGAAGGCTCCCAACGACTTGTAAGTCCGCCCTCTTTGCCCTCTTTGTCGTAGACTTTGAAAGCCTCGTTGAGCTGACTGTAGTCTTTTGCATTGCCATAACGTGTGAGAGAGTAATTATCCCAAAGAATACCATAGTTCTTGTTCGACACTATAAATGGCACCGACACTTTGGTATTGTATTGAAATAGTTCCTCGTTCTTTCCTTTATAGTTAAACTCATCTGCCTGATGTTGTCCGAGACCATAAAAGGCTTCGTCATCTGCCGACTCCCACACTTGTCGGTACGAATATCCTTTTGTCCCTTCTACCTCTATGGCTTCATAGGTGCGTCCTCCGCCTTGTTCCTCCGAGAGTATCACTCTCCCTTCCTTATCCATAAAGACAACCTCTCCGCTATTCTTATTTACCGTCACGTCAAGAGTCGCTGTCGAAAGTACTACTAATGTGTCGTTGTCCTTGACCGAGAAGTTTGGCTCTGTTGTCTGTGGCACGATGATGAGACTTGCGTCTCTATCGAAACTGTTGTCCGTCGTTGCCGACACACGTATTATATCGTCTGTCACAACTTCCAAACGTACTTTCTCTGCTCCTCCCGACACACTGACTTCTATGCCTTTGTCTGTCGTCTTGACACTGCGCATACACGATGTCATTGAGGCTAACACCAACAATGAAAAGATTAAAATTCGTTTTGCCATAATCTATATGTTTTTCTGTTTTTGCATTTACTCTGCAGCACGGTCTTTTCTATGTGCTTCTCTTGCAAATATAATATTATTAGTGGCTGTTTTGTCTCATCTAATGTTATATCATTGTACCAATAATGAACACTGAATAGACAAGATGTTTCCTTGCAATGCCTCTTTTGTAAATTGGCAACAACTCCACAAATCTCATTCTTCTCTTTTTGACATGCGACAAAAAAAAGAGGCCTCCTCTTCGGACTGCCTCTTATCATGTCATGTTATTTTTCTTTTTTACTATTGACGCCTTGTCGATGAAACGCCTGATGTTTTTATATCGCAACTCTTAGGCTCGCCCGAATATACCATTTTCGATGCTCCCGATGTCTCTGCCTTCAATCTGTTGCTTACTTTGCCTATCTTGGTCGACGAGGCACCCGATGTCTCTATATCACAGTACTTCATGTCCAAGTCAGACGCTTGAAACGATGATGCTCCCGATATCTCTGCCTCACACTGTGTGGCATAACCGTCTATGATACATACCGACGCTCCCGACATCTCCATATCTAATTGCTCAACGTCTACTCGTTGCAATGTCACCTTGCTTGCTCCATTGATATCCAAAGAGAGTTCTCCGCCTTTGAAACCCGCCATCTGCAACGCACTTGCCCCCGACACTTCCAACTCCATCTCTTTCGCTTTATCTAAAATAGGCATTGTCACCACTATCTTTGGCGACACATGGTCATTCACTTCGGTTCGTTCTCTGTTCTTTATTTTCAGAGTGCCCTCTTCCACTTCAATAAGTGCGACGTATTTGTACACCTCATCGCCTGTCATTGTGTACGCATATTTTTCGCCGGCTTTTACCTCAACGTTATATGCGCCTCCAACATCTATGTTGACAAAGGCTTTCAATACGCCTTCCGTCGTAATCTCTTTGCCTGTTTTTACGAGTTTTTTTGCTTCTGCCGACACTACCGTCATCAACATGGTTGCCATTGGTATTAACCATAATGTTCTTTTCATCTTTCTTATTGTTTATGTTATCTTAAATCTATTATCTCTACTTTGGGATTTGTCTTTGCGTCGAAGACGAAGTGTGTATCTGTCATAGGGACATTACTCTGGAAACTGTCTATCTTCACGTAGTAACTTGTTCCGTCTTTGCCTTGTTGCATGAGACATTTTATCATATTCGTCTTTTTGTTGAGCGTTAGTCTTATTCTCGATATGTTACTCGTGCGGTCCTCCGGATATAGGTCTACTTCATTGCACGCCACGCCTTCTATCGTCACATCTCCTATATACACCATCTTATACCCCTCTTCGTATGCCCCGAAGAGCTTCATCGGGCTCATCATCGTCTCTTCTGTCTCGTCCGATGTCGATATATTTACCTCGTTAACCTCTTTCTGCCATACGTAGATGTCTTTCCCGTCGAAGTACGTCACCTGATTCATCAGGTCGAGGACATACTTGTCGCCTTTGACGTCCATAGAGCCCTCGAAGTCAGTCTGCTTGTCGGCTTGTTTGTTATCCACGGTGAGGGTAAACTTTGCTCTTATCGTCTGGTAACTCTTATTCTTTGCCGCCATCTTATCGAGCATCTCGCGTGCCATTGTCACTCGTTCTTCGTCTGTCTGTGCATTGACGACCAACGACACCAATAGTGCGACTATTATCATTATTGTCTTCATCGTATTATCTTGTTTTCGTTTTCTTTACAATCCAAAGTCATGCAAAATCCGTGCCAGAACTTCTTTGTCTGTTACATACACTTCTCGCGGTTTTGCTCCCTTCTGCGGACCTACTATGCCTAATCTTGCCAACTGATCCATCAGGCGTCCCGCCCTCATAAAGCCAATGGAGAAGTTACGTTGTACATTAGATGCCGAACCCATGTTATTCTCTACCACAAATTCCGCCACTTGACGTATCATAGGGTCAAACTTACCCGTATCTCCTCCGTTCTGCACTGCCGACGTTGTGTCTTCTCCTGCCTCCTCGACGTCGGGCAACTCGTAGGCACATGCATATCCCTGCTGACTGCAGATGTACTCACTCACAGCTTTCACCTCCTCCGTAGAGACAAATGCGCACTGCACTCGTACCATCGAACCGTCTACTTGACACAGCATATCGCCCCTTCCTATGAGGTTTTGCGCTCCCGAACCGTCTATTATGGTTCGTGAGTCTTGCATGCCCGACACTTTAAAGGCTATACGTGCCGGGAAGTTGGCTTTTATGACTCCCGTAATGACATCTGCCGATGGTCGTTGCGTAGCCAATATGATGTGTATTCCTACTGCTCGTGCTTTCTGTGCTATACGGGCTATTGGCTTCTCTATGTCTTTGCCTACGACCATTATGAGGTCGGCAAACTCATCTACTATGACGACTATATACGGCAAGAATCTATGTCCGTCTTCCGGATTGAGCTGTCGTTTTATGAATTTCTCGTTGTACTCTTTTATGTTACGGGTGTCGACTTTCTGCAACAGCTCATAGCGTGAGTCCATCTCTACGGTCAGAGAGTTAAGTGTTGTCTTCACCTTCTCGACATCTGTTATTATGACGTCATCTTCACTCGGCATCTTCGCCATGAAGTGCTTCTCTAACTTGCGATATATCGATAATTCCACTCTTTTGGGGTCTACCATCACAAACTTTATCTGCGACGGGTGTTTCTTGTAGAGAAGCGATGTTATTATGGCGTTCAATCCTACCGACTTACCCTGTCCTGTGGCTCCCGCTACGAGCAAATGTGGCGTCTTTGCCAAGTCGAAGACGAAGATCTCATTTGATATCGTCTTGCCAAGTGCCACGGGCAGTTCGTGCTTCGACTCCTGAAATTTCTTTGACTTCAACACCGACGCCATGCTCACCGTCTGCGGATTCTTATTCGGCACTTCTATACCTACTGTGCCTTGTCCCGGCATAGGGGCTATGATACGTATGCCTAGTGCCGACAACGACATGGCGATGTCATTCTCTAAGCCTTGTATCTTTGATATGCGCGTACCCGGCGCAGGCACTATCTCGTAGAGTGTCACTGTCGGTCCTACTGTCGCTTTTATAGAGGCTATCTCTATGGCGAAGTTCTTAAATGTCTCGACAATGGTATTCTTATTCTCTCGCAGATACTCCTCCGACACTTCGTTTGTCTCCTCCGTCAGAGTATTGTCCAGCAGACTTATATCGGGCATCTTGTAGTATTCGAGGTCAAGTGTCGGGTCGTAAGGCGTTGTTATTGTTCCTCTGATGTCACTCTCTTCGTTGCCATCTCCCACAGCCTTTGTTATGCTGAAGTCTTCTTCTCTCTTCGTCTCTATCTCTGTCTCTTCTTCTCCTCCTGCTATCTGCTGTGGCTCGACAGGTTCTTCCTCTTCTTCTTCCTCTTCTTCCGAACCGAATGTCGTGACATATTCCTCTTCTTCTTCCTCCGGCTCTTCTTTTTCCCCCTCCTCGATAGGTTCTTCTTCTTCCTCTTCGCTCTCGGGCTCTTCTCCGAAACCATCTCCCTCATACTCTTCGTTTGCCAACAGCAACACTTTCTTGGCTGTTATCTTTCCGTTGCTTATCCTGAAGATGAATGTTCTATACCATTCATTGACTTTCTCTACCGTAAGCACAAGCCATATCATCGGCAACATCAGCAATACCACCGTTGTCCCCAAAACTCCTATTGCCGACATCAGCCATTTCGCCACGTAATAGCCATACAGGCCTCCCCACATCGGAAAACTGACATCTGTATACGGGTATGAGACAAACCCTAAAAAGACACTTAGCCATATCGTCGTTACCATGCCTTTTGTGAAAAAGCTAAACAACGAAACGTTTAATCGACCAAACAGCCATATCGCCAAAAATATCATCATGAACGGGACAAACAACGACGGCACGCCTATCAGCCTGTTTATAAGCAAGTCGGATATCCACGCTCCGAAACGTCCCATGATATTGCTACATACAAGGTCGCTGTTGACCAACAACTCCCAAAATGAACACTCAAAAAAACTTCGATCCTCACTGCCCGAAAATAAAAAAGAGACCAATGCCACAAAGAGCATCATCGCCGTCACCAACAACAATATCGACACGATGGTCTGCATGTCTCGCTTGTTTTTATTCTCTTTTTTCTTTGTTTTCATCTATTTCTGTGTTTCTTTTCCTCGGACTTCGTCTTTCTCTTGTCCTCTCTCTGATTACGCAAATATACGTTTTTTTCTATCTCTTCGTATCTCTGCTCCGCTTTTTATTCTTATCTTCTCTTTTTGCCTCTTCGCTTCTACGACAATGTATCATTTCTCTTCTCTTTCTCCGCTCTCTGTTCCTCTTTCTCATCGTCCTCTCTCTTTTTCGCCTTTTCTTCTTTCTCTTTTTCTGCCATAACACTATCTTTGTCATTATTATTAATTTTTCGACTATGAGACTAAACATTATATCTGTGCTTATTTGCCTCTTTGCCTATGCCGGCAATGCTTCGGCTCAAGCCAAACCTAAATACTCCACAAAGTCTAAGAAGGCCATTGCTCTGTACGAAGCGGGACAGACGGCCCACATGCAGGAGCAGTTCCGCACGGCTATCGAAATGTACGAAGAGGCAAAACGTATCGACCCCAAGTTTACCGAGTCTTACTTCATGTGTGCCGAGGCATACATGGACTTAGGCGACTATCAACGACAGGTCGACAACCTCAAAGCCGGCTTCGCCCTCGACTCTACCATCTTCGTATCGGGTTATTACCAAGCCGGCATCGCTCTCTGCCGAATGGGACGTTTCCCCGAAGCCACTGAATGGTTCGACCTATACAAGCATTACTCCAAAGGCAAACGCACCCGTTATAATGTCGATGCGTGGATGAAAAAAGCCATGATAGCCAAAGAACTCATGGAAAACCCCGTCCCCTTCGACCCTCGCCCCATAAGCCCCAATATCGAAGCTCCTTACGACATGTATTGGCCCAGCATTACTCTCGATGAGGAGGAGTTCGTCTTCACTATGCTCGTCCCTCGCGATGCCTCGCTCTTTGCTTCTAACCCCAACCTACCCAAAAACTCACAGTTCTTCAACGAGGAGTTCTTCATGAGCACTCGTCACAATGGAGAATGGGGACCCATAGAACCTGTCGTAGGCATCAATACCCCAAACAACGAAGGGGCTCAGGCTCTCTCCATAGACGGTAAGTGGATGTTCTTCACCGCCTGTGGCAGAAGCGACTCTCGCGGCTCGTGCGACCTCTATTTCTCACGACGCACTCCTGACGGTTGGTCCGAACCTATCAACATCGGACAACCTGTCAACTCCGCCTACTGGGAGTCGCAACCCTGTTTCTCGGCCGACGGCAAGACTCTCTATTTTGTCAGCAACCGCCCCGGCGGTATTGGCGACAATGATATTTGGTATGCCGAGATTGTGGGATTTCGCACCAATGGCGTGCCTCTCTTCGGCGAAGTGCGCAATGCCGGCGACTCCATCAACACCCCCGGAAAAGAGACGTCGCCTTTCATTCATGCCGACGGAATGACTATTTACTTCTCGTCCGACTTCTGGCCTGGTCTGGGCGACGCCGATATCTTCTACTCTCGTCGCAACGACAGCCTGCAGTGGTCTACTCCAAAGAATATAGGCTACCCCATCAACACTCCCAACGACAACCTCGGCTTTATCGTCAGTGCCTCAGGCTCTACGGCTTACTTCTCTTCTACAAAGAGACTCGACAACGGCTCTGCCAAGAAGGAGCTGCTGTGTATCGACATGCCACAAGCGGCACGTCCTACTCCCGTCTCTTACATCAAAGGTAAGGTCTACGACATCAAGAGCCTCAAACCTCTCTCTGCCAATATCGAACTTATTCGATTAGATGTGCAGAAACGACAGACTCAGGCCATCTCCGACGACCACAACGGCTCTTTCCTTATCAACCTACCCTCAGGTTATGACTACGGCCTTTTCGCCCAATGCGATGGTTATTTCTTCTTCTCCGAAAATATCTCTGTCAAAGAAAACGCCTCTTCTCAAAACGGGCCTATGACAATAGATATTCCCCTCACTCCTCTTGTCAGGGGCGAGAAGATTGCTCTTAAAAATGTCTTCTTCGATACCAACTCCACTCACCTCAAACCCGAGTCATGTGTCGAACTCGACAAACTCGCTCATATCATGTCTCTTAACACCGACTTACGCATAGAGATAGGCGGACACACCGACAATGTAGGCTCTGCCGAATACAATCGTGGTCTGTCTCAAGGTCGCGCCAAAGCTACCTCCGACTATCTCATTTCTAAGGGTATCGACGCCGCCCGTATCGTAGCTAAAGGCTACGGGCTGTCTCGTCCTATCGCCTCTAACGATACCGAAGAGGGTCGCGCCGCCAACCGACGCACCGAAGCTCTGATTATCGAATAACGGCTCTCTTGCCTTGTCCTCAACACTGTGACGGACTTAGATGTTGCGTCTTCCGACTTACAAAAGCCTCAACTCTCATAAAACGCTGTCTCGCTGTTGTACGACACTGCCACTATGCACAAGTAGTCGACATGACGCTCTCATAACATCATCATGACTTCTCGTCCTTTGCCTCGAGGCTGATATCACGGACTCTCCGACTCACAATGCCCGTAAGCCGTCATTCCGCCGACAAGAAGAGGCTCTGCTACTACTCCTTGCCTTTGTCATGCGTCACTCTGTTCTATATCAAATATCTTGTTTTGTTATATCTGCTATCCTATGTCGTCAGGCTCGACAAGGCCGTTGGTCACGGCAAAGATGGTAAGCCCCGACACACTCTTTATGCCGAGCTTCTCCGTTATGTTCTTTCGGTGCGATATTATCGTCGTAAGACTTACATTTAGCTTATCAGCCACCTCTTTGTTGGTTTGTCCTTTCACTATGAGGGTGAGCACTTCTATCTCACGCAACGAGAGAAGCTGACGCACCGGCATCAACTCCGGAGACTGACGCTCCGCCCCTTGCTTCTGCGTATGCGCATGACGATACATCATGGCGAGATCTTTCAACAACGCATCGTAGCTTTGCACTACATTCAACGTCTTGACACCTTTCCAACCCGGAGTATTAGCTACACCATTGGTAAGGACTATAACCTTACGCTGCCTGTCAAGAAAGAAACTGCTATGCTCTATGAATATCTGCCCCGAGACAAAGTAATGGAAATACATGTCGGGCGTGTCATCTACAAAAGCCTGAAACGATGAGAATATTCGCACTACGGCTCTCGGCATGACGCTCTGCAGTATTTGCTGCAATCCCACCGCCGACAATATATTGGCATCTATGATGGCCAACTCTGCCTGCACTGCACTATTCATCGGGGAAGTCTTCATGCTTATGCTTCCATCGTCGATGTGAAAGCAACCACAACTCCGGATACCTGTGTAAGTCGTCCTCCAAATAGGCGGCAAATCGGTCTATTATAGCCTCTTTGCTCAATGTCTTGGGTTCGTCAGTTATTAGACGCAACTCCAACTCGTAATATCCTCTCTTATACCCTACATACGACGGATATACAAGCACCTGGTTGGTCTTCTGCCCTATTACAGCCGGCCCATATAAAAATGGTGTATCCTTACCAAAGAAATTCGTCCAATGTTTCTGTGCTCCACGATGTGGCGACTGGTCGCCTATGATGAGCGTAGTAGCCACTTTGCCCTCTCTCTGACATGTCACGATATGGCGGTATCCCTTCTGCGACTCCACAGCCACTATACCTTCACGCGTACGCGCCATGAGGGTTATCTCGTCTACCAACTTAGAACTCTGCGGCTGATAAAACGTCTGTATTATACTGTTGGGGAAATACTGCGGCATCGTGATAAACCACTCCCAATTACCCTGATGTGCCGAATAGACAAAGACTGAACGTCCCGCCTTGTTGTACTCATCTATCAACTCCGGATTGCGTATCACAAATCGTTTCATCACCTCCGGCTTGGATATCGTCACCCCTTTAAGTGTCTCCACCACATAATCGGCAAAATGGCGATAGAATCGCTTCTCTATCTCCTTGCGCTCTTCGTCGCTCTTATGGGGAAACATTATCTTCAAGTTGCCTCGCACCACCTTCAGCCTGTAACGCACTATCCTATACAACACAAACGACGCTACATCAGCAAAGGCATACAATATACAAAATGGCGTGCGAGAGAGCAGACGCACCAAAGCAAGAACTGACTTACTGAAAAGTTTCTTCATCTTACTACGCTTCACCCTTAGGTCCGTTATATATAATCGTCGCATCGTTAAGCGACACCCCGCCTTTGTCTGTCGACTGCTCGTATTTCCTCATGTTGTCCATCAACGCTCCTATGAGCTTCTTCATACCATCCGGCGACATTATAATGCGCGAAACAACCTTCGCTTCCGGCATCTGCGGCATATAGTTGATAAAGTCTATGACAAATTCGTTCTCCGAATGCGCTACAATAGCCAAGTTGGAATATTTGCCCTCTGCTATCTCCGCCGAAATGTTTATATCTACCTTCTTATCTTCCATAGTATCCTCTTTTACATTATCTTTTCATCTTCCGCAAAGATAGTAATTCTATTCCTATTTAGATGTCGTTTAAAATATATTTTGACGCCGTTTGTTCCTCGTCATATCTTCTCGATCTCCTCATCACGTCATATTTGCACCCTCGCAACGTCTTGTCTCTACCCTTGTTTCCTCTCTCCTCAATAGCGTTATTACCGCCCCTCCTCGTCGCTTCTCTCTCTATATATATCGGCTCTCCTCTACCCCACAAAAAATAGATTCGAGCCCGCTCTCTTGGAACAGACCCGAATTCACCACTTTAAATTAAATTATTTAACTAAATGAAAAAACATCGATTTCTTCTCTGGCGCAAGTCTCCCTGTCTTGACTTCATGCTACATGCACCACACCGTACACTAACCTCCCTACTAAATGTTTATATCTATCTCCTTATATTCCTTAATATCCCCTTTTACGTTATCTTATCGTCTTCGGCAAAGATAATAATTTTTTTCTTATTTAGATGTTATTTGAAAAATATTTTGACGCCGTTTGTTCCTCGTCATATCTTCTCGGTCTCCTCATTGCGTCATATTTGCACCCTCGCAACGTTCTGTCTCTACCCTTGTTTCCTCTCTCCTCAATAGCGTTATTACCGCCCCTCCTCGTCGCTTCTCTCTCTATATATATCGGCTCTCCTCTACCCCACAAAAAATAGATTCGAGCCCGCTCTCTTGGAACAGACCCGAATCTACCACTTTAATTAAACTATTTAACTTTATGAAACATCAATTTTTTCTTGTCCGTAATAGGTCTCCCTACCCCCGACATCGTGTTGCATGCACCACACCGAACGCTAACCTCCCTACTGCTTCCTCTCTACTGCTATCTCTCCGCCCGGTCTCTTTATCTCGTACTTTGACATCTTCTCGTCCGACTCAAAGCCTTCACCCGTTATTACCTGATCGTCTGTCGTTATCTGCACAAACTTATCAGAGTATATCCTATGCTCTTTGGTATCCCAATAGAGTTGTTCGGTGTTTAGCTTCTCGCCCTTCTCGGTGATGGCCTCCACATTGTTGTTAAGCTCCCACAGGTTTCGCTCTTTGTAGTAGAAGGCATTCTTACAGTCCACCCTGCTCTTCATCTGCTCTCCTTGTGCTCCGTACATCTTAAATGTCAGCCCCAAAGGAAAATGTATATAAGGGTCTTCTACATTGTCATACTGCACCAACTCCGGCGTCTCGAAATCGTATTTCAAATACCCCGAGTCAGTCACTGTTGTATGAAAGTCCTTCGACGAAAGCGACGGCCTGTTTATCTCCTCCTCTACCGCTTTAAGCTCCTTATTGGAGTTCTCCATGCAGCCCGCAAATACAGATACCGCAAGCACTTCTGCCAGAATGCCAGCTGCATATCTTGCTATGTTCCGAAGAACCATATTTCTCTTATTTCTTCGAACGTATTGTTGTGCGTTCTCCGATGAAGCCACCTACTGTGTATGCCTCACCATCGCGAAGACCTTCCATGAAGAGATCCTCTTTGCTTGGGAAGTACTGCGAATACTGACGGATAAGGTCTGTTGCCTCGCTCTGTACTTTCTCGCTTGAGTCTATGGCTTTAGCCTTAGCGAACTTATCTACTGCCACCCAGTAACATGCTGTCTTCTCATGTGGCTTCTCGCCTATTGTCTTACCTCCTGCGGCATATACCTTGCCAAGTAAGATGTATGGGTCACCCCATGCCTCATTGAGCTTTATAGCGTCATAGCATGCTGCCTTTGCTGCAGCGTATTTGTTGTTTGAGAGGTTTACTGCTGCCAACTCATAGTAGAACTTAGCCTTCGTTGTCACATCTTCCTCAAGATTGATAGCCTCATTGTAGAATGTTACTGCTCTATCCGCATCGCCCTGCTTAACACACATACGTGCCAATCCTCGTGCCGATGATGCCGATGGCTCTATGCCATGCAACAACTCAGATGTAGCGAAGAACAAGTCTGACTCTGTACATTCTGCTCTCGATAGCAAACCGTTGATTCTCTTGAGCCAATCTACGTTGCCCTTGTTTGGCTCGAGCTGCGGAGCAAAGATTTTCTCGATTGTAGCACAATCGGCAGCTCCACTCTGTGCGAAGAGTTGCTCAACCTGTACTTTTGCGTCTTCGATATTATCTCTGTTCTTATCTGTAGCTATTTTCTGCATGGCAGCTATTATGTTGCTTGCCTTTACATAGTTGTTTACTACTGTCTCTGCATCAATGCGCATATCTCTGAACAAATCAACAGTAGCCTTCATATAGTTTGCCACGAATGCACCCTGTATAGTACGTGGCTCACCGTCCAACGACTGCGAAAGGTATCCAAGAGCCTCTTTCGCTACACCCATATCCTCTTTCTTGTAGTTCAACATATCCAAAGCCTTCATACCCTGAAGATATGATGTAGGATAGTTCTTGTTCGTTCCATAGTACTTCATACGCTGATCGTAGATCATCTTAAGCAACTCGAAAAGCTCTGCCTTCTTCGCAGGGTCTTTCTCCTTTGCCAAAAGACTCTTTACGATTTTCACACCGTCAGAGTACAAAACAGTCTTCTTCGCACGCGGTGCCTCCTTAAATACTACAAGCCATGGTGCGTATGCACTCTGATAGTCCTTAATCTTTACTGCATCACCATATTGAACCAAGTTATCAACACATCTAACACTGTCCTCGCCGTGTCCGTAAGTAGACCCGTCATCTACTCCCTTTTGCGCATATGTGGCTGTCGTCACCAACAACAAACCCGCCACTAATAATCTCAACTGCTTCATCGTTATATCTATTTAATTATTTTCAATTCGTTTTCTCTTTTCTTAACTCTACTGCAATTTGCTTGCCAAACTTACACATAATTCCCCCTTTTTATTCAAATAGTTCACTCAACACGTTATATATCAAAGCAATATGCATTATCTCTTCTCGCCGAAAACTGTCTCCGCTACATAGGCTATGCCCTCCAAAACAAGATTCGGCGCCACAAAGTTGGCACTTTTCATCGGAAGTACCAAATATTTATGGTCACCACCGGTAACAATTATCTTATTATTTTTAAACTTTTTTGCGCAAAACTCGTCTATATACCCCTCCACCTCATACCTAAAACCGTTTATCACTCCGGAGGCTATGGCCGAAAGGGTATCCTCGCCTATCTCTTGCTTATAATCTGTTATGCTTGCTTTGGGCAACTTGCCCGTGAAGATGTTGAGGGCCTTAAAACGCATCTCCAAACCCGGAGATATGCACCCTCCTTTATAGTGTCCGTCGGCACTCACATAGTCATATGTCACTGCTGTGCCGGCATCTATTATCAGCATGTCACACTTGCCATATTTGGCTACCGCCCCCACTACAGCGGCTATGCGGTCTACTCCCAAAGTCTGCGGTGTGGCATAGTCTATCTCTACCGGCAACGGACACCACACTCCAAACTCTCGCACATCATACCCGCGTGCCTCAAGCTCCTCTTTCACTCGCCCTTCACACGCCGCTACACCGGCTATCATGCACTCTTCTATGCCCCGTTCTGTACATAAGGCTGACACACCCTCCACTACCTCTTCGTGGGTGCTGCGATATACGTCACCCACAAGCGTCACTCCATCGAACAACGCATATTTGACACTTGTATTTCCTATATCTATGATGACTCTCATACCGCTCTCGCCGACTTCTTCGCTATCAGACAACCCTCGCTCCCTTTGTTTTGCTTTACTTTAGTAACATTGCATCTCAAACTTCGTCAGCATCGCCTCGCCTTTGCCAAGCGACGCTCTGTCTGCATATACATATATGCACCCCTCATCTCCAAACGAGAGTTTAACTCCCGCCTCATCGAACGAGAAGAGCTGCATGAGCATTACATTCGACTCCAAATCCTCTACCATATAGTTCTGCAACACATCTGCATATCCCAACATCGTCCCTATCTCGCCCTCCTGACGCCCCACAGCGTCGCCTATTCGCGCCTTGGCTGTCTCATACTCCCGCTCCAAAGCGTCGTAGTCGACATCTTCGCCATCTCCACAGAGGGTGATATAATCTTCATACGACGGGTAACTGACCCTCGACGAAAAACACAATGCTCGCCCCTCTATCCTATACTTCTCTTCAAGGTCTGACGGATAGTCGACACGTTGCAATGCCTCGTCTGCTCCTATATACATCAGTCGCACACTGCCTTTGCTGCCTTCCCAATCCATCTCCCCCAACTCATAAAAGAAAAGGAGAACGCCCGAAGGGGGCAACACTCTCCCTTTATCGAGTGTCGCCACCTCCGAGCATTTTATCTGCAACAAGAGCGTAAGAGGTCGTCCACTGTCATCTCGCGGCCATACGAAATCTGACGTCACATCAGGACAACCGCCTATCTTTGAACTACCCACAGCCAACGGCACTCCCGATTCTGCCGACAGTCTGATGCTTATCGCCTCGCGACTTAACTCCTCCAACGTCTTGCCCATAACTTCCTCTCTATTGCTGCTGCACCTAATTCAACGGCTCTATAAAACGTATCTTCGATGTGTCTCGCGGCTTCACATCAGGTGTCTCATCAGGGTATCCGAGTGCTATGACTGCCATGAGCGAATAACCCTCTGAGAATCCCAACCTCTGATGATGAAGTTGCAACTCCGGTGTCCCCACAAAGGCACGCGCCGTACTGCCCATGATGACTGTTCCTAATCCTTTGCCCCATGCCGCATTGCAGATGTTGCCACACAACAATCCGCAATCCGTCGACGACCATTCGAATGACTTCTCCTGCGCTACAAAGACATATACAGGCGCATTAGGAAACGTATGACTCACCCCATTCACACGAGAAGAGTCCAACGACACATATATGTCACGTGCGCCTTCGATAAACTTCGGGTCATCTACCACACGTATCTCCCACGACTGGCGGTTAATGGCACTCGGAGCATGTATTCCGCAGTTCAATATCTCATTTATCACTTTGCGCGACACCGTCTCAGATTTGTACTGTCGCACACTGCGACGTGTTAAAAGAACCTCTTCAACACTCTTCTCTTCCTTATCCGGTACTACAGCGACCTCCTTTGTTGTTGTGCTACACGACACAGCAACAAAGGACAACAGGCCTAAAATTACTTTTTTCATACAATTATATTTTATGTTTCACGTATACAAACAGACAAATATAAATTTTTCTCACTTTAAACACAATTTTTATCCTTTTTTTTTGATATCGCAACAAATAAACATATATAATCCAACGACATACACCATTCCCCCGATACTACTTCACCTGAAACTCTATATCCCCTCTCGCCCTATCTAAACGCTCTCCCTTATCAAAAAGTTTTTATATATTTGCCACAAAAGATTACCCCGTATGACTATCGACAATATCGACATATCACTACGTATCAGCATAAAGGAGGTGCAACATCTGAGTTCTCTTTGCGACACGCCGGAATACTTACACCTGCTCACCGACGCTCTCGCCTCTCCCGATAAACGAACGGCCAACAATGCCGCTTGGATTATCACCCATATCTCCGTCTTGGCATTGTCATACCTCCTCCCCATGAAAGACCGCCTCATCGACATGACCCTATCCGCCACAAGTCCGACACTCTGCAGACTCCTGTTAGACACTCTCCTGCGCATGCCCTTCGACGCCGAAGATATCAGAACGGACTTCCTCAACTTCTGCCTCAACGGTATCACCGACACACATCTGAAACCCGGCACACGCTCCCTCTGCATGAAACTCGCATACCGTCAGTGCGTGCATTATCCCGAACTCCTTGGCGAACTGCGCTCCATACACAGCATGATGCAATATGACCTCCTCGAACCCGCCATGAAGTCCGTCCACCGCAATATAGGCAAACGACTCTGAGACCTCCCCCTCCTTTATATATGTAGTACGATACCGACACCTCCTCACCTCATGACATCAGCCACAAAAACAAAAAGGGCTGCCCATGTCACGGACAGCCCCAAATCTAATCTTATCTTTTAGCCTCTTATATATTAGGCCCTTGTCGCTCTACAGCGTCGTCTGATGATTGCTAATCAATCCCTTTTCATTATTTTGTCTATTCTCGCACAGCTCATGCTGTACACCATTGTCGTCGGAGCTATCTTCACAGACCACCCAACAACCACGCAACACAGAGCGTTGCCCAAAAGGCAGTCCGCCCCACATAGGCAGGGCAAACCACCCCCGAAACAACTTATGTGCGTCGCTCCTGCAAGACAGCAGCACTAATCGACGGTAAACTCACCCAAATAGATAGAGTTCGACGCCTCCCTGTTCTTGCTATCAGCAGTAGCCACATATACTACCACCTTGTCGCCCTGCCAGCCACTCGGCATAGTTATCTCTGCTTGCTTGTCTTCACGCTTAAACTGTGATGTCATAAATGTCACCTGACTCTTATCTACGTTGTAGACCAAAGGCATGATTTTGTCATCTGCATAGCAGAAATGAAGATTCTGCTCCGACTCATCACCCCATGTAAGGGTGAGCTTGCCTGTAGAATAAGTAGCTGATGCATCATTTAACGTTGGCAAAGTACCTGATGCGACAAGCACTTTAGAGTAGTCGATGTGCGCATCATCATCTTCCTTGACAACAGCATTCTTCAGTATGTACTTAGTAGCTGTGTTGTACGCAGAAGAGTTCTTGTCGACTCTCTTATACGCCACCTTCAAGAAGTTTCTCAAAGGCCGAACAAACTCTGTAACCTCTTTGAATACAGTTCTCTGTGAGACCTGATCTTCTGTCTTGGCATCAGTATAACTCAAAGGCTGAGTTCTAACATATCCGATGCCGTTCCATGTAGCACCTACAACAGTGCCTACCTTGCCCTGTACTGGGCCCAAAATTCCAAGGTTGATTTTTCCCATTTTATCAAAATTTTATAATTTACTCCTCCGCTCCTCATTGTCGGGACACAACGCCTTGCTTCGGAAAATAACTCTTTGAGATGTCTATAATGTCGCTTCCCACGGCGACCATCTCCTATCTATATATCGCTCTATCTCCTGCTACGGACAGCCGACACCGACAGACACTGCCTCATCGTCTTGCCCTCACATTCGTAGGCGACCGAACTCCTTCCGACAACCATGAGGCTATCCTCCGGGCTCACAGACATACCGCTCCACACATGGAACGTTAGCACGACCCACTATGGCTCATCGCCACCAGAAAAGACCATATGCCACATCTGCACATGCCAAAACATTAAAGCCATGCGAGTTGCTACATCGTACCGAGACAACACCAACATGCCACACGGTCATTCTGCAGAACCTCCTGCAACAGCACACCCGACAAACGCCATGCGCACCCTTGCAGCTCTTTTCAACCAAGAAATTCGTTTTACAACCACGAATCTCCCTCTCCTTTTTTCACGTCCAACCATTCATAACGTCTGCGCAATACTTTAGAGATGCCCGACCATTATACCCGACGACAGCGATTTTTCCTCTCACAACACCTTACCGTCACAGCCGCCCACTTCATAACGAATTACAACTTTACCAAATTATAACCCGAAAAAACGATAAGACATAAGGGTTTCTCAACAAATGAGCCTCATCGCAAGGACGACAGTTCGACAACGATATCATACAGTGTCTAACCTTCAAATGTCGCCGACTTTCAGCAGTTCGTTTCTCTATGCGGGATATATTGCGCTCTCCCTCATACGCTAAAAGTCTGACTCTTAGCAAGCAGAACCGGCTATCAGATATTAACGTCATGCCCCAATGAAAACTACCTCGTTGCAACCCGCATGCAATATTATCACATTCAGAATTCAGTCATATTGCAACTATATTTCACCTCTATTTCATTTAGACCGCATCTAAATAACACCTTTTCTGCTCTGTAAATTCATTTTTTTGCCAAATTATTTTTTTTATTCGTTTTATATTACCACTTTTGCAGTGTGAAACTCAAAGTGTGTCCACGTGGCAAACGTCGAAACTCCGAGCCTCACGGCGCGAAGTTAATACATGATTTTCATATTTCCAAATACAAAATCCAACTTTAACCTTATTTAACACAAGATAAGTATGTCTTTTTATGTCTAACACATTGACACTCTGCGACTTAAAAAATAATTTAAGAATTGCTCATATTTTCTTTAACAGCGTATCAGTGCCACAAAAAAGCGCAGATTGTATAGACAGGTGGATATTATAGCCCATTTTGGGAGTGTTTTTTATTTTGCCCACTATGCGTTGATCAATTGCGTTGACGCCCACCATGCATAATATTGGCAATATTTTTTTCTATGGTTTTTGTCCGCTGTGCACAACATCAACAATATGTTTTTCTTTGGTTATTGTCCGCTGTGGGCAACATCAGTAATGCGATTTTCTCGGGTTGGTGTCCGCTGTGGGCAACATCAGCAATGTGTTTTGCTTGGGTTGGTGTCCGCTGTGCGCGGGGCACCCACTTTTTCTGTATGGACAGTCCCGCCTGCGCCTGAGCGAAGCGAAGAAAATGTAAGCAAAAAGAGTTT
>CALAUL010000074.1 GCA_937892255.1 uncultured Bacteroidales bacterium | reverse complement strand
ACAATAACGTTTGCTTTTCCAAGACGTATTAGGTCGAGGGCAGTAGCAATAGCATTTGTCGAAGAAGCGCACGCTGAGACAGTTCCAAAGTTAGGACCACCAAAGCCGTACTTAATAGAGATATGGCCCGGAGCAATATCTGCTATCATCTTAGGTATAAAGAATGGATTGTAGCGAGGAGTACCATCGCCTCCAACATAATTCTTCACCTCTTCGAAAAATGTCTGTATACCACCAATTCCCGCTCCCCAAATAACGCCAACTTCGTTCTTGTCAATAGCGTCAAGGTCAAGCTTCGAATCCTTGATGGCTTCTTCGACAGCTACAGCCGCAAACTGGGTAAAAGGATCCATTTTGCGTGCTTCCTTGCCGAAATATTGTACGGGGTCAAAATTCTTAACCTCGCATGCAAACGTTGTCTTGAATTTGGTGGCGTCGAAGTGAGTGATAGGGGCAGCACCACTTACTCCATCAACGAGCCCTTTCCAAGTCTCCTCAATGTTATTACCAAGAGGTGTTATGGCACCTAAACCGGTAACTACTACTCTTTTCAACTCCATAAAATCCTTTTAAACGTGAATGTTCTTTTTACTGTGCGTTTGCTTCGATATAGCTAACAGCGTCACCTACTGTGCCAATCTTTTCTGCGTCTGCGTCCGGAATAGTTACGTTAAACTCCTTCTCGAACTCCATGATAAGCTCTACTGTGTCAAGAGAGTCTGCTCCAAGATCATTTGTGAAACTTGCTTCCATTTTAACTTCAGACTCATCAACACCTAATTTGTCAACGATGATTGCTGTTACTTTCTGTGCTATTTCTGACATAGCTTTAAATTTTAAGTTAGTAATTATTAATTATTTATCTCTATTTGTCTTGTAAACAACTTTGCAAAGTAAGTGATTTACTCACTATTTTTCAAATTTTCATAGGAAAATATGCACCTTATATCTCTTTTTTTTATTTATTTTGACTTTCGATAAAGACAATAATTACCATTAATATATTAATAATGAGGAATATAGCAATATTTGCATCAGGCAATGGTTCTAATGCAGAAAATATCACGAATTATTTTGCAAACAACACCGAGATTAAGGTAGCATGTTTTTTATGCAACAATCCCAACGCCGGCGTTATCAAACGAGCCGAGAAATTAGACATTCCTTGTTTAGTGTTTTCGCGCGATGATATGAACTACAGTTCCGTTGTCACTGACTTTCTCAAACAATATGACATATATTATATAGTACTCGGTGGATTCCTTTGGCTTTTGCCATCTACTATCACGGACATGTATTCTGAACGCATTGTCAATATTCACCCTTCACTGCTTCCAAAATATGGCGGGAAGGGAATGTACGGAGACAAAGTTCACGAAGCTGTCATTGCCGCAGGAGAAAAAGAGAGTGGAATAACCATACATCGTATTAACGAAAAGTACGATGACGGTGCTATCATTTGCCAAAAGACTTGTCCGGTGCTTCCAAACGACACTCCCGACTCTTTGGCTTCTCGCGTACATGCCTTAGAATACGAATGGTTCCCCAAGATAATAGAACAAGACATAATCTCGCTTTCTAAGTCATAAAAGACTCAGTGGACACAATATAATAGTAATTAACCAACCGAACCTTCTGTCCAAATTGATACTTTATGAGCATTAAGACACGATTAATAATAATGAGCTGGCTACAATTCGCCGTATGGGGTGCATACTTGACATCTATGGGCGGATATCTTAGTAAAGTGGGCTTAGGTGAAAACATTGGTTGGTTTTACTCTGTGCAGGGGATTGTCTCAATATTTATGCCTGCCATCATGGGCTTAATAGCAGATAGGTGGGTGCCGGCTCAACGTTTGTTGGGCCTATGCCATCTGTGTTCGGCTTTGGCTATGTTGTATATAGGCTACATAGGCTCTTCTCTCAGAGAGACGGTAACTTTTAGAGACATATTTCCTATGTACTCCATTGCTGTCGCCCTTTATATGCCCACATACGCTCTGTCTAATTCCGTCTCTTACACAGCTCTCGAAAAAGCTGGTCTTGACACGATAAAGGACTTCCCCCCTATTCGTGTATTTGGAACTATAGGATTTATCGTCTCTATGTGGATTGTCGACTTGTTAGGATTACAGCACACCTCGTCTCAATTCTATGCGTCAGGCATTTTGGGATTAATCTTGACATTATACACATTCACTCTGCCTCATTGCCCCACTCTCAAAGAAAGCACAACATCTGCGAAAGATTTATTCGGACTTAAATCTTTTGCACTGCTCAAGAACTCGGAAATGAGATTATTCTTTATTTTCTCAATGCTCCTCGGAGCCTCGTTGCAAATCACCAATAGCTATGCCAATCCATACATATCTGCATTTGCCATTGACGAGACATATACCGACTCTTTTTTTGTTCAACATGCCAACATACTAATTTCTCTCTCTCAAATATCAGAGACATTATGCATTCTACTCATACCTTTTGCCTTGCAACGCTTCGGCATCAAAAACGTTATGCTGATGTCAATGATAGCCTGGTTTTTTAGATTTGGACTTTTTGCTGTAGGCAACCCAGGATTTCCCGGTGTACTGAGCCTTATATTATCCATGATTGTATATGGCATAGCTTTTGACTTCTTCAACATTTCCGGTTCTCTTTTTGTCGACAAGAAGACCGACCCTTCTGCACGGTCAAGTGCTCAAGGCTTATTTATGCTGATGACCAATGGATTGGGAGCAACTTTTGGAACTCTATGCGCTCAATTGGTGGTAAACCACTTTGTATACTCAGAGACAGACACAACCCTCATTTTGTCCGGATGGCGTTACTCATGGATGATTTTCGCTTTTTATGCAGCATGCGTTTGCTTTTTGTTTGCAATACTCTTTAAAAACGAAAAATCCAACATATAAGGAGTAAAGATAGAACCTGTTATCGGAACAACGAAGATTCAAGTCGAACACAACAATTATAAAACAAATAGACTCTCATAGAATAACTACAAATTCTCATGCTTGAACAGATAGAACAATCATACTTTTTATCTTCCAAATGCAAAACACAAGCATTTACATGCAATTCAAACAATCTGTCGCTCCAAATAGCAAAAAATAAGCATAGATAAAAGTGACGAATAGCACATTTAAGTTGACGAACGTTTTTTTTATCGACCAATCGACATTATTTTTTTCAACTGACATTCCTACTTATTACTTTTGGCCGACCAAAAAACAAATAAACTCATGAACAACTTTATCAAACAAATGCTTGTGATGGTAGCTTTTCTATCAATTGCTACTTTAACCAATGCTCAATTGGCAAAGTTTAAAGCGTTGTACATTTACAACTTTGCAAAGAACGTCGGTTGGACAGAATTGGACAACCAAAAGGGCGAATTTGTCATAACCGTTGTGGGAGATAACGAGATTGCCTCCGAACTTGAGCAAATTGCCAGCTCAAAGAAAATTGGCAACACGCCCGTTGTAATCAAAAAAGCCGCCACCGCTGCAGGCCTTCCAAAGTCACAAATAATCTATTTGGGCGAATCAAAGGCAGGACAGATAAACCAATTGGTTTCATCTCAAACCGGGAACAGAGTCTTGCTTATCGCTGGGAAAAACGGACAATGCTCACAAGGAGCCGGCATCTCGTTCATTAGCCAGTCAGGCAAACTCAATTACGAAATTTCAAATCGAAACATTAAAAAGAACGATTTGGTAATTGCTCAGAAAATATTGCAGTTGGGCATAGAAGTAGATTAAAAGAACTGATAAATAATATAGAGCAACAGATCAGGCCTCATTCTAACACTCTACAAAACGAAATAAAACTATGGAATAATGAGTACTGAGAGTTTTGATTTCATAAGTTCTATTACAAAACGCATAATAATGAAAAGGTTGATATTAATCCTGACGATGCTTGTGTGCATCACAGGAGTGTATTCGCAGAATACATTTACAAGAGAGCAAGTGCTCAACATGTCGATGGAAGAGCTATCAGATTTATCGCTGGAAGACCTTATGGCAGCGGTAGATGCGGTGGGAGTGTCAAGTGCAGACGAATTGTTTGCTCTCATCATGAACAAAAACGTATCATCGGCATCTAAAAAAGAAGAAGACTCATTTAAATCACCACTCTCATCTTCGGTTTTGACTAAAGACGAGATTCGCACATATGGTTGTCTCTCTATCGAAGAGGCACTTCGTTTGATTCCGGGAGTTGTGGTAAGTGAAAGAGCCAACGGCATGTTTGATGTGCAGTTGCGCGGTCTATCGGGCGTACCCGAGAACAACTTGTGGATATACCACGAAAATACATCTACACTTCTCATGATTGACGGACGACCTGTGTTCAACTACTCTTACGGTGTAACACTTTGGGAGTCATTGCCTATAAGCATCGAAGACGTCAATCGAATAGAGATTGTACGAGGTCCAAGCTCGGCCCTATATGGTTCTAATGCCGTTGCAGGTGTTATCAACATCATCACAGAAAAAGGCAATCATGAAAATCTTGCCGTTTCTGGAGCCTTTTCTGCCGGTTCGAAAAACACATTTACCGCAGACGTAGCCATCAGAAAGAGCCTTAACAACAAATGGCACTTCGGTATAACAGGCAACATTCAAAATCGCAACAGAGGCACAGACAAGATTCACGTCATGGAGCGCATGATTGCCACAGGCGACCCAAGCAAACCTTCTGATACAGATTTGTATGAGATAATAGACATGTCAAAGTTTGATAACACAAAAGATGTATCAGAATTAGTAGCAAATGGTGCTGTAGCCCCATTCTACGGAGGCGAAATAAGCATTGAACGCATGAGAAACATCCGCCAATTGGGAGCAGAAGATGTAACAGGAATGATTTCTCAAAAGAAAGTGTTATACGAACTCATCGAACCAGAATCTCCTATTGACGACCTCTTTGAAAAACCAAGCGTAGCCCGCGAGAACTACGGAATCAACGGATATATGACGTTCAATCCTAACGAAAAAGTAAACATATCTCTTACCGGAGGATACCAAAACTCTTTAGGCTTATCATCTCCTGCAACGGATGAATATTTCGCTCTCAGCTATCGAACATCTAAAACTGGCTACATCAATATGAACGCAGACATCTACGGCATCGTAATACAAGCCAACTATTTTGATGGAAACCAAGATTTCAATGTTGGTTCACCGGCATTCCATATCCACAACCAACAGTTTAACGGCTCGCTGGAATACGACTGGACAGCGGTGAAAGGATTATCGATCCGTCCGGGATTGACATATCAATGGAACCGAATGAACGATAGCGATTACTTTGGACACTTCGACTATGCCTCTTATTATAACAACGACAAGGCATCTATCATAAAATTCGGAGAACTCGACAATAGAATACCGGGCTTCCTTGAAGGCGCAAAGACTTTGGATATGTTCTCTGCTACATTGCGTGCCGATTATCAAATAGGAGGATTCCGCGCCATTGCAGCCCTCCGTTTCGAAAAACCAAATATGCCGGACAAATGGTATCCGACGTGGCAATTTGGAGCAAGCTACAGCATCAACGACGACAATTTCGTACGTCTCTCATACAGCCGTGCAAATCGTTCGTCGGTAATGGTTAACACCAGCTCTAACTACCTATACCACCGAACAGGATTGAACAACGGAATACACGAGATGAGCTTCGAAGGTAATCCGGATGCAGATGTAATGCAGGCAGACAACATCGAGTTGGGTTATCGCTGGCGTCCGGCAAACAACGTACTTATTGACGCTGAAGCGTTCTACTCTAAATCATGGGATTATGGAGCACTCATGGTTAACCGCTGCTACTTGATGAACAACATACAAAGCATTGCCGAATATGTAAACGTAGATAGTAGCGACCCCAACGCGGCGACAATGGCCATGGTCAATTTCATGAACTCCATCAAACGTAAGGCTGTACTCAAATATACCAATCTGGACGCAGAGGTTAAACAGTTCGGTATAAGCATGAATGTTGACTGGATTATTTCAGACAAACTCATTGCCAAAGCCCATGCCAACATTCAGAAAACCGACATTTACAATTTCTACAACTACTCACAGGCAAATGACATCTCGCAACTAATCACAGAATCGTATGGTGACTTGCAAGGCTACATTGCTGGATTTAAAAATGCCTACGCTCAAGTGTTGACAAATGGAGGCACAGAAGAAGAAGCAACTATGGCGAAAATAGCATATTTGAATAAGCTCTTTGAAGACGGCACATTCTTCTACGAAGACCCGACAAAGACTCCTCCAACCTTAGCTGATTGTAGCAACCCTGAAAACTACCTCAATCTTCTCGCAATGGGACGCACGTTCAGTACCGCCAATGAAATAGCAACGACAACAACAATAAAGAGTAACTCTTTACCTTCATTCTACGGTACAATAGGACTTATTTACAAACCGACAAAGCAGCTTTCATTGGCAGCTTACGGATACTACACCGGAGAACGAAGCTACGCAACGCTCTTCAGCATCGTAACACGAACAACTGCAGATGGCTCTACCGCAACAGACTATAACGAACAAAAAGTAAACAGCAAATTCAACTGCTCATTGAAACTCGGATACAAACCAACAGAGCAATTTGAAATATCATTCAACGCTCGTAATTTGTTCAACGACAAGAGCCGTGAATTTGCATACACTGACAGAATAGGCGGTTTGTACAGCATCGGCATCGACTTTAATTTCTAAAATCTCCGAGATTTAGAAAAACATAATTACACATTGAACGCGGACTGCAAGTTATTCCAACATCTGCATTTAGGGATACTTGCAGTCCTTTTTTGTCCGAACAACAGAATATCCATTATAGAAACCGCCCTCAAAACCTCACGAAAACACAGCTCAACCTAAATCATTTAACTTTTCTCAAATAATCTTTAAATAACTTTTAAACAGCCTTTAAATTTATTATTTTTGTCCTCCGGTAATGAACGCATAAGGCTTTTTCGGATAAAAGCCCAATCAAAAAAAATTATACAATGGATATAGCAATCAAAGCACTTCAACTGATTTTAAGCCTTTCGATATTAGTCATAACCCACGAGGCAGGACATTTCTTTTTCGCCAAACTATTCAAAACACGAGTAGAAAAGTTCTATCTCTTTTTCGACCCTTGGTTCTCGCTCTTTAAGTTCAAAAAAGGCGAAACCGAATACGGCATAGGCTGGCTGCCTCTCGGAGGATATGTGAAAATCTCAGGCATGATAGACGAGTCAATGGATAAAGAGCAATTGGCACAAGAGCCTCAGCCTTGGGAATTCCGCTCAAAACCGGCATGGCAACGACTACTCATCATGCTCGGAGGTGTTCTTGTCAACGCTATAACAGCTCCGATAATCTTTTGGTTTATACTTTTCACTTGGGGTGAAACATACATTCCGATAAATGAGTCAAAATTAGCTTTTCATCCGGTAATGCATGAAGCAGGCTTCGTTGACGGAGATCGCATTGTAGGAGTTAACGGAAAAGCTGTCGACACTTACAAAGACGTGGCAAACACCATAATATTGGAAAGCGAATGTACCATAAACATAATTCGCGACAATAACGAAATGTCCATACAGATGCCAAACGAGTTTTTCCGCAAGATACTTGACCAAGATGTTCAACAGCTGTTCCAAATAACCATTCCAGTTGTTGTTGACTCAGCCATAGCCGGACATGGAGCCGCATTGGCAGGATTTCAACGCGGAGACAGCATAATAGCAGTCAATGGAAGAAAGGCCGACACCTTCGATACTTTTACAGCCATTCTATCAGAATACAAAGACTCAATCGTTGATGTCGCATACGTTCGCCAAGGAGTTACAGACACTGCAAAAGTTAAACTCAACAGCGAAGGGAAAATGGGATTCTACGGATATTCAGCACAACGTTGGATAACACCAAAACACAAAGAGTTCGGCTTCTTTGAAGCTCTGCCGGCCGGCATAAACAAAGGAACAGAGATACTTGTAAATTACGTCAAGCAGTTGCCACTCATCTTCACACGCGAGGGAGCGACAAAAATAGGCGGATTCGGCACGATAGGCAATATGTTCCCCGAGACATGGGATTGGCAGTCATTCTGGTTTAACACCGCTTTTCTTGCTGTGATACTTGCCTTTATGAATATTCTGCCAATACCGGCATTAGACGGAGGACATGTACTCTTCTTACTTGTTGAGATTATCACACGACGCAAGCCAAGCGACAAGTTCCTCGAATACGCACAAATGACAGGAATGGCACTGCTCTTTGCCCTACTGATATGGGCAAACTTCAACGACATAATACGTGCCTTTTTCAATTAATAAACTCATCATCTGACGAATGACCTCCAACAAGACAAAGAGAAACACACTCAAAGCATGGACAACAATTCTCATGCTGACTCTTTGTCTGCTTATCGGTCACAACATTGGAGCTCAGACGTCAACCAACCCACAAGTGCCTGAGTACATATACAAGAGTCGCATGGAACAAATCGACAAACATAGTCCCATAAAACTCGAATACAACGCACAAGTAAGGGCATACATTGACGTCTACCTTGATCGTCGTCGTGACCATTTGTCCAAAATCATATCTCGTTCTAAACTATACTTTCCCATCTTCGAGGAGTACTTAGCCAAATATAACCTTCCTCAAGAATTGAAGTATTTAGCCATCATAGAGTCAGCCCTTGACCCTACGGCAAAATCAAAATCCGGAGCCATAGGACTATGGCAATTCCTCTATCATGCCGGACTCATGCTCGACCTAAAAGTAACAAGCTATGAAGACGAACGTTGCGACCCCATCAAAAGTACCGACGCCGCTTGTAGATACTTATCTTACCTCTACCAAAATCTGCAAGATTGGCAACTCGCCCTCGCTGCATACAATGGTGGCATTGGCACCGTACAAAAAGCTATAGAACGTTCAGGTGGCAAACATACATTTTGGGAGTTGTCTCCATATATCACCAACGAAATGAAATCGTATGTACCGGCATTCATTGCGGTCAACTATGTGATGAATTACTACGACCTGCACAACATCACACCTCATACCCCGACATACACATTTGAAGACCTTGACACAGTGTATGTCAATATGAGTCTATCATTCGAACAACTCTCACGAGCCACAGGTGTAGACCGCGAAACATTGCGTTTCCTCAACCCATCATACATCAAAGACTTCATACCCTACGACGACGCTCCCATGCTTCTCGTCTTGCCTAAAGCCAACGTTAGTCGTTATCTGCGCAACGAACCACGTCTGAAAGCTGACGTCGCACCGGATCTAATCGGCTACTTCGGAGAACTAAAACCCGAAGAACTTATTCACACCGTCTCTCCGGGCGAATACCTGCACAAAGTTGCGATGAAATACAATACTACAGCAGAGAAGATTATGGAATGGAACAACATGACAACCAAGGACATCAAGATAGGACAACGACTGACAATAATGAGATACGTCCCCTCTAAAAAGCACTTCTTCATAATGGAAGAAATATAGAAACACTCTTTCCTCACACCTCCAAAA
The DNA here is from genome assembly GCA_937892255.1 of uncultured Bacteroidales bacterium. Classification (GTDB taxonomy): domain Bacteria; phylum Bacteroidota; class Bacteroidia; order Bacteroidales; family Marinilabiliaceae; genus W3P20-009. The sequence continues at coordinate 27,789 of CALAUL010000074.1, read as the reverse complement.
CTTTATTTGCACTTCTTTCGTTTCTTTGTTGTATCTTTGTCAGCGATTATTCACTAAAACAGCAGATAGATGAAAGTTATCAGTGCATCGGAACTACAAGACAGAAACGAAATTTACGATGAAGAGCTCACCGAAAAACTTGGTGCGCACTACAAAGATATTATCCGTCTGTTAGGCGAAGATTCAGAACGAGAAGGTCTCATCAAAACCCCGGAACGCGTCGCAAAAGCTATGCAATTCCTTATGAAAGGCTACAAGGAGAACCCTGAAGAGATACTACGTGGAGCAATGTTTAAAGAACCATATCAACAGATGGTTGTGGTAAAAGATATTGAGATTTACTCTATGTGCGAGCACCACATGTTGCCATTCTTCGGCAAAGCGCATGTGGGCTACATTCCTCGCAACTATATCACCGGGCTGAGCAAGATTCCTCGTGTCGTCGAAGCTTTCGCACGCAGACTTCAAGTACAAGAACGATTGACAACCCAAATTAAAGAGTGTATTCAAAACACCCTTAATCCGTTGGGTGTAGCTGTCGTTATCGAAGCACAACACATGTGCATGCAGATGAGAGGTGTTCAAAAACAACACTCCGTGACAACGACTTCGGATTTCACAGGTGCTTTTGCCAATAATATTGCCACCCGAGAAGAATTCTTCAATATCATAGGCTCAAAGATGCATTAAAGCCATTTCGGATATATGGCTTAATCTTGACAAGGGACCGAAGAAATATATTCAAAGCTTGTTTCTGATACAAAAAAGCCACGAAGTTTAATTACCTCGTGGCCTAAATCTATTTATCGTATCTCTAACGACGGCAATAACCTAATATGCGGAGCATGTCGTCTGAATTCTGCTCATCATTAAACAGATAATCTATTATCTGTCCGTTATCATCACGATCTATGACGATATGTTTTGGTGTCGGAATAAGACAGTGTTTAATTCCGCCATAGCCACTTATCGAATCCTGATAAGCTCCGGTGTGGAAGAAACCGATATAAAGAGGCTCTTCCTCGTTGTTGTTGACCTTAGGCATATAAACCTGCTGATTGAGGTCTTCGGTATTGTAATAGTCGGAATGGTCACAAGTGATACCGCCAATATTGACGCGAGCGTATGGTTGGTCCCATTTGTTGATAGGCAACAAGATGAACTTTTCACATATACTCCACGAATCCGGAATTGTCGTCATGAGACTATTGTCGATGAGATACCATGTCTCTGTGTCGTTCTGCTGTTTAGCTTCAAGGACTTTGAAGATGACAGCACCCGTCTCACCCACGGTATATTTGCCAAACTCTGTGAAGATATCCGGGTCATCTATCTCTTCATTTTCGCACATCTCCTTTATCAGACGTACAAGTTCGTTGACAATGTATTTATAATCGTACTCAAAAGCAAGATTGTTGCGTATTGGTAATCCTCCTCCAAGGTCGATGGCATGAAGTGTTTCACACTGCTTTTTCAACTCTGCATATACCGACAAAGCTTTTTGAAATACGCCCCAATAGTAAAGAGTGTCTTTTATTCCGCTATCGACGAAGAAGTGGAACAATTCAAGACTCACTCGTGGGTTGTCTTTGATTTTGTCATTGTAAAACTTAACGATGTCGGACGGACGGATACCCAATCGGGAAGTATAATATGCTGCTTGAGGTTCCTCGTCTATAGCCATACGAATTCCTATCTTAATATTATCGTCGGTAGCACACACTTCAAGCAGGCGATCAAGTTCCTTCATGCTATCAAGTACCGTTATACAATTCTTGAAGCCGAGGTCTTGTATCATCTTTATCTTCTGCAAATAAAGGTCAGACTTGAAACCATTGTTGATAATGATGATATCTTTAGAGATTGTTCCCTCTTCGTATAGTTCTCTAATAATATCAAGGTCATAAGCCGATGATGTCTCAAGTTGCACCTGATATTTCAACGACTCCTTGACTACAAAACTAAAGTGACAACTCTTTGTACAATAGCAGTATTTGTATGCGCCCTTGTAGGAGTTGGACTTGATAGCCTTGCTAAAAAGATTGCGGACACGCTTTATCTGCTCTCCAATCTTTGGCAAGTAGGTTATCTTAAGTGGTGTTCCATACTTCTCGATGAGATATTTCAACGAGATGTTATGAAAGAACAGATTACCATTCTCAAGATCAAAACCGTCTTGAGGGAAATAGTAGGTCTGATCGATCAGGTCGAAATAGGTGCCTCTTGTTTTCAACGCTTTGTTTTATTTTAGGTGTTATACAATGAGAGTATATCTACACAATTCTCGGCGTCAAATGTAGTGCTTTTTTTCTGTAAAAGCCGAATTAAAATAAATCTATTTGCACTGCGCCATGTTTAAAAGCAATTTGAACGTCGTTCTTGTCTTTCTGATTTTTTAGGAGATTATCCAAAGAAAGGTAATTCTCATTCGTGTGGCATAAAAATTACTTATAAGCGAGATGTTTTTCCTTCTTCTACGTTCAAGAAGGAGCTCATTATACAATCTATTTAAACGGTATTTAAACTACGTTTAAACACCGTTTAAACTCAATCTTCGACCATATCTATTGTTTAATCTTTATCTCTTTTCCTTCGTAGTACACATGCTTGCCTTTTCCCTTTTCTATGCCTATTCCGTTTGACGGCGAAACAATCACGATGTTGAAATATCGAGTCTTCTCCATGCCATCATAAGAGCCATGACTACCGCCAATTGTGAGTGTTGCGTTTTTGTCGTCCCACGCAAACTCTATTGTTGCATACGCTCCTTGCTCATAATTGTAGTTGTCGCCTTCGTCTTCATAAAGGACAAATTTTGCATCAGCTCCTCTGTAAATGCGTATTTCCAATGGTTCGTCAGACTCTTCCCACGAATACTGTTTTACCGGTCCCATGGGCACTATGGAGCCTCCTCGTACAAAAATAGGGATATAATCTATCGGCGCATCGGCTTTGATACTTTGACCGGCTTTGTATTCTTCTCCTGTCCAAAAGTCGTACCATTTGCCTTTTCCCGGCAAATATACCGGACGGCTCTTTTCTACTCCATGTATTTCTTCGGAATTGGCTCCATAATACATCGGTTCGGTCACCGGACAAGCCATGAAAGCAGGTCCGAACATAAACTGATCGGCTATATTTTTGACGTTGTCATCATTACGAAAATCGAACATCAACGGGCGTGTCATTGTATAATTGTTGTTCGTTACCATTGCCATAAGCGAATAGTTGTATGGCAATAGTCTGTATCGCAAATATATCTGTGTCATAATGCTCTCATAGAATGGTTCTCCTGATTTGCCAAACTGCCATGGCTCGCGTGCAAAGTCACACCCGTGACTTCGGAATAGTGGCATCCATTGGCTGAATTGCAGGTTACGAACGTAAAACTCTCGAAATCCCATATCTGCTGTGCCTTGTTCGTAGTCTCCAGCCCAAAACCATTGTCCCCGATTCTTCACAAAGAATGCTCCGGCATCTATTGTCCAGTACGGACAACCTGTGACAAAAAAGTTCATTCCCGCCGGTATCCATGCCTTAAAGTCTGACCATGTTGCTTTTGTGTCTCCGTTCCAGACTATGGTTGCATATCGTTGTTGTCCGGCGTAACTTGAACGAGTCAAGTTGACAACTCGTTTCTGTGATGTTGTTGCTCGCTGATTTTCGTATATACCTTGCGAATGATAGAGCGAAAATGTGTTTGCTCTGAGTTCTCCAAGCAGGTTGTTAAGTTCTCGAGTATTCTTCTCGCAACGTGTCTGAGGGTTGTTTCCTATGCTATTACTTTGGTAGTTCCAGTCGCCATCTATAGGTTCCGTTCCATCACACCACCATGCATCGACACCGAGAGAAAAGAGGTTTTTATTCACTAACTCGTCCCAATACATCTTGCGTGCTTCGCTCTGGTATGCATCATATATTCCTCTGCCCAATGTATATCCCAAAGGGTCCATCAACTCTGCTTCATCGCCATTGGCTGTTGGCCATATCGAGAGCATGAACTTGGCATTCTTGTCATGTACTCCTTGTATCATTTTATCTGCATTGGGATATGTCGCTTCGTAAAATCGCTTGTGTCCCCACCATGACGGATTCCAATAGTTCCAATCTTGCACTATCACGTCTATTGGTATCTGCATCTGACGAAATCGTGTCAAGACGCTGTCTATGTCATGTGGATTGGCGTAACGTTCTTTAGACTGCACATATCCCAACATATAGCGTGGCAACATCGGGACTTTGCCCGTCAACGTGCGATATTCGTCTACTATCATATCGAACTCCGGACCGTACATAAAGATGTAATCGACACTATTGACTGCGTTCATTTGCATATAACTGCCATCTTTATCGTCATGAAATTCCATCGTTGAGCCTACATTAAAAAGCAGTCCATATCCCAACGATGACATCAATACCGGGACTGTGGCCTTAAGGTTATGCTGATATAGGTATTGCATTGTGCCTCGCAAGTTATAATTTGGCTCTTGGTGCGAACCTAAGCCATATAGAGCCTCGCCCTCTTGCCACTCGTAATTGACTTTGGCTTTCCAAGCATTTCCTATTGACTGTTCCGAAACAATATTTGATACTTTGACGTCTCCGTTCGCTGTCTTTTCTATCACACTGTTGGTGTCGTCATAAACGACATTGCGTATTTCAACCTTTTCTGCAGAACGTGGCAACGTCTTGTTCTCCGACAAGAGCAGACGCCCTTCATTGTCGTAAAAACTTACGGCTCCGCTTCGCTTTGATATTTTCACAATGAGCTTGTCGCTTTGCATCATTATGTGTTCTTCGTTTTCACGACAACGAACGTTTACCTTCAACGGCCGACTGTCAACCAATATATTGGTTTCGTTTTCGACAAATTCTCCTTCTGGCACATAGCGGACTCTCACTACGTCATCATTTACAAACATGACTGAAAGTTTGTCTTTCAACCCGTTTATCTCAATACCGTTATTCAGTTCTTTCCATGTCGCTTTGGCTACAACTGTGCAGTGCAACAAACATACAAGGACTAATCCCTTCAAAATTCCTAAAAGTTTATGTTTCATAGATATTTAATGTATATAAAACGACTATCGTTTCGTTTGCTTCAATCGACTTAGCCACATGCCACATATCGTTATTGCACCATTGACAAGCAAGAGTTCATATCCCATCTTATACCCTTCAAACCATTGCTCACTATTGCTACTTATCACATACGACAACAATGGCGCTGCGACACAGATATATGGCATCCATTTATCATTAACGTCTCTCTTTGTGTAAAGTCCGTAGACGTACATGCCGAGCAATGGCCCGTAAGTATAACTTGCGAGAACGTACACCGCATCTATGACGCTTCCGTTTCCTATGATCTGGAATAACCATATCAACACTCCCATCACAATACAATTGATGATATGTACTCTCGAACGAACTTTTGTGAGATGCTGTGTGTCATTATGTCTATCTGCTCGTAACATGTCTATCGTCACCGATGTGGTAAGAGCTGTCACGGCCGAACCTGCCGACGAAAATGCCGCTGCCACAATGCCGACGACAAACAACACTCCGACGATTGTGGGCAATCCGACAGATGTGGCAATATACGGGAACAGTTCATCCGGTTTAAGCATCGTCAGATGTCCATCTGCGTCGGCAAGACCAATGTGTGAAGCATAGATATACAGCAATACACCCAACGCAAGAAATAGCAAATTGACAGGCAAAAATGCCACTCCATACGATAGGACATTCTTTCGCGCATCAGCAAGACTCTTACATGAGAGGTTTTTTTGCATCATATCTTGGTCAAGACCTGTCATCGCTATTGTCGTGAACATTCCGGCAAGGAACTGCTTGAAAAAGTATCTTTTATCATCTACATCATCGAAAAACCAGACCCTTGACATCGGACTCTCTGCTATTTTTGTCACTACACCTTCCATTGTCAGCTCTAATGCTTGGGCTATATATACTATGGCCAACACAACGGCAATAATAAGTGATAACGTCTGCACCATATCTGCCCATACCAAGGTCTTCACTCCGCCTCTGAACGTGTAAAGATAAACGACTGACATCGTTATCAACACATTAAACCAAAAGGGGACACCCAATCCATCAAACAACATCAACTGCAATACAAGGGCAGTCAAATACATTCGCACTCCACATCCGAGAAATTTGGAAAGTAAGAAGAACATCGACCCACTGCGATAGGCTCTCAATCCAAATCGTTGTTCCAAATATCCATATATGCTGTACATGTTCAACCTATAGTATAAGGGCAACAGGACATACGCCACTACGACATATCCCGCAACAAAACCCAAGACCATCTGCAAATAACTAAACTGAGAGGCCGCAACCATGCCTGGAACTGAAACAAATGTCACTCCCGATATAGAAGTTCCTATCATGGCAATAGCCACCACGTACCACGGGGAACGACGGTCTCCTACAAAGAAATCTCCACTTCCTCTGCTATTTCGTGTTGTAAGCCAACTGACACCTACCAACATTGCAAAGTATAGCATTATAACTATTAACACAACCTCTGCTGACATACATCGTTCATTATCTTTGTTTATATTGCAATATTACGAAAAAGACGGCACACTAAACAGACTTTCACCCAAGAAGACAATAAAAAAAGGCTCACCACGTTACGAAGCAAGCCTTCTCCTTAAGTTCTCTTCTATTTGATTATAGACCTCTTACTCTCTTCTCCCAATTCCACGCCGATAGCAATGTCTCTTCAATGCTCTTTTCTGCCTTCCAACCGAGTTCGTTGTTTGCCAATGTCGTATCTGCATATATTTGCTCTATATCTCCTTCTCGCCTGCCAACAATACTATACTTCAAGTCTACTCCCGTTGACTTTATGAATGCTTTTACAAGTTCCATTACCGAATAGCCATTACCTGTGCCAACATTAAAGAATTCATAGTTTGCTTTATTCTCTCCCGCAATAAGTCTATTTATGGCCACGACATGTGCTCTTGAGAGATCTACAACGTTGATATAATCACGTATTGCTGTTCCATCTGGTGTATTATAGTCATCACCAAAGATACTTAGAGGTCCTCTTATACCAGCCGCTGACTGTGTTATGAAAGGCACAAGATTATTCGGAACTCCCACCGGCAACTCTCCTATCAATGCCGAAGGATGCGCTCCTATGGGATTAAAATAACGAAGTGCAATGCCATTTATTTCCGAATTTGCTTTACAGAAATCTCTTATAATATCCTCGCTTACAGCTTTTGTATTACCGTATGGCGATTCTGCCGACTTTCGAGGTGTCGCCTCTGTGACGGGCAACTTATCAGGCTGTCCATAGACTGTGCACGAAGACGAAAATACAAGATGACGCGTACCATACTGTTTCATGCACTCAAGCAAGTTCATTAATGCTGTAAGATTGTTTCTGTAATACTCTAATGGCTTTTTAACAGACTCTCCCACTGCCTTGTATGCCGCAAAATGAATAATTGCCTCTATATTGTTGTATTTTCTGAAGAATTCATGAGTCAACTCTCTGTCTGCTATATCGAAACATTCAAATGCCGGACGTGTTCCGGTTATCTTCTCTATACTGTCTACAACGTCCGCCTTTGAGTTTGAAAGATTATCTACAATAACTACATCGAAACCAGCTTGTTGCAATTCTACGACTGTATGCGAACCTATAAAACCAGTACCACCTGTCACTAATATCTGTCTTTTCATATTCTGTTATTTTATTTCAACACAAAGATAACTCTTTATGATTAGTTATTCTCATAAATGGATACCCTTGATATGTAATTTACTACCGAAGTCTTCATCTGTACTTCAACAAATCCTTAATTCATGAAAAAAAATGCGACACCTTACGATGTCGCACCTTGTTTTATAATAACACAAATACATTAATATTCCCACATATCATGCTCTTTTGTAAAGAGTTGTTCTTTGATACGTTGTGCCTCCAACATCTGATCCATGCCGGCAGCATATTCACTAATTGCACGATTATTGTAGACATTTGCCTCTTGATAAACGTAGCTACCAAAACGACGTTTTGCAAAAAGGTCATCGTAAGAATCACGCTGAGCATCATTGCGAGTGTTATACACTTCGTTCTTTGCTAACAATGGTCGCAACTCTGGAAAATATACCCAAAACATAAGTTCCGTACGATATTTACCTGGATCCGGCTCATAGTCGCGAATAGGACAAATACCAACAATACGAACGTCCATACGAGAATACTTCTTATCGAAGAACCATACTTCTTTCAAAAGATATTTCTTAACCTCATCGGTCTTCATCTCAGATATTACTACCTGCTTCTCCATCATGTTGGTCTCAGGATTTTGAACCTCTATAGTATCAACACCTGCACCAAGTTTTGCGCGAACACTCTCAGTATCCATACGCATCACAAATTCATCTTCTCCCGGAGTTGCGGTGTAAGGAACCAATTCGCCCATCTCTATGCCGTCAACAATAACGTCAATGAGCGATCTGCGACCATCTACACTATGTGTAGGATAATACATAGGCAAATTAATACGTTCACGCAAATCTATCATACGCCAAATAGTCTTTGACCATAGTATATCTGCCTCTCGTACATGTACGTATGGAATACCACTCTTATTTGATATATGCTCTTTCTTAGCCACACCATCAACACCAGAAAACTGCTGTATCTCTGGCTCCTCTGCCTCCTGAGCGTACACACATACGGGTATCGCTAACGCCATGACCAATATTGACAACAACTTATTCATATCTTATCTTCTTTTATTAATCAACTGTAAATGACAAACTAGACAACTTACGTTTACCACCAGGTCCCGTAGCCTCAATATTTTCTACGTAAAACTTCGCTCCACGTTGCAATCCTTGCAACATCGCTTTCTGTTCTTTAGTAAATGTATTGCTCTTTGAATCCAACGATGTGAAAAATCCGGCCTTTACCGTAGATACTGAGAACTGAGTAACTTTGAACTGGACATCAAATACAAAATCCTTCATTTCTGCAAAGACGCCGGCTTGTGCAGTCAAGATTGCTTTTCTAATTTTACCTCCCGAAAGTCCTCCTACTACAGCTTCTGGTGGTGGCATTCGCATAATACGAAACTCCTTCTCACCCAATTTACGCATAGTTCCATTTACATCCGCCGAAACAGATACAACAGCCTTTGCACTATTACCACTAGGATTAACTACGTACTGACTTCCCTGCTTCTTGATGTTTGCACCCGTAGCCGTTACCTTCAAATCATTGGCAGATAAACCCGCAGCTGAAATCTCTACCGGATTATCCAAACCTATATAGAATACATTCATCTTCGCAGCCGAAACCACAACAGATGGCTCTCCTACTTCGTACTCTCCTTTCACCATATATGGACGCATCTCTCCTGTTATAGGGTCAGGTATCTCTATCTTTGCTTCATAACTCTTCGCTCCTACCGATGAGGCAGATACTTGATACTTACCTCGTCCTGCTTCTACCTCTAACTGCTGACCTCCTACTGTCACTATAGGCTCCATAGTGTCATCATACGCCGCCAACATGATGTCCGCTTTATACTGACCGCCACGAAGCACATAACTAGACTCCGGAATGATAAGCGGCGTGATAGTGTTGAACTTAAACGACGCCTCATCAATCTTCTTGTAGAGATAGTTCACAACGTCTGCCTGTGTATTACGAACATTACTCTGCATTGTACTCATAAGTGCCATAGATGCAGCCATCGGCAAATGCTCAAACTGCTGTGCCTGCCATGGTACCTGAGGATCTCCAGGTAGTGGAATAGGATCCTCTGTTGCCAACATGTTACGTATAGCACTTATAGTCATCGTATCAGTCTCCTCTATCTGAGTAACCAGATACTCCTTATACTCCTCTATCTTCGCACGCAAATCTTTACCTCTTGCACCACCCTGCTCTACAAGCATCACCTGTGCCGCAACGTCCTGATTACTAACCGATACATAGTTCTCTTCCGTAGCCTCAGGTCCATCTGCTGTTTGTATAATTTGCAACTTGTAATTGGCAATCAGATTGTACAAACTATCAGCATGTGCTTTAACGTCAAGTGCAGCCTTATACTTATCTCCGACCTTATTAGGGTTTTGAGAATTGGCTGCTTCGAAGTTGTAGTACAATAGCTTATTCTTATCATCTACCGTCTTCGTTGACTCCTTGATACTCTTATCTACCAAGATAAAGGCATTAAGAAGATCTCCTGACACGTTCAAGGCAAGCATGGCTGTAAGCATCATGTACATCATGCCTATCATCTTTTGCCTCGGGGTTTCGGGACAGTTACCACCACTCATCGTTTTCCGATTTTATAGATTAATACTCCTTTACCCCTATTAGCGATTAGTTACGGCACTAAGCATATTACCATAGATAGAGTTCAACTCTCCTACAGTCTTGCTCAAATTAGCAACCTGTGCTCTATATTCTTTAACGCCCTCAACCGATGCAACTATCTCTGCTGATATAGATGAAAGTCCGTTAACCAATGTTTCTGTTGACTTAATCTGGCTATTGATTCCCTGCAACTGTGTCTGGTACGCAGCATTTACCGCCCCTATATTCTTACTCAATTGCTCAGATTGATCTGCCTGTGAAGCTATCGAATTGTTAAGTTTTGCACAATTTTCAGCAAACTTACCTCCCAACTCTACTGCTGATGTTTGCACTGCCGAGAACTGTGTCAACTGATCCGATGCACTCTTTACATTACTAATATATTCCTTAGTTGCAGTAGCAGCTCCAGATATGTCCGCCATCTGCGATGTCGTTGAAGCCAATTTCTTAACTCCTTCCGACAACTCGTCGATAGTCTTCTGCTCTATCGCACCTGCCGACACCAAAGCCGACAACTCACTGCCGCCTCCTACTGCATTGTTAACTCCTTTAGATCTGCCACCACCATGGCCACCATGACCTCCATGACCACCAACACCATCTTCATCAGGATCCAATCCTATGAGTTCTGGATACACCAAACTCCAATCTGGAGTCTCATGAGGTGGCTCAAAAGACGAAAGAGCAAAAATCAAAGCCTCTACACCCAAACCTGCAATAAGCATTACTCCAGCTCCCGGAAAGTGCATAATCTTAAACAACGCACCCACAATAGCAACCGCAGCTCCAAATCCATAAACGTATGCCATTGCCTTTTTATATCCCGGGCTTTGCACGAATTCTGTTATACTCATCATAACTGATAAATTTTTCTATTTCTTGATTGTTGACAAATAGTTTTCTGAATTACTCTCCTATGTAATCTCGAACACATCGGAACCCAATGTAGCTTGCAGAAGAGTCCTGATACTCATATGTACGTGTTCCACACTGCATGAAATACGCTATATCCTTCCATGAACCACCACGAACAACCTTGCGCTTCATGACATGCGACTCATCTGGACGAGCGTTATACTTATAATCAGGATTCAAGTCATGGGTGTAAGCGTATGCAGACTCATCAAACGAACTCGATGTCCACTCTGCAACATTTCCAGCCATGTCATAAAGTCCAAAGTCATTAGGAGCATACGAACATATTACTGATGTTGATATAGCACCATCATCCGCATAACGACCTCGCAACGGCTTAAAGTTTGCCACAAAACAACCTCTGTTGTTGCGAGTATAATAACCACCCCATGGATATACCGCTTGGTTCAACCCCCCACGTGCAGCGTACTCCCATTCTGCCTCTGTCGGCAAACGATAATCCATAGCCAACGGCTGATGCTCTTGGTGCAAATAGTTGTTCAAGAGGTTCGAACGCCAAATACAAAATGCAGTAGCCTGCTTCCAATTAACACCCACTACCGGATAGTTATCATAACCGGGATGCCAAAAATACATCTTCGTCATTGGTTCATTGTATGAATATGTGAAATCAGCTATCCAACACAATGTATCCGGATAAACCAATACTCTGTCTTTCATAATGAACGAAGAACGATCTGCTATATCATTCAACTCTCCATTGATGTCATATACACTACCCTCGTACTGCTTTGTTTCAAAATTATATCTGTTACTACGCTTTGCTGCCTGAACGAGATCTACCCACTCATACTCAAATTCCAATTTACGAGTGTCAAGCTCCTTTCTTCTAAAGAAACGCTCTTTCTCTGGATAATACATCTCCTCAAGAATCTCCGCATAGTCAGGTGAAGTCCAATCTAATTCAACCTCCCAATTCAAAAATGGAGGATCAATTTCATTACCCATAGCGTCTTCCGCTATCACAAACTCCTCAAACTGATCGCCTAACATACGTCGTGCTATAGAGTCACGTACCCAATACACAAACTGACGATACTCCGAATTGGTAATCTCCGTCTCATCCATCCAAAACGAACGTACAGTTACCGTCTTCGTCTGAGCATTTGTCAAACCTGCTACGTCTTGTTCATTCTGACCCATATTAAAACTGCCCTGTGCTATGAACAACATACCATACGGACTTGGCTCAAAGAAGCTTGCATCACGTGACAAGCCTGTAAGCTCTCCCGAGCCTGTTCCACCGCAACTATTCAAGAAGAGTGGCATCAATGCGAGTGCAAATACAACTATATTCTTCATAATAACTATAATATCCTATTTATAATAATCTTACGCTTTTATATCTCTTTGTTCTTTTTTCTATATCTAAATTAAAAGTGTAACCCACTGAAATCTCATGTGTTCCACTATTAAACGAAGCAAGTTTTGTAGTACCAACTTCATAGTAGTATCCTACGAAAAGTCCGTTGGAAAGGTTTGCTCCTAACTGAAAAAAAACAGCATCTTGCAGTCTATATCCTATACACACTACAGCAACCTTTCTTATCTGCAAACATCCACTTACATCCATCTGAAGCGTCGAAAAATCCGTCTTAACAAAACAACGTGGCTCAAATACATTATCCGAATTCCACTTGTACTGTCGCCCGGCTCCCAACGTCATCACTGGTTTAAACTTCACTACAGCCCCATTTTTCATCTCTATCTTTGTAGCATTTGCATGCAACAAGGAGAAACTCAAATATCCTCGCTTCGTCTGATAAAATGCCCCCAGACCTACATCTAAACCCGTTGCACTATCATCTTCCCCCGGCAATGTCATATCGTCCGACTGATGATAATCATCTTCCATTCCATCTACAGAGGTCCGTAAATCAGATGTATTCATTGCCACATTCAACGCTCCTATTCGCATGCCCAATCCCAACATTCCATCATTCAACTCCAAGTGATAACTGTAGTTCAAGTTAACATTCATGTTCGTAAACGCTCCTATCTTATCGTGGAAGACATTTGCGCCTATTCCATGAAAATTCTTCAAAAATTTCACTTCCCCATCAACACCTATCACCGTTGTGGAAGGTGCGTCTTCAAAGCCGACCCACTGTGCTCTATATGCTACAATCGCTTTATACGACCCGCTATTTCCTACAGCTCCGGGATTCACTACCGATGGCAGTGCCCCCACTCCGCTTATCTGAAATTCATTCTGTGCCGTGCACGTCTCACAACACAAATTGCAAAATAAAATAAAAATAATCAAAAAAACACACTCACAGCGACAAAAGATTTTAACTTTATATCTTATGTGCTGATAATGAGCTATATTATTTTTCTGACCCTTCACTTCTATTCGCTATCTTTCGTACTACATACTGCCTTTTCTCTCTTCTAAAACGCCATTTCTGACTTTTTATTGCTTTTTTGATACCGTTCTTTTTGCAACTATTGTCTTCTTCGTTGACGATACCGCTTTTTTATCTTTCGATTTACTTCCCTTTTCTTCTGTCAATGCTTTGTCACATAGTTCCTTACAGGTTTGATATGTCATATCCGACACATCTGTGCCTTTCGGTATTTTAATGTTGTTTTTCCCAAACGAGATGTACGGGCCCCAACGTCCATTGAGTATCTTCAATGACGCATCTTCCACAAATTCTTTCAACACTTTATTGCTGTCTGCTTGCCTTTTCTCTTCTATTCTTTCTATAGCTGTTCCCAAATCTATAGTATAAGGATCGTCTATTCCCTTCTTTAGGGATGTAAATGTATTGTTGTGGCGTATATACGGACCAAATCGACCTATGCTTATCACTACAGACTTTCCCTCATACTCTCCTATGGTTCGCGGCAATTCGAATAATGCTAATGCTTCCTCCAATGTTATTGTCTCGATATGTTGTCCATGTCGTAGTGACGAGTACTGCGGTTTGTCATTTTCGTCTTGTGAATCTCCAAGCTGCGCCATTGGACCGAAACGTCCTACTCGAACACTGACGCTCTTTCCAGTCTTTGGGTCTATCCCCAAAATACGCTCTCCGGTATTCTTTTGCGAGTTCTCCATGACGTCTTTTACTTTGACATTAAACGGCTTATAAAAGTCGCTTATCACGTCCTGCCATACCAACTCTCCCTCTGCAATATCATCAAATTGCTTCTCTACACTTGCCGTAAAGTCATAACTCATTACTTCTTCAAAGTTCGCAAGGAGGAAATCCGTCACAAGCATTCCGATATCCGTCGGGAAGAGTTTACTCTTCTCTGCTCCTGAGTTTTCGGCCTTCTCTTTTATATCTACGCCTTTCGCGGTAAGTGTCAACAATTTATATTTTCGTGTTGTTCCCTCTCTGTTTTCTTTGACTACATATCCTCGTTGCTGTATTGTTGATATTGTCGGTGCGTATGTCGACGGTCTGCCTATTCCCAGTTCCTCAAGTTTTCTAACCAACGACGCTTCACTATAACGCGATGGTCGCTGACTCCAACGTTCCCTTGATTGTAAGCTCTTTATTCCGAGTTTGTCACCTAAATTGACACTTGGCAATGTAGCCACCTCTTCTTCCGTTACTTCATCATCTGTCGACTCTGCGTAGACTTTCAAAAATCCGTCAAAGATTACTACCTCTGCTGTCGATACAAACTCATACTTCACTCCTTGTGCAGATATTTTGATATTGGTACGCTCGAGTTGCGCATCTGCCATCTGCGATGCTATGGTTCTTTTCCATATCAAGTCGTAGAGTTTCTTTTCTTGCGAAGTCCCTTCTATGCTTTGATTTTGTAGGTACGTTGGACGTATTGCTTCATGCGCTTCTTGTGCTCCTTTCGTTTTTGTCTTGTATTTGCGAACTTTATGGTATTCTTTACCCATGTTCTCTGTTATAACAGATGCTGCTGTGCGAATTGCAACATCAGCCAAATTTACAGAGTCGGTACGCATATATGTTATAAATCCGGCTTCATATAACTTTTGGGCTATTGACATTGTCTGCGATACGGAGAATCCTAATTTGCGACTTGCCTCTTGTTGCAATGTTGACGTCGTAAAAGGCGGTGCTGGTACTCTCGTTACAGGCTTTTTCTCTATTTCGGCAATTGCAAATTGTGCTCCTCTACATTTGCTTAAGAACGCCTCAGCATCTTCGAGCGTTTCAAATCGTTTTGTCAATTCGCCTTTGAGCACATGCCCATCTTCCATGACGAACGAAGCTATGGTCTGATACGATGATTGCGGAACAAATGCAAATATTTCTCTCTCTCTCTCAACCAATATTCTAACTGCTACTGACTGTACTCTTCCTGCCGACAACGATGGTTTGACTTTGCGCCATAGCACCGGCGATAGTTCAAAGCCCACAAGACGATCCAACACTCGACGTGCTTGTTGCGCATTGACAAGATTCATATTTATGGTACGAGGTGTTTTGACTGCATTCTGTATCGCCTCTTTTGTGATTTCATGAAATACTATTCGCTTTGTTGTTGCAACATCTAAACCTAACACTTCCGACAAATGCCACGATATTGCTTCTCCCTCTCGGTCTTCATCGGAAGCCAACCATACGTTCCTTGCTTTGTCTGCCAACTTCTTCAGTTCGGCAACTACCGTCATTTTCTCTTCCGGTACGATGTATTCCGGAGCATAGTTATTCGCCACGTCGACTCCGAAGTTGTTCTTCTTCAAGTCTCGTATATGACCATAACTTGATCTCACTTCAAATCCATCACCCAAGAATTGTCCTATCGTCTTTGCCTTTGCGGGTGACTCCACTATTACTAAATCGTATGCTTTTCCCGTTTTCGCCATATTTATACAATTACTGCGGTGCAAATTTAAGTAAATTAAATAGTACCGAACAAAAAATTATCGCAGTTTTATTTCAATGTCTTCCGTGCGCTTCTTTCGTAACTCTCTCTATTCTCATTAACTAAACGTGTTTTCCGTTTGCCTTTGTATAAGAAAAGGAGCTCGACTTTTGTACTATCGAACTCCTTTCTTTTATTATCCTTCTATCTAAGGCTGACAACCAATTCTCTGATTACCTTCGTCATGAGTGGCTCTGCCGCTGCTGCAACTTTTTGCACCTCTTCATGACTTACCTCCACTATCTCTCCCGGAACTCCCGAGTCTGTTATTATCGATATGCCAAAGACTTCCATTCCTGCATGACGAGCAATGATTACTTCCGGCACTGTCGACATTCCCACTGCGTCGGCTCCCAAAAGACGAAACATCTTATATTCTGCCGGTGTTTCAAATGTCGGGCCTGTAGTTCCGACATATACTCCCTCTTGCAGTGTTATGCCATTTGCTTGTGCTATCTCAAATGCTCGTTTTATAAGTCGCTTGCTATATGTCTCACTCATATCCGGGAAACGAGGTCCAAACTCTTCATAGTTTTTGCCTATGAGCGGATTTGTCCCAAACATGTTGATGTGATCGTTAATAACCATTATGTCTCCGACCTTGAACGACGGGTTGAGGCCACCCGATGCATTTGAGACGAAGAGTGTGTTTATTCCGGCTGTTTTGAAGACTCTGACGGGCATTGTCACTTGCGACATGGCATATCCTTCGTAGTAATGGAAACGCCCCTGCATGGCTAGAACAGATACTCCTCCTATCTTACCGAGTATCAGCCGTCCTGCATGTCCTTCGACCGTAGAACGCGGGAAATGCGGTATCTCTTCGTATGCGATTGTTTTCTCTATTTCTATTTCACTGACAAGGCCTCCCAAACCGGTGCCTAAGATGATGGCCACTTGCGGTTGTTCGGCAAATTGGGCTTTCAAATATTCTGCCGCTTCATTTATTGCCTGCAACATAATCTATTATTATTTGATTCAACTTCTTTTCTTGACCTAAGAGTATGCGCAATTCTATAGGTATGTAATACACATTGAGTCCGGGTATTTCCGGCATGCGTGTATTGTCTTTTTCCGTCGTAATGACGCTCTTTGCTCCTATGCGACATGCTCGCTTCTGTATGGCTTTGATGTCGTTCTCTGTAAACGGATGATGGTCGGAGAAGTTCATTCGGTCAACGACAAATCCTCTACGCTCAAGTTCATCATAGAATGGTGCCGGACGACTTACTCCCGTAACTCCCAACACTACTTCCCGCGGATTCAGTACTTCATCTAATGTCGTACCATCACTGCGCCGCATTATTCCATACACTACCGTTCCGAAGAAGAGTTGTTGGTCGGGGTAAAGGTTCATCATTTCTCGTATGCCGTCGGCCTCTATCTGCGACAAGTCAGAAGGACATTTGTTGACTATGATGATGTGTGCTCTCTTTATCCATTTCTGCGACTCTCGCAGATTACCTACCGGAAAGACATAGTCGCACCACATCGGACGCGCATAATCGCACATTATGATGTTCAAGCCCGGCTCTACCTTGCGGTGCTGATAGCCATCGTCCATAAGGACAACGCCCGTTTGTCCTTTATCCAACAGATACGATATTGCTCTGTTGCGATTGCCATCACTTATCACCGTCATATCCGGAAACTTGTGTAGTATCTGAAATGGTTCGTCGCCTATCTGAGCCGCTGTGTGCTCAAGTTTCCCTATGACCATTCCTCGAGTCGAACGACGATAACCTCGACTGACCAATGATGGAGTAAAGGGAGCCAGCAATCTTGTCAGGTATTCTATAAAAGGTGTTTTGCCCGTTCCTCCGACGGTAAGATTGCCAACGCATATAATTGGAAAATCGAACTTACGACTCTTTTTATATCCTTTGTCGTAAAGCCAATTGCGTAAGTCTGTCACACCGCAATATATCATTGCAAACGGGTACAAGAGAAATCGAAAGATATGCATACATGTTCTTTTTACACGGCCAAAGATAATAATAATTACTTACATTTCAGGTCTGGCTTGATATTTGTCATTCAGATGTTTTCGTTTCGCAGTGCCTCTTGTCCGTTTCTTTGTCTGTCGACGTCTTGGCTCAATGTCTTTTCTCAGTGTCCTATTTCCGAACTAAAGCCTAAATTTCTTCACTGCAACGTCACCGTAGAGCTACCGCAGAGTTACCGCAGGGTTACCGTGACTTCTCGACTCAGAAAAATAGACCACTTCACGGCTTTGGCTTGATATTATCTGCGTGTATGTTTGAGGTCTTTTGCAATGCATTCTTTTAGTAGCTTTTAAACGGTGTTTAAATGGCGTTTAAAGCACCTTTAACAATGTCCGTGGTTGCCGTCTCGCTATTGACTATGTCGAATATTTTTACGATTATTGCAACTCAAAAGAGCTTACCACATAGGGACATGGAACAACACGACACTCTCAATATCATCATCGACTTGTGCAAACCGTTCAAAACGGACGGCCTCGCTTCCATCTTTTTGACGGAGTCGGAAATGAAAGCTGTTTGCACGACAATATGTCAAAACGGCTGTTCCGGTTGGTGTGTCGGCAATATCAACAAGTTCTACAAGGAGAATAGTTCTCTTGTTGCCTTAGCGGCTATGCTTCGTCCCAATGCTTTGGGCTCTCTCGTCAACAACCAACGGAATCTTGCCTTATTCCAAAAGATTGAGTCTATGTTAGCATCTCACGGCATAGAACTGATAGCTCTGAAAGGTCTTGCCGTTGCCGCCACTCTATACAGTGATATGTCTCAACGCACCATTGGAGATATCGACGTGCTGGTCCATCATGACAACATCTACAAAGCGCATAGGCTTATCCGAAGCGAACTCGGCGGTGTCATTCGAGAACATGAGCGACGTACAAATATTCTGTCAGAGACGCTGCGAACTCACCTCAATCCGATGACTCTTGACGGACAGATTATCGAACTTCATTTCAACCTCTACAGTCAGGATAGTCTGCGTGCTCCCAATGTCGATATTTTCCAACATATCTGCTGCAACAAGATTAAAACTCTTGATGCGACCATGATGTTGTACCATCTCTTGTCTCACCTTATAAAAAACCGTCACGACAAGGGCATTAGGATTAATTGGATTGTAGACATTGTACAACTCCTCACTTCGTATGATGGTGATGTCTGCTGTCTGTGCGACGATGCTCTCGAGATGAATTCTCACTACCGTCAAACAATGTTGTGGGCTATGCTTCATATCTGTTCCTTATTGCCCGAAGAGAAGAGACTGCGCATAGAAGAGCATTACAATAGTCCTACGACTTCTATAGACGCCTCTTTCCTTGCTAAGATTGGCGGGTCTACAAAGGGTGGCATTCATCAAAGACTCAAGACATTCAAACATCTCATTGTCGAAATAACACGTCAAACGTTCTCCCAACGGGGATTAAAAAACAAATGCCGGCATTTCGCCGACATCTGTTACGACCTTTACCATCGCAATCACTAACCGAATATCACCTTACGGCCATTTATAGTACATCTGCGCCCCATGACAAGTGGCTGATTGACATCGTCGGCATGGCCTGCCGGATAGCCCAAAAGTACCGGATAATCATACTCTTCAACGGCCTCCGCTATTATCTCGTACTCACTCTTCCCGAAGGGCGTCGCTCCATCTTTCATATCAGTAAACTGCCCGACTATAAGTCCCGACAACTTGCTCAGGACGCCCGAATAACGCAAGTTCTGCATCATTCGGTCAATATGATAACGGTACTCGCACAAATCCTCTATGAAAAGTATTTTGCCTTCGTAATCCACTTCAGCAGGTGTCCCTCGCAACGAATAAACTATTGACAGATTGCCTCCTACAATAGTCCCTTGTACTTGTCCTTCCCTCGACAAGGCATGCTCCGGCACCTCTATCTCAACTCTTTCTCCTCGCATCAAAGCAAAGAGGTTCTCAATATCACTATGCCCAAACCCGTGCGTGGCAATATGTTTCAACATCGGACCGTGAATAGAAGCTATGTCATGCTTTGAGAGGTACGAATGCAAAACCGTTATGTCGGAGAATCCCACCAACCATTTGTCGCACCTCAGCAGTGTCTCCGGTGGCAACTTCTGAAGTGTACGCATAGCACCATATCCGCCACGTGCACAGATGATGGCATCGATGTCGTCTCGCTCTATGGCTTCGCTCAAATCGGCAGCTCTATCTCCGTCCGACGCAGAGAAGACACCTCTCTTAAAGCCTTCCACATGAGACATAATCTCCACCTTATACCCTTCATCAGCAATGATATCGACGGCCTTTTTAAGTATCTGACTATCTAATGTTCCAGATGGTGCCACAACGGCAATCGTACTTCCTTTGTCTATGTTTCTCATTAATATACAATTTATTTGCAAGGATACTTTATTTTTTATACATTCGCAAGTGTTAACCTGACAACGTAAGAGTATATGAACCTATACAGATATACACTGATTGTAGGCCTATGCCTTATCATACACGTATTTCCTCGCAATATACATGCTCAGAACGATAGCACCAGAATATTGCTTGACAACCTATCATCTCTCTACTTCACCAGCTTAGACGAAAAGATACAAATAGAAGCTCTTGACTCTATATCAAAACTTCATACCGATGCCGACTCTACAATCAAATATGCCCAATTGGAATTGCAACTGGCCAAGAAACTTGACCTGACAGACAAATACGCAAATGCCCTTCGTTATACAGCATGGGCTTATTACTTCAAACAACAATACGACGTAGCTGTATCTCTGCTCTACGATGCAATAGAGGTATACGAGACCTTAGACAAAAACGATGACTTAGCCAGCGCATACACCCTCTTGGCAAACAACCTTACGTCCCTCGAACAATACTTCGATGCTAATAGTTATTACCTCAAAGCTCTGAATCACTACATAAGCATAAACGACTCGGTGATGATATCCGACACTTATCGTCTGATGGGACATGCAAGCATTGAAACCAATATGCTATTCGATGCAAAAAGGTATTTTTCCAAAGCTATACTAATAGATAAGACAATAGGAAATGTCTCTAACTTGGCAGACGACTATTACTACATCGGCCTTTATTATCACAAACTTTACGAAACACTAAATGCCGACTCGGCTTACAACAACGCATACAACTATTACAGACAAACCATCAATACCATTGGTTCGAGCAGATTATACACCTCTCTGATGTACACATATACATCTTTGTCCGAACTTATCGGAATCAAATGCTACAACAATTCAGACATCACCGAAAAGGATTTGTACGATATGTCCAACTGCATCGACAGTGCCTCGATGTTGTGCTCTGACTACGGACATTTCAACGACTCTATCGATATCGAAATAAACAGAGCCGCACTTTACGGACTGAAAAAGGACTTCTCTCGCGCTCTGAATATTCTCTCCTCGTTGGAGAACATCTTGATTAACCCTGACGACGACAACTTAGCCTTCAACACAAAAATAGCGTACACATACTCTATTCTATACGAGTCGCAAGGTGACTATAAAAAAGCATTGAAATACCTAAAGGAATATAATTCCCTGATGTACGACAGCAGCAATGACGAATACAATGTCAAATCGGCTGACAACCTCGCTCAACTGGACTACAACCATAAGTTAAAAAGATACCAACAAATACACAAAGCCGAACAAAAAATAAACCGTTTGTTTATTTACCTCTTCAGTCTGATAATCATTGTCCTTGCTGCGATATTACTAATCATTTGGCAAAACCTCAAAAAGAGAAAACAGATAAACCACATATTGAACACTACAAATCAAACTCTCGAAGCACAAAAAGAAGAGATTCAGGCTCAAAACGAGTTTCTCACACACCAGAAAATCATCATGGAGCGTCAACACTTCGAATTGACCTTTGCTCAAAAGCAAACAAATGAGTCAATCGAATACGCCCTCAATATACAGAAAGCAACCATTCCCTCTGAGAATCTCATATCCAAGATTTTCGGAGAGAGCTTCGTCTATTTCAAACCGCTTAACATCGTGTCGGGAGACTTCTATTGGGCTGTTCAAAGAGGTCGATACAAGCTACTTGCCGTTGCCGATGGTACAGGTCATGGTATCCCCGGAGCTTTCATGTCGATGCTCGGCATTTCTATCCTCAACAACGTTTTCTCTATTAACGACACTGAGAATATGACGGCGGCAAGCATTCTTAATGCCATGAGAGACAATCTCAAACAAGCTCTTCACCAAACGAAGATGGAAGGTTCGAACCAAGATAGTATAGATATTGCTTTGCTCATTTTCGACATGAACAACATGACGATTCAATATGCCGGAGCTTTCAGGCCTCTATGGATAGTCCGCAACAAAACTCTTCTCGAATATAGGGGAGACCGCATGCCGATTGGCATTTATATAGCAGAAAAGGAGTCGTTCTCCAACCATGTTATCAAGATTGAGCATGGCGACCGCTTGTATCTGTTCAGCGATGGCATCACCGACCAATACGGTTATGAAAATGGCGAATTGAAGAAGTTTACAGCCAAACGGCTACGTCAGTTCCTCGAGAAGAACCACTCTTTGCCTATGAATGTTCAAAAGATTTTCCTTGACACTCTCCTTCACGACTGGAAAGTCTCTAATGATATCAGGCTACCAGCTGCACAACAGACAGATGACATTACAGTCCTCGGTATTCATATCATCTAAGGTTTATTCTCTTCAATACCTCACCCGTCAATATCATTCCGTATATGGCCGTGATGTGAACCAGAGAGCCATTGACCCGTTTTTCGCCGGACAAGTCCAACCCGTCACGCTTGTTTTCCAAAACCTCATCACTATATACGCAGGGGAAATGTCCTACTGTGCGACACGTGCGACGTATCTGTTTGCGCAGACGAGAAGCCAACGGACAGCCGTGTACTTCCCAAAAGTCAGCCACCTTTATCCGTGATGCGTCAATCTTCAATGCCGCACCCATGGCTGAGAGAAAAAGGACTCCTTTGTCGGCAAGGCTCGAGGCTCGTTCCATAAGCAATATTTTGCTATCTGTGCTGTCTATGGCGTCTATTATCACATCATATTGTTCGAGAGGAAATTCTTCAGCTGTTTGAATGTCATAGAACTTATGTATAACTTCGATTTTTGCATTGCTGTTTATCGAGAGAAGTCGCTCTTTCATCACGTCGACTTTGACTCGGCCTACTGTCTCTCTCGTGGCGTGTAGCTGACGATTGATATTTGAAGCGCATATTACGTCCGAATCAACTAATGTCACGTTCTCGACACCCGTTCGCACTAAGCTCTCTGCGCACCAACTGCCCACACCTCCTATTCCGAAGATGATGACTCGTATGTTGCGCAAACGCTGCATTCCTTCGTGTCCCAATATAAGTTGTGTGCGCGTAAACATATTATTCCTTTATCTCCTCTTCTTCGCCTAATTGCGTTACGCCACCGGATACTATAAATTTCATTACGTCTGCGGAATGAGCTTTGACGGGTCTCACTTTGCTGCGTGGCACTATCACCAAGTCTCCAAGCATTCCATACGAGTTGGGCAACATGACGGCTATCATTGTGTCATCTATATCCAGAGCACTAAGATCTTCTTGTGTGACAAAACCTAAGCGATGCATTGTCCCGCTATCGTCCAAGTTCACCAACACCGGCATTCCGAACTTTCTGTTTTTCCCCACTACAGCCGACATCAAATCCTTCAACGACGAATATATGACTCTTACAAACGGTGCCGAGTTTATCAATTTATGCAACAATTGTGCTGTCGGAGTCTTTATCAACGTCGGACCGACGTATCCCACCGCAGAGATTATCACTATGACAAACAACAATCCTATTCCCGGTATGTAGAAATAGTTGTCTATTCCCAATTTCTCCAATATGTCGTGCACCAGACCATCAGCAAAACTGACTGTCCATACCAAGACGTACACCGTGACTACCAAAGGAACCAAATACAGCAATCCTTGCAAGAAATACGACACATACTTTTTCATAATAATACCTCTTTTATCTTTTTGGACAATGAATTATAAACTAACTCGTAGGCGTGTGATATGAGTTCGGCGACTAAATTCTCCTGAAGTATATCCACGTAAAGAGTATTCCAATGTTTCTTGTTCATGTGGTATCCGGGTGTTATTGCATCTGGATATTGCTCTCTCAACTCTATTGCTCGCTCGGGATTGCACTTTAAATTGAGCCGATGATCGGTATCCAACGACATCAATGCGAACATCTTTCCGCCGACTTTAAACACCAAATTATCGTCGCCAAACGGAGTGCATTCCTCTACACAGCGATGTTGCAAACATATCTCTCTTACTCTTTCGATATTCATATCTCTATCGTATTAGCAATTCTCGTTCTGTGTCTAACTTTAGAAAGATAAACAACATTATAGAGAATCCCCACAACGAAGAACCTCCATAACTAAAGAACGGCAATGGTATTCCTATCACCGGCATAAGTCCTATCGTCATGCAAATGTTGACCATGAAATGGAAAAAGAATATCCCGACGATACAATATCCATACACACGGGAGAATATCGAATGTTGCTTTTCGGCCAACAATATCAGGCGTATAAAGAATATCAAATATACTGCCACCAATCCTACCGAGCCGACAAATCCCCATTCCTCTCCTACCGTGCAAAAGATGAAGTCCGTCGTTTGCTTTGGCACAAAATTGAGTTTTGTCTGTGTTCCTTCCAAGAAACCTTTTCCTATGACGCCTCCCGAGCCAATGGCTATGAGACTCTGGTTTACATTATATCCTGCGCCCAACGGGTCCTCTTCTATTCCGAACAAGACGTTGATACGTGTCCGTTGGTGCTCTATAAGTACATTCTCAAAGATGTAACCCGTTGCGAATGAAATCACAAATCCTACCCACAGATAACCCAATACACCCAAGATATTGCGTATTCTGTTATATAATGCTTTTATAACAAGATATATCGACATAACCGCCGTTCCTGCCAGTATCGCTACTTCGGTCTGTATCTGCCCTTTTATTCCTGCATAATACATTGCCAACCACGCTACTGCTCCTGTTGCTACAAATAATAGCAGAGTTATTCCTATTTTCTTTGTAGCATGATAACTCTTAAGTATGTAGATGATGAACATTATTGCTACAGCCGCCAATATCGACATTACTATGTCACTGCCTGCCAACAACGAAGCTACAGCCGCCACTCCGCATGTCACACCCAACATCAATACATGTCCCGACATTCCTTCTCGATACATGGCCAACATAAAGACGAAGAATATCAACGCACTTCCGGTATCGTTTTGTAACAACACCAACGCTATTGGAACGAGCAATAGTCCGAATATCTTAAAATACGCTTTTGTATCAAACGTGAAGCCATACCGACTCATGATACGCGCTAAAACCAACGCAGTACCTATCTTAGTAAATTCCACAGGTTGAAATGACATCGCCCCAATTCCTATCCACGCTTTGGCACCATTGACCTCTTTGCCTATCAGCAGTGTTACCATCAACAGCAATACGGAGACTCCGAAGACGACAAAGCTTATCTCGACAAATAGTTTCGAGTCAACCATCATTATAATGCAGATACACAGCACCGATATGCCAATCCACACAAGCTGTTTAAAGTATTCGGCATCTACCGAGAAGAATACTTTTGTCTCCGGATTGAAATTGGCGGCATACAGATTAAGCCAGCCAAAGCCTACCAACAGAGCATATAATATGACTGTCAACCAATCAACTCCTTTGCTATATGTGTTACTGTTGCTTCTCATTGTTAAACTGTGCTTCTAAGATTCGTTTCTCTGTCCACTTACGTTGCGGAGTATCTGAAATCTCGCCTTTGATGAACTTCTCTATCATCAAACTTGCTATTGGGGCTGCCCATGTGCCTCCGAATCCGGCATTCTCGACATATACCGATATGGCTATTTCCGGATTCTCCTTTGGTGCAAATGCCATGAATATAGAGTGATCTTTTCCATGTGGATTTTGAGCTGTTCCTGTCTTGCCACACACTCTGATGTCTGCTATCTGTGCACCTCGCGCCGTACTTCCGTCTGTTCCCCATACTGCCATTTCCATGCCATCTTGTACTATAGAGAAGTACGAACTGTCAATTCCCGTATATCGCTTTGTCCTGTACAATTCGTCTATCTCTTCCGACTCTATGTTATGCACCACATGCGGTGTATAAAACCAGCCTTTGTTTCCTATCGTCGCTGCTACATTGGCAAGCTGTATAGGCGTCAGAAGCAACTCTCCCTGTCCGATAGACAACGACACGACGCCCAACGATGTCCAGCCTTTGCCTTTGCCCTTATCGTAGTAGTTGGCATTCGGTACAAAGCCTCTATTCTCATTGGCTATGTCTATCCCTAATTTGTAACCCAGACCGAACTTGACAAGGTAGTCTTTCCACACGTCGAGAGCTGTATTTACACTGCCATACTTAGGAGCATCTAACAGAGCTCTGAATTCATAGCAGTAATATGCATTACACGAATGTTGCAACGACTGTCGCAGGCTAAGTGGAGAAGAATGCGAGTGACACCCCAAATGAAAACGTCCTACAGTATAACCCATTCTACACGGATATGATGTCTTCTCTGTTATTATTCCTTCTTGCAATCCTATCAAAGCGTTGACGGTTTTGAAAGTCGAACCCGGAGGGTACCATGCTTGTATAGCTCTGTTAAACAATGGTTTTGATGGGTCTGATGATAACTTTGGGAAATTCTCCGTTCTGCTACGTCCTATGAGCAACGATGGGTCATATCCCGGAGCCGACACCATACAAAGTATCTCTCCGGTAGATGGTCTTATTGCCACTATACTGCCCGTTTTGCCTTGCATAAGTTTCTCTCCATACATCTGCAAATCAATATCTATGGAGAGTGTAAGGTTATGTCCTGATACCGCTATGGTGTCGTATTTTCCATCTTGAAATGCGCCTTTGCTTCGACCCAGAACATCTACCATTACATAGTTGACGCCCTTCTTACCTCGCAGTCGTTCTTCAAAACTGCTTTCGATGCCACTGATGCCGATATAGTCGCCTTGTTCGTAGTAAGGTTTGCTTTTTATTATATTCTCATTTACCTCACCTACATATCCGAGAATATGTGCTGCTGCAGGATATTCGTATTTGCGCAGTGTACGTCGTTGTCCGTAGAATCCGCCCAACTTATACAATTTCTCCTGCAAAGCTGCGTATCTTTCTCCTGACAACTGCTTGATGAATAACGAAGGCTTATGTGCTGAGATACGTCTGTAGCGTAAGTTGGTCTTCACCTTGTCGAAAAGGTCTCGTAACGTCTCCATGCTTATTCCGACGGTATTGCAGAAGTCAAGACTGTCAAACTCATGGACTTCACGCGGTACAATCATTATATCGTATACTGCCTGATTCGAGACAAGCAATTTTCCGTTTCTGTCATAAATAAGACCTCTTGAAGGATATTGTATTTCCTTGCGTCGAGAGTTGCTCTCTGCCGATAGTTTGTACTTATCGTCAAGTATCTGAACGTAAAAAAGCCTTATCGCTATCAATAAAGCGACAAAGCTCATTAT
>CALAUL010000073.1 GCA_937892255.1 uncultured Bacteroidales bacterium | reverse complement strand
AGTGCAAAGGTAAATACTTTTTCGCTTTCCCTCCAAATCTTTTTTGAAGTTTTTTAAAAAAAAAGATTTTCAACTTACATTTATTTTTTATCTAAAAGCGCTCTCTATATGCTCTATTTTAGACAAATCACCAGTTTTATTTACCATAACGAGATCAAACCTACATTCCTTCACTTGTGTCATTTCTCGCAGATACATTTCTGCTGCTTGTGTCAATGTACGAATCTGCCTCTCACTTATCGCATCTCTTGGCAATGTCTCTCTCCTGCGTGTTTTGACCTCTACAAAAACTATTACTCCGTCTTTCTCCGCTACGATATCCAATTCCCAATGTCCACAACGCCAATTCCTGTTCAATATCATATATCCCTTTTTCATAAGATACTCAACAACAAGTGCCTCACCTTTGTTGCCATATTCTTTTTTTGTCTGCATCGTTTCTTTTTATGTGTGTCTATAACGAATTGTCTCCAATATTATAATAGAATTTTCTAATACCATTATACAATTACAAAACTATAAAAATATTCTAAAATAATAGCACAATTACGAGCCCATTCACGTTTATATCTCTATATTTAAACATATTACTCGTTCATTTATTACACATTTTCAATTCTTTGTCATATCTTCGCAAAAAATGTCATTATGAACTCTGATACTCAACTACTCAACGAACATAACAAACAGGAGTTTCCTCCTATGCATACCACTGAACATATCATCAATCGTGCAATGATAAACATCTTTGGTTGCAAACGTGCATTCTCGGCTCACATAGAACGTAAGAAATCTAAACTCGACTTTACCCTCCTGCAATGTCCTACTGAGCAACAGATGGCATTCCTCGAACGGCATGTCAACGAGGTGATAGCACGCAATATGCCAGTCACTATCGAATTCATATCTCAACAGCAAGCTAAAAATCGTTTCGACCTCACACGTCTTCCCGACAATGCTTCCGAGACTGTCCGCATTGTTCGTGTCGGAGACTATGATGAGTGCTTATGTATCGGTTCTCATGTCGATAACACCTCTGAGATTGGCTCTTTCAAACTACTAAACTTCGATTGGAACGAAGAGAAATTAACCTTGCGTATTCGATTTAAACTTATCCGATAAAACAGAAAAAGTTGTCAGAAAGACAACTTTTCAACACTACTCATTATTGAGTTTCTTTTCTATTCTATTTTGTATAACGCCAAGTTCTTCCTTACAGCGTTCTATTATCGTCATAGCTTTATCTACATATCCGATCAGCTCATCTACCGATGAATATTCCGACGACTGCAACTTTTTAAGTATCTCCTCTACCTCTGCTACTGACTTGTCATACGAGAAAGTCTTTTTCTTCGCCATAATATCATTGGTTTTTAGACATTTCAAACATAAGCGTCACTGTTGTGCCTCTACCTTCCGAACTAACCAAGTCCATACGTCCCCTATTTGCTTTCACCAAATCGCGACATATCATCAAGCCCAAGCCTAAACCTTTTTCTTGTCCGGTGCCGATTGTCGATGACAACGACTCATTATTCATAAATTGCTCTACTCTCTTCACTGGCATTCCTACTCCTGTATCATCAACGATTACCGACACTTTGTTACCGTACTTCATTGACGATATTGATATTCTGCCTCCTCGAGGTGTAAACTTTATTGCGTTCAACACTACATTGCGAAGTATTATACTGAAGTGATTTTCGTCGGCCATAACTAACAAATCGGTTTCAATGTTGACGTTTATGCGAACGCCCTTGTCTTCTGCCATAAGTCGACATATCGTTATGACTTTTTCTGTCTCCGAACCGAGATTAAGCACTACTCTATTGGGCTTCATCGGGCTATCAAGCTGACTCCATACCAATACGTTGCCTACAACCTGATACAAGGCCTGCGATGAGTTATATACAACCTTGCTATAGTTCATGAGTTCTTTATCCTCGTGCACCATCGCATATTGCAACTGCAACTCTGCAAAACCTATGAGTGAATTGAACGGATTTACAAAGTCATGTGCTACAATAGCCATCACTCTGCGTTTCTCATCGAGTGTAGATTCAAGAGTCTTAACCCTCTTCCTCGACCTTCGTCCCATAAAGTACATCCATATCGTCATAGATAAGAAGAACAAAACCAACAGTATACACACATATTTTATCTGCGCATAGATGTTCATCGTCGTATCTCGCTCGGCCAATTGTTCTTCCAACTCCTCTACTCGCTTCTGCAATTTCATTGTCGACTCGACCTTATCTTGTACGTATAACGGATTTGACTGACTCACCAAATTAGCTATCTCACTCTCGCGTATCTTGTTGTAGTACTCCACATGTTTCTTCAAACATGTGTATGCATTTTCATAATCGCCATACTTACGATACATGTCGGCACGCACATTATATACATTTACCAAGGCTTCATTATCACCCTTGCGCAGACCTATCGTCTCTGCACTATCAAGCAGTGCCTCGGCTCGTCTGACATCGCCCGCCACAAGCAAAGTATGAGCCATATTGGAATACAAATCTGACATAAATCCCTCATCTCGCTTGTATTTCGATAGTTGAACTGCTTTTTCAAAACTTTTTATCGCTCTTACATATTCCGATGCTAGCATATACACCCGACCTATACCACCGTGTATATACATTTGATATAGCTCATTGATGAGCACCGCTGAATCCGACAACAATACATTATAACACGCCAACGCCTCTTTGGGGCTGCCTCCAACGGAATATAACGTAGCAAGTTTGTCTGTTGCATTCCACTTTTCCTCTACACCACGTGCTGCCTCTACTGCGTCTTCATATATCTGTGTTGCTTTTTCATAGTTTCCTGCCTGTATGAATGCTTCGCCTATCGACAACAATCGCACCGACGCCGACATATCCTCTCTGCCTATTTGTGCATTTGCAATGCATGTCATCATCAGCAATACCAATGTAAGTCCGATTCTTCTCATACACTCAGGTGTTTATGTTTATTATTTCTCTTTTTTATATGTATTGACGTGTCTTTCTGACTTATTCGCATACAAATCGTGCAAATTTATCATTATAGCTGTCTCTTCCACATCTCCAAACTCATCGTTTATGGCTGTTCCAAAAACTTTCATCGATGGCGACAAGTTCATGTAAGCATTCACCAACGGAGGGATATTCTCGCCCATCTCCCTGACTTTCCTTACCAATATCTTGTAGTTGGCTTGAAATGACCCTTCACAAAACATAGCGTCTATCTCTTCGCATGTCGCTCCTATCTCGATGGGATTGTATGCGTATACGAGTCTCTCCTTGTCGCCAAAGTACTTCCTCCAAAAACCGAGTATATAGTCTCTGGCTTGCAGGTTGAAATGTGTATACATTGTCACCTTGCCAAAGAAATACTTCATGTCTGGATGATCTACCACTAGCGACCCCAAGCCGTCCCACAAGTTATCCAACGCATATAGGCTCTTTGCACCTGCCTTGCTACTCTGATATAACGGCTGGACAAACGAACGTCCCAACTCTATCATTTTCGGGAAGTACTCTTTGATAAACTCATCTGTGAAGTGAAACATGTGCGATGTTGCCAAATATTTCGTTCCCTCTTGCGTCTGCGGAAGATGTTTGCACAAGATGTATCTGTAACCTCCCAATATCTCTCGTTCATCGGGATCCCATACTATGAGCTGACGGAAGGGAATATCACTCACATCATATTCGTCAATGTCACAACCCTTACCCGTTCCGCCTCCCGCCATACGGAAAGCTATCTCTCTCAGTCGTCCTACCTCCCTCATCAGTGCAGGACACTCCTTGGCTGAAAAGTCAAATATCTTGTTTCCTCCCTTATTCGTACTTCGGACAAAACGCTCTCGTGTCAACTCGGCTTCCAACTCTTCACGAGACACAGGTGCTATGATTGGTTCTGATAACGGCATCTTTTTACTTTTTACTATCTGCAAATTACGCTAATTTATTCACATTTTACAAAGGGTATACGATATGTTTTTTATCTCTGAAGCTACTTCTCGAGCGTCTCGTCCCTCAATATCTTGCCATTTTATAGGCTTGCCAAAGTATATATCTATATGCTTCCCTTGTTGTTTGTACATCTCGTCTACCAAGTAGAGCATTTCAATATTCACTTTTATGCCCAAACGTATCCTTAGGTTACTAAGATTGTAAAAAAAATCACTATTGCGTCCCGAGATATGTACGGGAATAATGTCCCTCTCATACTGAATAGCCTTTGTCACAAAGCCCTTTTTCCATTCCAAATCCACTATCTTGCCGTCTCTCTTACGCGAACATAGACCCGCCGGAAACATCAACATCTGATTGTCCGAAGCAAAAGCCTCCTCCATCAATACTGCCGACTTGCGCCCCGTCGTGCCTACCTTATTCACAGGCAAGAATATCTCACTAAAGTTCTTCAAATATAACAATATGTCATTTACAGGAAATTTCAACTTCTGATGTTTCTTCCCCACTGCATGAAGAAATGCCATACCGTCCAATCCTCCCAACGGATGATTTGACGCAAAGACAAACCTGCCCTCCTCCGGCACATTTTCCAATCCATAGACACTGACCTCTGCCCCAAACTTCTCTATGATATCCTCAGCATAAGCCAATCCTTTGACATCTCGTTTGCGCAAAATAAACTCATTGATATCGTCTTGATGTATAGTCCGTTTGACATAGTTTATAACAAAGCGTGGCAACCATTTCTTCAACTTAGGTGCCTTTGCCTCCAACACTTTGTCTATGTCGATTGTAATTTCGTTATCCATCTATGCTCTTTTCTTAATGCAACACAAAATTATAACTTTTTTTGTATTTTCGCACTCCGAGAAGACACTTATTAAGTAGTATATAAAAAAACGACAAGAGATACATCATGAAAAAAGCAAATATCATTACTCCCATAGTGGCTCTTTCTGCCGTTGCCTCGTGGCTCTTCATCAACTCGACAGAGCCATCGCCCAAACGAGACAAAGATCCTCAGACAACACCTCACGTGACCAACCTCCCGCCCATGCCCGAAGAACTTTCTTTCTGCGGAGAAGAGGTTCCACTACATCGTAATGACGTATGGGAAGCCCTCGACCGTGAGATACTGACCAACACGTTTTGGCACACCAATACACAACTCGCCATAAAGCGTTCGGGACGTTTCTTCCCTATCATCGAACCTATCCTGAAGGAAGAAGGCATTCCTGATGACTTCAAATATCTTTGTGTTGCAGAAAGTAACCTCATGCCAACAGCCAAGTCTCCTGCAGGTGCCGTAGGCCTGTGGCAGATACTCGAGGGTACAGGCAGAGAACTCAACCTCGAAGTAAACAAAGATATCGACGAACGATACAACATCATCAAGAGCACTCACGCTGCTTGTCAATATCTCAAAAAGTCATACGCCACTCTCGGCTCTTGGACTCTTGTAGCGGCTGCCTACAACGGCGGTCAAAATCGAGTATTACGCAACATGTCGACACAAAAGCAAAACAGTTTCTACGACATACTATGGACTGAAGAAACAGCACGTTACCCATTTCGTATCATGGCTATAAAACTTATCATGGAAAACCCCTCTGACTATGGATTTAACATCGGAAAGAAAGACCTGTATAAGCCATACGAGACATACACCGTAACTATTGATACTACGATCAACGACCTCGCACAATTTGCTATAGACAACAACACTACATACAAAATGCTTAAAGTCCTCAACCCGTGGATGCGTCAAAATATCATGCCCAACAAATCACGACGTAACTATGTGATAACACTTCCAAAGAAAGATAAATAACAGCAAAAAGTAAACACCCATCTATCAAACATACGACACACGTGTATATACAACTCATAAGACGCACCAAACATCAATGCAAAGTGCGTCTTTTATATGATTTGTCATTTTACAACGTACTTCTGTAACTTATATTATACAGTTTCCTTTTGAAACTAAGAATCATGATTAAAGCCAAGGTAGCAACTCCTCCGACATAATACATAATACACCAATTAAAAGGTATAATTAGTAAAAAATTGCCAACTTGTAATAATTCTTATATTTCTATACTCTCTTTCGGAACAAAGAAAGGTATAGAATAATCAACATCATCACCAAATGATTTATTTGCCTCTGGTGAGTTATTAGCTTTACATGTCATGCTTGTAAGTCCTCTACAATCATTAAAAGCCCAATCTCCTATCAATGTCACACTATACTCCTTACCTTAATACATTACCTTAAAAGGTAGAACTATATGTTCATTGTCATGATAAACTTCCGCCCAGAACATCACAACCTCTCTATCTCCTCCGAAGACAAACCTGTCGCTGCCTTGATGGTCTCAATATCTACATTGCACGCTTTGAGATTACGTGCTGTCTGTATTACACCTTCTTTCAAGCCCTCTTCACGACCTTTCTTCATTCCCTCTCTCAATCCTTCTTCCATGCCTTCAAATCGTCCCTCTTCTCGTCCTACTCTCAAGCCTTCTTCAATGCCTTCAAATCGTCCTTCCTCTCGTTCGGTGACAATGTTATTGCGAAGTATCACAACATTATCCAAATGACGATAATAAGCCTCTCTATCAACCTTTGATAATGCATCTACTTTTAGTTTCTCTCTCGCTTCGCTCATGCCTGGCGCATCAGCTTCATCGGGTATGTTGCCCGTATTCAAAAAGTATATCCACTGATCAAGTGGTGTACTTGACCATTTGTCAAAGT
>CALAUL010000072.1 GCA_937892255.1 uncultured Bacteroidales bacterium | reverse complement strand
CATATTTGCATTGGGATTTTTCATAAAACTTGGATTTAGTTAGCTGATTTAAGGAACAAAGGGCTTTGCAAACGTGCAAAGCCCTCCTTTTTTATTTTTATGTGTGATTTTATGATTAAGTGGTATCTTTATGGATATGTCTTATTGCGAGTATGGTTGACAAATCTTTTTTATCTTTGCCGAAAAAAAAGATTATGACTTTAAAAGAGACAATAGAACAAAGGTATTCCGTGCGATCGTATTTGCCTGAAATGCCAACAAAAGAACAGTTGTATTCAGTAATAGAGTCAGCTCGTCTTGCTCCATCAGCGGTTAATTATCAGCCTTGGAAATTCTTTGTTGTGACAAAGACAGAGATTATAGATAAGTTGCAAAGGGCCTATAATAGAGAATGGTTTAAGAGTGCTCCGTGTATAATCGTGGTTTGTGGCAATCACAGCGAGAGTTGGCATAGGGGTTCTGATGGAAAGGATCATTGTGATATAGATGTGGCTATTGCTACAGAGCATATAGCGTTAGCGGCAGTAGAACAGGGTTTGGGTACGTGTTGGGTGTGTAATTTTGATACATCGTTAGTCTCACAAGCGTTAAATCTGCCTTCTGATATTGAGCCGATAGTGATGTTGCCAATAGGAAAACCTAGTGGAGAACATAAAGCAACGGTGCGAAAGACAATTGAAGATGTTGTTGAGTGGTTGTAATAAAAATGGGAGCCGATACACATCGACTCCCATTTTTAATTAACAATTACATAACACATTTTGTGGTGGTCTATCTTATGTTGAAATGTTCAACAGGACCAAATTAAAATCTTATGCCAGCTGTCAGTATTACATTGTGATTGGTAGACTTTAGCGAAGCCGGATTATTGGGTTCGTAAATATATTGATCTCCCATGTCCGGTAATACCCAATGTTCATTTTCTTGCTGAGAGTTGACATAAGCTAAGTCTACGTAGAAGAAATTCAATCTATATCCGACACCACCGGAAAGTGCTCTATATTTGTTTTTGTAAGCATAATGGTATTCGTCTTTTGTCGGAGAAGACATATGTTTAAATCCGGCTCTGACTGAAAGTTGAGAAGTTATTTTAGCCTCTGCACCTATGCGTATAGAGTTTGTTTTTGCCATAATGTCTTCTATCATATTGTTGGTGTCATAGAAGATATCGTCTATTTCGTCATCTTTTGGTTTAAATACGCTTTTGCCATAGTTGCTACGTTCATAGTCAAAGCTTATTATACCGTACTGACCTATAAAGCCTGCTAAACTTGCTACAAAACGACCTGGAGAACGATATTTGTAATTGTATTTGGAGGTTTCTCTTGGCATGAATTTGTCAGGGCTCCAAGCTCTTGTGATAATAGCATAATACTCTTCGTCTATAGCGTAGAATGTTGGAGTGTGGAGTGATAATCCAACAGCAACGTATTTGATAGGCTGAAAAATTGCTCCTAATTTAAAGTTTATGCCTGTTCCGTTTTGTCTTAAATTTGTTATGTATGTGAAGGTATGAGTTGTTTCATTCAATGGAACTCCAAAGTATTCTTCTTTATGTGTCTTTTTCTCTTTGTATTTCAAAGATTGAATTCCCATTGATGCTCCTATGAAGAATTTGTTTTGGATGTTCCATGCTGTCGCAAACGCCAATTCGTTTTTTGAACCGCGTTTCTTTATTTTTTGAGCATGGTCTACAAGTCCAATTCCGTTTACGTCTTCGCGTGCTATTGGGTCGAGTTGTCCATCACCGTAGGGTAATTCCCATACGTTGTGAGTGAAATTCGTTGTGGAGCCGTTTTCGGTAAAGGTATCGTAAATAAGTCCTGCTCTGTAGGCATAGTCGCCAGAAAAAATATCAGTTGCTATGTCCGGCATGCAGAAGTAGTCGAGTAGAGAATTATAGCCATACTTGTCGCGGTAAACTTCGGTTGTGTTGAAGTCTGCAAGTCTGTTATACGTTAGGGCAAATGTGAACCCAGCCAACTTACGCATCTCTTCTGCTTGAGGGTGAGAGTGTAACGCCATACCTATATGGTTGATGGGAACAGAGATTTTGTCTTCTTTTTCCTCAAAGTCATAGTAGTTGGTGTTGGTGTTGTTGATATTCACGCCTAAGGTCATTGAAATTTCATTTGAGCGGAAACGTCCCAATCCTGCCGGATTGATAGATGCTGCGGAGAGGTCTGCGCCTAAAGCTCCGAAGGCGTTGCCCATGGCGACAGAACGAGCTGTGCCTTCATAAGTGTTGTTGTTGAATCTTGTGGCGTCAATATTGTTTTGTGCGGTGGTCCCTATCATTATAGACGAGAGAGCCAATGTGAATATATATTGTTTCATGACTTATGTTTTTTTTGTTATGATTAGGTGTTTTTATCTTCTTCCTGAACTAGATCTTGATGAACCGCTATACGAGCTTCTCGATGAACCGCTTGATGATGAACTTCTGTATGAAGAACTGCTACTACTGCTAGAGCGAGAAGGAGTATAGCTAGAGTGGTTACTTCTTGATGAACTCGAAGAATAACTTCTTTTTGAAGAGTTAGAAGAGTGTCCCGAATTATAACTAGACGATCTGCGAGATGAGCTCGGTGTGTAAGATGAAGAGCTTTGACTACTTCCTGTATTGTATGAGCTGTTGCTTGATGAAGAACTTCGGTTGTAGCTCGACGAGTTGTTCCTTGACGATGACTGCGTGTAACGATTTGTTGTGCGTGAATAATTTTCTCCAGATGAGTAGTTGTAACTTTCCGGATTGTTGGAAGCGTTACTACTGCTGTTTTGTACACGAACTCTTTCTTCATTAATAGCAGATCTCTGTTGTGTCGAAGAGTTATTGTTGTTTGTGGCAGCTCTGTTTCTTGTCTGAGCAGCTCCGTAAGAGTCAGACGATGGTCGAGTATAAGAGCGTGTTGTTCTACCTGTGCTTCTATCGTTAACGGTGCTTTGCGTAGTAGAGGTTCGAGATACAGCGTTGCGGTTGCCAGAGGTGCTAACACGTCTGTCCGAAACGTTAACACGGTTTGTTGTGTTGCTGGTGCGATATCCCGAACTGCTTGTACGACTGCTTGGGTTGCTGGCACGGACAGTGTTGTTTTGTCTTGTAGAAACAGTGCTATTGCCATGTCTACCATTTGTTTTGTTGTTGTGTTCGCGCACAGATGTTGTTCCTCCATCATACGGATTCCAACCTCTGTGTCTGTAGTGGAAATTGCTCTTTCCGTGATGTGGATGTAAGTTCCAATGAGGAAAGTTGTAGTAGTGAACGTCGAACCAATGAGGATGCCAAGTATTCCAATGGTGATGTCCGCCATACCAAAGCCAATCTTCATAGTAGGGATTCAAACTCCAAAGAGTGTGGTTGTTCCATCCCCAAAAATATGAATCAAACAAGAAATCATCATAGAATGGGTTTGACCAGCGAGGAATGAGGTATACATTTCCTTTGGTGAAATATATGTTCCAATTGCCTGAATAACGAGCATGACTTACTATTGGTGAGTAATATCTAAGATTTGAGAACGGACCATAGAATCGTATCATGCGTTCGGCATAACTTCTTTCGATGTCGCTTCCGTAAAATCCGTCAATCCAAAAGCCATCAACGTCATTTACTTCTATCTTTGACCAATCTACAGAGTCTGCGTTCTGAGTTTCAGACAGAGCGTCCATTACGTAGCTCTTAGTGCCACTATATTCTTCCTGTATTCCGCTGAAATCTCGGTTGTCGGTCTGAGTAGGGTCGTTTTGAGAGTTGTAGATGGCTACTCGTTTGTTGTATGACTCTTCGTTCAATGTCGGAATAGAAGTGCCTGCCGATACATTGGCAGTTTTAAGGGTTGGGGTTACTCCGTAATACAAATCATCGGTCATTCCGTTGCTGTTTACGATTCCCATGTTAGCGCAGCTTGTGATTGTGAGTAGTGCGCTTATTGCCGAGGTTGTGTATATTGCTCTTTTCATCATCGTGAATTTATATTTGTTTCTATTATTTAGATATTACAATAATCGTGCCAAACTAATGTTTTGAAGGTGTTATTAGTTTTGTTTTGTTATATATCTGAATAACAGCACATTGTAGAAGTTGTAATTGTTTTGTGTACCCAAATATAGTGTTTATTTTGATTATATGAAAGGTTCTTTTTATAAGAAAGATGTATTGAGGTGTGTTTTGTTTGTTGTTGTGAGAGAAGTTGATAGTATTATTTGTCGGAATGACAAGTCGATAATGTGTTCTTTAAGTCGCATTTTTTTAGTTTGAAGGGTGTGGGATTTGAGTTTTGTACCTACGGTGGCGTTACGGTGACGCTACTGAGAAGTCGGCGTGTCGTTATGGTGGTCTATTTGTCGTATTTGTGAGAGAATGAGTTGTTTGAATTTTGGGAAGAAATAAGGAGTTTGTTTTTTTTGTGTGTACCGATTTTTTGTTGGGATTTTGCCTGATTAAGGGTTTATATGAGAGACGGAATGTAAAAAAGACGTCTCACCACAGTGGTGAGACGTCGTATCATGACTTGTGATGTCTTGTCACAATTAGTTACCGAAAACGTTAGGAGCAGGCATGTTTGCGTATTCTCCTGATTCGAGCTTGTGCTTCAATTCGCAGAATGTTTTGATTGTGTATTCTACGTCTTCCATGGTGTGTGCTGCTGTCGGTATTACACGGAGCATGATAGTTCCGCGTGGTACTACAGGGTACTTCACGATAGAGCAGAATATGCCATAGT
This sequence comes from uncultured Bacteroidales bacterium, assembly GCA_937892255.1. Taxonomy (GTDB): domain Bacteria; phylum Bacteroidota; class Bacteroidia; order Bacteroidales; family Marinilabiliaceae; genus W3P20-009. The sequence continues at coordinate 1,106 of CALAUL010000072.1, read as the reverse complement.
TCTCGCGAAGGTCAACAATCATGTTGAGAGCCTCAAGGAGAGATGCCTCTTCATCTGCCAAGTCTGCACACTTGAAGTATACAGGTGTTACAGGAGACTGAGTGCAACCGATGTCGAAACCGTTTTCTACGAAACCTTTCTGAAGAGCATTTGCTATGGTCCAGAGTTTCTCACGATACTCTGGTTTAGACTCTATGAGGTCCATACGCTTAAGAGCTCCTACTACCATTGGCATAGGGAGAGATTTAGCGAACATTTGAGAACGCATGTTGTAACGGAGGAAGTTAACTACTTTCTCTGTTGAAGCGATGAAACCACCGATACCTGCCATGGCCTTTGCGAAAGTACCAAATGCGAGGTCTATCTCGTCCATTACGCCGAAGTGTTCGGCTGTACCGCGACCGTTAGGGCCCATTGTGCCGAAGCCATGAGCGTCATCAACGAGGATACGGAAGTTGAATTCTTTCTTAAGAGCTACGATTTTGTCGAGGGCACCGAGGTCGCCTGCCATACCGAAGACACCTTCAGTAATGACGAGGATACCGCCTTTGTGTTCCTGCTTGTCGATGTAGCTTTGTGCCATTTGGAGTTTCTTGCGGCAGTTTTCGATATCGTTATGAGGGAATACGAAGCTCTTGCCACCTTTTGACTTATGGAGGAAGATACCATCCATGATACAAGCGTGAGATTCAGAGTCGTAAACAATAACGTCGAAACGAGAGCACATAGTGTCGATGATTGACACCATAGCTTGATAGCCGAAGTTGATAAGGAATGCGTCTTCCTTGCCAACGAATTTAGCAAGACGCTCTTCGAGTTCTTCGTGCTTAGAAGTTTGTCCTGACATCATGCGTGCGCCCATAGGGTAAGCCATACCCCATTCTGCTGCACCTTCGGCGTCTGCTTTACGAACTTCAGGGTCGTTGGCTAAGCCGAGGTAGTTGTTCAAACTCCAGTTGAGTACTTCTTTTCCACGGAAACGCATGTGTGGGCCTATTTCGCCTTCAAGTTTCGGGAACGCAAAGTAACCATGCGCCATCTTCTGATATTTACCAATAGAACCGCCTTGGGTCTGGTCAATTTTGTCGAATATATCCACGGTGTTT